>CAZDVL010000027.1:12328-20816 GCA_964508745.1 uncultured Anaerolineaceae bacterium | reverse complement strand
GCCGCCGCCCGCACGCGCGCCAGCACGGTGTCCCGCCCCAGAATTTCCATCGTCTCGAACAGCGGCGTCGCCACCGGCTGCCCCGTGACCGCCACCCGCAGCGCGCCGAAAAGCTGGCTGGCGCTCAGGCCCAGCTCGTCGGCCAGCGCGCGCATAACCGGCTCCAGGCCGGCATGCGTGAAGTCGTCCGCGCCGGCCAGCCGGCCAGCGGCGGCCTCCAGCGCGGCCCGCGTCCCGGCGGCGTCCATCTTCTTCTGGATGAGCTGCCCCGCCGGCGCGGGCGCGAACGGCGTGCGGAAGAAGAAGCCGGCCATCTCGACCACCTCGTTGAGCGATTTCAGCCGCGTCTGTACCAGCGGCGCCACCTTCAGCAGCAGCTCGTCGTCCGCCTCCAGCCCGGCGGCGGCCAGCGGCTCGCGCAGGCGGCGCGCCAGCTCCTCAACCGGCAGCTCGCGGATGTACACGCCGTTCAGCCAGTCGAGCTTCTCAATCGGGTAGATGCTGTCCGCCGGGTTGACGTGCGCCAGGCTGAAGCGCGCCGCCGCCTCGTCCACCGTGAACACCTCGCGCTCGTCGCCAAAGTTCCAGCCGATGTTCGTCAGGAAGTTGACCAGCGCCTGCGGCAGATAGCCGGCCTCGCGGAACTCCTGCGCCAGCACCAGCACCCGCCGTCCATCCTGCGTGAACCCGGCGTGGCGCTTGCTCAGCTTGCCCTTGCCGTTGGGGTTGAGCAGCACCGGCAGGTGCGCGTACTGCGGCGGCTCCCAGCCGAACGCCGCCCACAACTGCACGTGCAGCGGCAGCGACGGCATCCACTCGTTGGCGCGCAGCACGTGCGAGATCGCCATAAAATGGTCGTCCACCACGTTCGCCAGGTGATACGTCGGGAAGCCGTCAGATTTCAGCAGCACAGTGTCCTGCTGCAGGGCGTTGTCGAACGCCACATCGCCCCTGATCAGGTCGCGCACGACCGTCTCGCCGTCCAGCGGCATTTTGAAGCGGATCACGCGCGGCACGCCCGCCGCGTCGCGCGCGGTGCGCTCTGCCGCCGTCAGGCTGCGACAGTGACGGTCATAGCCGGGCTGTTCCCGGCGCGCTGCCTTCTCCGCGCTGACCTGCTCCAGCCGCTCCGGCGTGCAGTAGCACGGGTAGGCCCGGTCGTGCTCGACCAGCCAGCGCGCCCACTCCTGGTACAGCGGCAGCCGCTCCGACTGCACATACGGCCCATACGGCCCGCCTATGTCTGGCCCCTCGTCCCACTCAATGCCCACCCAGCGCAGCGACTCCATCAGCGCCTCAATCGAGCCGGGCACGTAGCGCTTCTGGTCGGTGTCCTCAATGCGCAGGATAAACGCGCCGTTGTGGTGGCGCGCGAACAGCCAGTTAAACAGCGCCGTGCGCACGCCGCCGATGTGCAGCGGGCCGGTCGGGCTGGGCGCAAAACGCACACGCACGGGACGATCGCTTGCCTGGGTCACAACCTGTTCTCCTGCGGGTTACAAAAGGGAAATCACGCGCCCTACACGCGGCGGCGGCGGGCGATCACGCTCTGCGCCAGGCCGATGCCGGCCATCGTTGACAGCAGCGACGTGCCGCCAGAGCTGATCAGCGGCAGCGTCAGCCCAGTCACCGGCACCAGCCCGACGTTCATGCCGACCGCCGTCACCGTCTGGAAGAAAATAAAGGCCGCCACACCGTAGCAGATCAGGCTGCCGAACGGGTCTACGGCGCTGCGCGCGCCGTTGAGGATGCGCATAATTATCAGCCCCAGCAGCGCCAGCACGCTGACGCTGCCGACGAACCCGAATTCTTCAGAAATCACGCTGAAAATGAAGTCCGTGTGGCGCACGCGCAGGAAGCGCCCCCGGTTCTGTGTGCCGCTGGTGTAGCCCTTGCCCACCACCCCGCCTGAGCCGACGCTGATCAGCGACTGGCGGATGTTGTAGTAGGCGTCCGGGTCGCTTTCCGGGAAAACGAACGTGGTGATGCGCGACTGCTGGTAGGGTTCCATCCGGCTCCAGACCACCGGCGCGGCCAGCACCCCCACCAGCGCGAAAATGGCGATATGCCGCAGCCGCAGCCCCGCCGCCCAGATCAGCACCAGCCAGATAAAGGCGAACACCGTCGTCATGCCCAGGTCCGGCTGGATGAAGATCAGCGCCGCCGGGACGCCCAGGTACAGCAGCGACAGGAACACGGTTTTCAGGCTGGCGTGCCGTTCGCCGCGCCGCGCCAGAAAATAGCCCAGCGTGACGATAATCAGCACTTTGGCGATCTCCGCCGGCTGGATGCGAATGCCCAGGTTGATCCAGCTTTTGCCGCCGGCGTCGCCCTCCACGCCGAAGAAAATCACCAGCACCAGCAGGCCGACCATCAGCAGGTACAGCCACAGGCTCATCCCGCCCAACAGTCGGTAGTCGAGCAGCGACAGGCCCAGCATAATGAACAGGCCCAGCACGGCGAACTGAATCTGGTCAGGCACACGGGTGATCAGCGTCGGGTCAATCGCGCCCTGGGTGGCGCTGCGAATCATGAGGATGCCAAAGGCAATCAGCAGCCCGGTGACGCCGAACAGCAGGTAATCAAAACGACGCCAGATGTTTACAGTCGAACTCATGCCGCACGCGCTTTATCGCCGGTTATCGTGCGGCATCATACAAAACCCGGCACAGCAATACAAGGTTGGCTCATTTGCTGGCTGGCTTGTCGTCCTCAGCCTGCTCGTCGTCGCTGAACTGGCGCGGCGCGGGCAGTTCGTCGTCCTCGTCAGGGTCGGCGCCCTCCATCGGCTTGGAAAACGGAATCTCCGCCACGATCAGGCTGTCGCGGTGGCGCTGCTGCAGCGCGATATCCACGTTTTCCCGGTCCACCGACACGTATTTCGAGATCACTTCCAGAATTTCCTGCTTCATCGCCTGCAAACGCTCTGGCGGCAGCTGGATCCGGTCGTGAACCAGAATGAACTGCAGGCGCTCCTTCGCTGTCGAGCCGCTGCCTTTTGACGACCCTCTGCCCAGCACCCGGTCTAAGAAACCTGGCATACTCGTCTACCCCCTCATCTGGCATCGCTGCCGCTGAACAGGCGCGCCAACCGCTGCATGAAGCTGCCGCTGTCGCCTATCTGCAGGAACGGGACATCTTCACCGTTGAGCCGCCGCGCAATGTTGCGAAACGCCTGCCCCGCGCGTGAATTCTCGTTGAGCGTTACGGGTATGCCGCTGTTCGAGGCCGGCACAACGCCCTCGTCTTCCGGCACAATGCCGATCAGCTTGATCGCCAGAATGTCGGTCACGTCCTCCGCCGAGAGCATCTCGCCCTTGCGCACCATATCCGCCTTGACGCGGTTGAGCACCAGCTTGCCCGGCCCTTTGTTCTCCGCCTCCAGCAGCCCGATGATGCGGTCGGCGTCGCGCACAGCCGACACCTCCGGGTTCGTCACGATCAGCACCTCGTCCGCCGGGGCAACCGCGTTGCGAAAGCCGCGCTCAATGCCCGCCGGCGAGTCAATGAGGATGAAGTCCATCTCCGGGCGCAGCCTGTCCGCCAACTGCACCATATCCGCCGGGCTGACGGCGGTCTTGTCGCGCGTCTGGGCGGCGGGAATCAGGTACAGGTCGCTGAACTGTTTGTGCTTGATCATCGCCTGTCGCAGCTTGCAGCGCCCCTCGACCACGTCCACCAGGTCGTAGACGATGCGGTTTTCCAGGCCCATCACCACGTCCAGGTTGCGCAGGCCGATGTCCGCGTCAACCACGGTCACTTTCTTGTTCATCCGGGCCAGGGCCACGCCCAGGTTGGCGGTCGCCGTGGTTTTGCCCACACCGCCTTTCCCGGACGTGACAGTGATTACTTTTGCCCCCATGAAACGTCCCTTTCGCGTCAGGCCCAGGCCTCGACAATAATCTGGTCATTGCGCACGCTCGCCACTTCTGGCCGGGGGTTGCGGCGCTTGTTGTCCGGCGGCGAGGTGACAATATAGCTGGCGATTCTAAGCTGCGTCGGCGTCATGTCCAGCGCGCAGACCACCGCGCTCTCGTCGCCGTCTGCCCCTGCGTGGACATTGCCGCGCAGCCGTCCCCACACAATGACATCCCCCAGCGCCACTATCTCCGCGCCGGGGTTGACATCGCCAATCACCACCACATGCCCGGCGCTGTGCACGGTGCGCCCCGAACGCAGCGTGCGCCGGATCAGGACGCCGCCGGTGCCCACTTCCTCCGGGTTGTTAAAGGCCGTTGCCTCCGGCTCGCCCCGCCCCGCCACCAGCCCGCCGACGCTGGTGCGCAGGTCCAGCGCGGCGCTGGCGTCGTTGGTCGTCTGGCTGTCGCTCAGCACGGCCCACAGATGCAGGTCGCGCCGCTCCAGCAGCGCCTTGAGCGAGCCAAGCTCGTGTTTGGGCACGGGCCGCTCGCTGACATCAACGATAATGCGCGCGCCCGCGAAGAAGCTCTGGCGCTGGTCAATGTGCGCGGCCAGGTCGGTCAGCACCGCGTTCCATTCCTCAGTCGGGCTGAGGGCGATCAACAACCCGTCACGTGTGCCTTTAATGGCGAAACTCTGTTCCTGCTGCATTACACCCGCTTACTCATTGGCGCCGCCCGGCTCTCTGCTGGCTGCAAATAAACCTGACAAACTCTACTATACTGATTTTTATGACTTCCGCTATACGCCGCCCACGATGCGCAGCAACAGCGCCAGGGGCAGCAGCGTGTAGACAGCCGGGGCCAGCCAGCGGGCCGCGCCGCCCAGCCGCAGCCCCTGCCGCAGCCACTGTCCCAGCGCGTGAACCGCATATGTCATCCAGAACACCTGGATCACCAGCAGCGGCAGCAGCAGCACCGTGCCGTCGCGCCCGAAGTATACCAGCCCGAACAGCGCATACGTAGCGTAGGCCGCCATCGTCACCAGCCCCAGCGGCGGATACCAGCGCGCCAGCCGCGCCAGGCCCATTACGCCCAGCGCCACCCCCGCCGCCGTGAACTGCCAGGTGACGAGCTGCAGCAGGTAAATCCAGCGCGACGCCTCGCGCCAGCCGTCGGCCAGCACATACGGCACGCGCAGGCCCGCCGCCTCGGCCTGCGCCGCCGGGAAGCGCCACCACGTTGACGCGATATACGTGTCCGCGACGCCGTAGACGCCCACCGCCGCGACAACCGCCAGCGCCAGCCAGTACCAGCGGGACAGGCGCACGCGGCTCGCCGCCAGCCCCAGCGCCGTCGCCGGCACGATCAGCGTGAACAGCGGGTCGTTGAGTGTTCCCAGCGCCAGCAGCAGCAGCAGCCCAACGGTGTGCTGCGGCCCCGCCGGCCCCGCCGCCGGCTCGTCGTCCGGGCGCGGGTTGGTGATGCACAGCAGGTCCACCAGCAGGTACAGCAGCCACACAGTCAGCAGCGTGGTCAGGCGCAGGCTGCCGGGGTTGGCCAGCCCGCTCCAGAACAGCACCGTGAACACCAGCAGCGCGGCCGCCGCGCCCAGGTAGGGCCGGCGGCTGAGGCGCACCAGCAGCGCCCCCGCCAGCGCCGCCAGCGCCAGCACGGCCAGCGTCAGCGGCAGGCTCAGGCTGTCGGCGCCGCCCGTCTGCGACCAGAACGCCGGGCTGAACGCCAGCGCCAGCCCGCCGATCACCGCCAGCGCCGCGCCCCAGCGCCGCAGCGTCATCGCCATGCCGACGATCACCAGCGCCAGGCCCGCGGCGCGAATCAGCGACGTTTCGCCCAGCGCCAGGAACGCCAGCCACGCCGCCAGGCCGGCGGCCAGCCCCGGCAGCCAGTACAGCGCCGTTTGCCGCCGCGCCTGCGCCGCCGCCAGCACCGCCATCGCCCCCATCAGCCGGCCTGCACGGGCGCGGCTGGCGGCACGGCGGGGTTTTCGCGCTCGTTCTTCAGGCGCATATACGCTTCCATCGTCTCGACCACGATCGGCAGCGCCACCAGCGACCCCTCGCCGCCGTTATACACAAACGCGATGATGATGATCTCCGGGTCCTCGTAGGGCGCGTAAGCCGTGAACCAGGCGTGCGACGGCCAGTTGCCCGGCACGCACAGCCCCAGCGGCCACGCGATCTCGTCGCAGTACTCCGCCGTGCCCGTCTTGCCCGCCACATTGACATACGTCAGGTTGGCCGGCTTCGCCGTCCCGACCGTCACGGCGGCGCGCATCCCCTGCTCGACCAGCAGGATGTTCTCGGTGCTGGTGAACGGCGGCGTGTAGCGGTCGTCGAAGCGCAGCGGGTCGCACACCCCGCCGTTGAACACATAGTTGTACGGAATCGCGATCGTGTACTGGCGCAGGTCCTGGGCAAAGGGGTCCGGGCTGATGTCCACCGTGTTGCTGTAGTTCTCCGGGTCACAGCGCAGCGGGTTGTAGAACGCGCTGCTCGTCTCGCACAGGCACGCCAGGCTGGACGGCCCCTTCATAATCATATCCTCCAGCAGCAGCAGGCGGATCGGCTCTGTCGGGTCCAGGTTGTCAATGTTGACGTGGCGCAGCACCTGCGGCTCGAACGGCTGGATCACGTTGCCTTCGGCGTCCAGCAGGCTGTTGACCAGCGTCGGCTGGTAGAGCACGCCGCCGTTGGCGATCGCCGCCGTCGAGGCGATCAACTGAAGCGGCGTGGTCGTCACATACCCCTGGCCGAACGCCGCGTTGTACGTGTCGCCGGTGGACCAGTTCTCGCCGTACACGCGGCGCTTCCAGTCCGGGTCAGGCATGCGCCCGGTCTGCTCGCCCGGCAGCTCGATGCCCAGCTCAGAGCCAACGCCGAACGCGGTCGCGTAACGGAACAGGTCCACCGGCCCCAGGCCGTTGGGGCGCAGCGTTTCCGGCGACAGCTCCGGGTTGCCGCCGCCCACCTGGTAGAAATACACGTCGCAGCTCTGCGCGATGCCGTCAATCATGTTGACCAGCCCGTGCCCCTTGCGGTTCCAGCAGACGAACGTCTGCGCGGCGGCGATGTCGTTGGGCGCGTAGCGGTTGGGCAGCACCAGCCGGCCGGGGTCGTTCAGCGTGGTCTGCGGCGCGATCACCTCCTCCTCCAGCACGCCCGCCGCCGTGATGAGCTTCCACACCGAGCCGGGCGGGTACAGCGAGCTGATCGCGTGGTTGATCAGCGGCTTCTGCGAGTCGTTCAGCACCTCCAGGTAATACCTGTAGTCAATGGCGCGCGCGAAACGCTCGTTGTCGTAGGTGGGCCAGCTCACCAGCGCCAGCACCTCGCCGGTCTTGGGGTTCATGGCGATCACCACGCCGGACTGCGTGCGGATGCGGCCCTCGCTGGCGTTCACCAGCGTGATGCGGTTGCGCAGCGCGGTCTCCGCGGCCTGCTGAAGCTGCGTGTCGAGCGTCAGGCGCACGTTCTGGCCGGGCGTGGCCGGCACCTGGCTGATGACCTTGACCACCTCGCCGGCCACGTCCACCTCGCGCAGCTCGCGCCCGCGCTCGCCGCTGAGGATGTCCTCCAGAAAAAATTCCACGCCCGCATAGCCGATGCGGTCGAACGCCGGGTTGTAGCCCTGCTCGCGCAGCGCCGCCGCCTCCGCCTCCGGGATCGGCCCCATATACCCAACCACCTGCGTGGTCAGCGCGCCGGTCGGGTACTGGCGCACGCCGATCGGCTCGATATCCACGCCCGGCAGGCTGACGCGCTCCTCCATAATCTGCATGGCGGCGTTCAGCTCAACGTCGGTCGCCACCACCACCGGGCGGAACGGCGCGATGCGCGCGCCCTCGTCCACCAGCTCCTCGATGCTGCGCACGCCGCGCCCGGCGGCCAGCGCGGCGGTCGGCGGCACGCCCACCAGCGCCGACAGGCGGTTGAAGATCGCCAGGGCCTCTTCCTCGCTGCCGGGCAGGGCCGCCGGCACAATCGTCACGTTGTACGCCGGCACATTCACCGCCAGCGGCTCGCCATAGCGGTCAAAGATCACGCCGCGCGGCGCGGCCAGCAGCAGCTCGTTCAGCCGGTTGTCGTCGGCATAAAGCTGGTATTCCTCGGTGCGGACCACCTGCAGGTCGTACAGGCGGATCGAAAACACCAGGAAAATGGCGAAAACCAGCCCCTGAAAGAACGTCAGGCGCCACCCCTGGAAGGGCAACAAGCGCTGCATACGTTAAACCTCACACCAGGCCATCACGAGAAAAAGCGCCGGTCGGTGGCGTAGCGCCGCTGCACGCGGCGCAGCAGCCAGTACACCGGCCAGAACAGCGCCAGGTTATACACCAGCGTCGGAAACACCACATAGTTCAGGTCGCGCACCACGTCCAGGCGCAGGCCGGTGAGCAGCAGCAGCAGCAGCAGCGCCGCCTGCTGCACCACCGCCGCCGCCAGCAGCAGCAGCGCCAGCAGCGGCAGGCTGACGCTGTACACCTGGCGCTGCACCGCGTAAACCATAAACACGACCAGCACCAGCCCGACGACCGACATGCCCAGCGGCGCGGCAGACAGCAGGTCCTGCAGCAGGCCGCCGGTGAACGCCCACACGACGCCCTG
>CAZDVL010000027.1:0-12228 GCA_964508745.1 uncultured Anaerolineaceae bacterium | reverse complement strand
TCACCGCCGCCAGCGCCAGCAGCGGCAGGCTCAGGAAGTTGCCCATAGGCCGTTACAACCCGCTTAAGACTCGAATGCCGACATATCCACCGGCTCGAAGCTGGTGATCACCAGCACAAACTCCAGCGATTCGAAGTCGTTCAGGCTGGTCAGCTCCGCCTCCTGGGCCAGCTCGAACTCGAACTGGCGCGTGCTGGTAACGATGCCGATCACGATGTCCGGCGGAAAGTTGCCGCCCAGCCCCGACGTGATCACCAGGTCGCCCACCTGCACCGTCTGGCCCAGCGGAATCATCTCCATGCGCAGGCTGCCGGATGTCTGCCCGCGCACGCTGCCGACCGCGCGCGTGGACTGCAGCCGGGCGCTGACGGCGCTGTCGCGGTCGGTAATCAGCAGCACCCGCGCCGATGTCGCCCCCACGCTGAGGATGCGCCCCACCAGGCCGCTGCCGGTAACGACCGGCATGCCCACGGTGATGCCGTCGCGCGTGCCCCGGTTAATCGTGAGCGTGCGCCGCAGCGCCATCTGGTCAATGCCGATCACGTCCGCCGCGACAAAATCCTGGTTGGCGACCTGCGTCGTGTAGTCCAGCAGCGCCGCCAGCCGCTGATAGTCGCTGGCGATCTCGCGCAGGTCCACCAGCTCCGTCTGGTACTGGGCCAGCGCCTCCTCCAGGTCGGCGTTGCGCTGGCGCAGGGTTTGCAGCTCCGTCAGGTCCTCAACGCCGCCGGCCACCTGCAGCGCCAGCCGGTTGAACACGCCGGACACCAGGTTCAGCGGCACGGCCGCCAGGTCCTCCAGCGGGCGCAGCAGCCCAAGCTGGCTGGTGACAATCAGGCCGGCGCTGACCAGCAGGCTGACGGCCAGGAACAACAGCCGGTTAGAACGCCACGTTCGCACGCGCACCACACCTCAATGCATGTTTGACAGGGAATTATAGCAGACGCGCGGGTAAATATTCAGCGTCAGTGCTGTGTGCTGCCGCGCTCCAGGCCCACCAGCAGGCGGCGCAGGTTGTTATAGTCCTCCAGCACGCGCCCGGCCCCGCGCGCGACGCACGTCATGGCGTCCTCGGCCAGCCACACGCGGATGTTGACTTCCTCGGCCATGCGTTCCGGCAGGCCCTTGAGCTGGCTGCTGCCGCCCGCCATGCAGATGCCGCTCTCCATCAGGTCGGCCACCAGCTCCGGCGGCGTGTCGTCGAGCGCGTCCTTGACCGTGTCCACGATGATGTCCACCGAGCCGGACAGCGCATCGCGGATTTCAATCGAGCTGACCTCGACCGACGCCGGCAGGCCCGTCATCAGGTTGCGCCCCTTGACCGACATCACCCGTTCCTGCGCCAGCGGGAAGCCCGAACCGATCTCGATCTTGACCTTTTCCGCCGTCGGCTCGCCGATGAGCAGGTTGTGCTTGGTGCGCATATACTGCACGATGTCCTCGTCCATCTCGTCGCCGGCCACGCGGATCGAACGGCTGATGACGATGCCGCCCAGCGAGAAAATGGCGACCTCGGTCGTGCCGCCGCCGATGTCAATAATCATGCTGCCGCGCGTTTCCTGCACCGGCAGGCCCGCGCCAATGGCCGCCGCCACCGGCTCCTCAACCAGGTAGGCCTCGCGCGCGCCGGCGCTGATGGTGGCGTCGAACACGGCGCGCTTCTCCACCTCGGTCACGCCGCTGGGGATGCCAACGACCACGCGCGGCCGCGGGATAGGGACCCAGGTCTGTTCGTGCGCCTTGGCGATCAGGTGGTGCAGCATGGCCTCGGTGACTTCAAATTCGCTGATCACGCCGTCGCGCAGCGGGCGCACCACCAGGATATCCTTCGGATTCTTGCTCCACATCTCCTTGGCCCGCGCCCCCACCTCAATCGGGCGGCGCGTCTTTTTCTCAATCGCCACAAACGACGGCTCGTTGATGACAATGCCCTTGCCACGCACGCTCACCAGCGTGTTGGCGGTCCCCAGGTCAATGCCGATGTCGAGAGAAAAGAGGCCAAGAAAATAATCCAGCGGGCTGAGCACAAGTGTCTCCTCGCGGCGTTGAACAGCGCGGCATTATAACACGCCCCCCGCGCAATCGGAAAGCACCTACACTGACCATCTGCGCCGCCGTTATAATACCGTCAGCGCAAAGGTACAGCCATGACCACCTTCCCTGATGCCGTCTACCGCGCCTGCGCCCGCCGCCAGCTGATCCCGCCCGGCAGCGTGGTGCTGGTCGCCGTCTCCGGCGGCGCCGACTCGCTGGCGCTGCTGCACGCGCTGCACGCGCGGCGCGCCCGGCTGGGCTGCCATCTGCACGCCGCCACCTTCGACCACGGCGTGCGCGGCGCGGCCGGCGCCGCCGACGCGGCGTTTGTCGCCGGCGTCTGCGCCGCGCTGGGCGTCCCCCTGACGACAGGCCGCGCCGCCGGCCTGCCCGCCTCTGAGGGCGCGCTGCGCGCCGCCCGCTACAGCTTCCTGGCCGCCGCCGCCCGCGCCGCCGGGGCGCAGCGCGTCGCTGTCGGCCACCACGCCGGCGACCAGGCCGAAACCGTGCTGCTGCGGCTGGCGCGCGGCGCGGGCAGCGCCGGGGTGGCGGCGATGCTGCCGCTGGCCGCGCTGCCCGGCCACCCCGACCTGGCGCTCATCCGCCCGCTGCTGGGCCTGACGCGCGCCGAAATTGACGCTTACTGCGCCCAACTGGGCCTGGAGGCGCGCCAGGACAGCACCAACCAGGACCCCGCCTACGCGCGCAACCGGCTGCGCCTGGAGGTGATCCCGGCGCTGGAGCGCATCAACCCGCGGGCGCAGCGCGCGCTGGCGCGCTTCGCCGCCCAGTCCGCCGCCGAAAACGACTACCTCCAGGGCCAGCTCGCGCAGGCCATCGCGCCGCATCTGGCGCGCGAAGCCGGGCGCGTCAGCCTGGAGCGCGCCGCCTTCCGCGCGCTGCACCCCGCCCTGCGCTGGCGTTTCGTACACTGGGCGGCGCAGCAGCTCAACAGCGCGGCGGAAGTCAGCTTCGACCACGCTGAGGCGGCCTGCGCGCTGGCGCTCACCGCCCACACCGGCGCCGCTGCTGCGCTGCCGGGCGGCCTGCGCCTGCGCCTGGACTACGACCGCGTGATCGTCGAGCAGGCCGCCGCGCCCCACGCCGTGCCCCCCTTCCCGCTGCTGGAACCCGGCGCGGCTGTCGCCGTCAGCGCCCCCGGCCTGACCTTCCTGCCCGGCGGCTGGGCGCTGCGCGCCGCCCTCGCGCCGGGCGGGGCCGCGCTGCACCTGCCCCCCGCCGCCCGCCTCACGCTGCGCACGCGCCGCCCCGGCGACCGCTTCGCGCCGCCCGGCCTGGGCGGCCACACGCAGAAGCTCAAGCAGTGGCTCAACGACCGCCGGATTCCGCGCCACCTGCGCGACCAGCTTCCCCTGCTCGACGCCGACGGCGAGATCGCCGCCGTCTGCGCGCCGCGCTGGGCCACCAGCGACCGCTTCGCCCGGCCCGCGCCCGGCGCGCAGGCCGTCTGGTTTAGCTGGGGCGCGCCCACCGACAATCCGTAACCCAGCGTGTAGAAATCCTCAACCTGCCATTTGCAAAAAAATGTTACATTATGTATCCTGAAGAAAGGATTGAGCTATCTATTAACAAGACTGTGCGCAATGAACGCAAACGAAAACGCGAATGTTCTGGTCGTTGATGATGAAGGCGCTATCCGTTACTCGGTGAGCAAGACGCTTCAGCGCGTGGGCTACAACGTCAATGAGGCCGCCAGCGGCGAAGAAGCCCTCGACATTATGAAGAAGCAGCACTGCGACGTGGTGCTGACCGACATTCGTATGCCCGGCCTGACCGGCGTCGAGCTGCTGCGCCGCATCAAAGAGGTCGCCCCTGACGCCATCGTGATCCTCATGACCGGCTACGCCAGCCTGGGAACCGCCGTCGAGGCCCTGCGCCTGGGCGCGCACGATTACCTGATCAAGCCCAGTTCCAGCCAGGACATTCGCCAGAGCGTGGCGCGCGGCGTCGAGCGCGCGCGCAACCTCCGCCGCCGCCGCGCCCTGCTGGACGCCATCCGCAGCAACGTCAGCGAGCTGACGCGCGCCGACGTGGATGTGGTGCGCGCCCTCGAGGACCCGGACGCCGTGCCGCCGAAAGCGGCCGAGTCGGTCGAGGAGCCGGTCACCACCAACATGACCCTCGGCCCGCTCACGATCTACCCAGGCCGCTACCAGATCGCGGTGGGCGACCGCCCCATTGACCTGACGCCCACCGAGTTCGACCTGCTGCTGTACCTGGCGGCGCACCGCGGGCGCGTCGTCTCGTGCCACGAGCTGGTGCGCGAGGTGCGCGGTTACACCGTGGACGAAACCGAAGCCCGCGAGGTGATCCGCCCGCACGTCAGCAACCTGCGGCGCAAGCTCAAGCAGGCCGGCCAGGACGCCGACCTGATCGTGAACGTGCGCGGCATCGGCTATCGCCTCAGCGAACAGGCGCAGTAACGGCGGCCCGGCCCACCTTGAAGAAACGCTTGATCCCATTCCTGACGCTGGCCCTGCTGACGCTGGCCGGCTTCGCCCCGCCGCAGCAGGCGGGCCTCACGCTGGAACAGCGCGTCGCGCAGATGTTTCTGGTGACGCTGCACGGCGCGCAGATCACCGAGGCGGGCCGCGGCTTCCTCCAGCGCTGGCAGCCGGGCGGCGTGGTGCTGTTCACGTCGAACACCGGCGCGCCCGGCGCCGTCGCCAACCTCACCAACGCCTACCAGCAGGCCATCACCGCCGCCGGCGGGCCGCCGCTGCTGATCGCCATTGACCAGGAAGGCGGCATCGTCCAGCGCCTGACCGACGGCTTCACGGCCTTCCCCGGCCCGATGATCGCCGCCGCCGCCGGGCCGGAAACCGCCCGCCGCTACGGCTACACGCTCGCCAGCGAGCTGGCCGCGGTCGGCATCAACATGAACCTGGCCCCGGTGGCCGACCTTGAAACCAACCTCGACAACCCCATTATCCGCCTGCGTTCCTTCGGCAGCGTCCCCGATGTCGTCGGCGAGGCCATCGCCGGGACGGTGCAGGGCATTCAGGACGCCGGCGTGCTGGCGACGCTCAAACATTTCCCCGGCCACGGCGACACCAGCCAAGACTCGCACGTCATCCTGCCGGCGCTCAACCACACGCGCGAGCGCCTGGACGCCGTCGAGCTGGTCCCGTTCCGCGCCGGCATCGAGGCCGGGGCCGCCGCCGTGATGGTCGCCCACATCTGGTATCCGCAGATCGAGCCGGAGCCGGGCCTGCCCGCCAGCCTGTCGCCCGCCGTGATCACCGGCCTGCTGCGCAACGACCTGGGGTTCGACGGCCTGGTGCTTACCGACGCGCTCGACATGGACGCCATTGACACCAATTTCACCTATGAGGACGCCGCCGTGCGCGCGGTGCTGGCCGGCGCTGACCTGATCTCCGCCGGGCCGGGCGTCGGCCTGCCCCTGGCCGAGCGCATGATCCAGGCGGTGCTGGACGCGGTGCGCGCCGGCACAATCGCCGAGGCGCGCATTGACGAGTCCGTGCGGCGCATCCTCGACGCCAAGCGCCGCTTCGGCCTGCTCGACTGGCAGCCGGTGGACGCCAGCGCCGCGCCCGCGCGGGTGGGCACGCCCGAACACGCCGCCGTCCTTGACGAGCTGTTCCGCGCCGGCGTCACGCTGGCCTACGACGACAACGGCCTGCTGCCGCTGCGGCCAGACCAGCGCGTCGCCATCGCCTTCCTGGCGACGCGCGCGCAAATCTACAACGAGTGCGGCCTGTACCGCAGCGACATCCGCTGGGTCGGCATCGGCGACGCGCCCGGCGACGACGAGATCGGCTGGGTGCAGGACGCGGCTCGCTGGGCCGATGTCATGGTGGTCTTTACGCAGAACGCCATCAGCAACCCGCGCCAGCAGGCGCTCGTGCGCGCCCTGCCGCCGGAGAAAACGGTTGTGGTGGCCATCTTCTCGCCCTACGACTGGCGCGCCTTCCCCGACATCGCCGGCTACGCGCTGACTTACAGCCCGGCGCGCCCCGCCGTGCCGGCGGCCTGCGCGGCCCTGTTCGGGGCGATCCCCTTCACAGGCCGCCTGCCCGTCGCGCTGGAGCCTGCGCTGCCGCAGCCGTGAAAAATGGGCCGTGCAGCGTATAATATCGGCAGATAACAGGACGATGCATCATGATCCACAGCGTTCAGGCTGCCATGCCTATTCCCTATGCCGCGCTGGCCGACTTCTGCCAGCGACATCACATCGTCCGCATGTGGCTGTTTGGCTCCGTGCTGCGCAGCGATTTCTCCGCTGACAGCGACGTGGATATTCTGGTTGAATTTGACCCCGAACACGTGCCAGGCTGGGAATTTTACGGCAGTTGGCCCGACGAACTGGCAGCCATCTTCCAGCACCCGGTGGACTTAGGCACGCCCAACTCGCTGCGGCCCTGGATCAAACCGGACATCATGGCAGAAGCGCAGGTCATCTATGAGCGACCTGACTAAACGTGATGCCGCGCGCTTGCGCGA
This sequence comes from uncultured Anaerolineaceae bacterium, assembly GCA_964508745.1. Taxonomy (GTDB): domain Bacteria; phylum Chloroflexota; class Anaerolineae; order Aggregatilineales; family Phototrophicaceae; genus DAOTWC01. Next base: position 5,709 of record CAZDVL010000027.1, on the reverse strand, counting down.
TATGCTGGAAAATGCCTGGCTTGCCCGTCAGTTCCTTGAGGGCAAGACACGCGAGAATCTTGATGATGATCCTCTGCTGGCATATGCTGTCGTACACGCTTTGCAGGTTATGGGCGAAGCAGCCAATGGCGTTTCGCCGGAAGCTCAGGCTGCTTTGCCTGCCATTGAATGGGCAAATATAATCGGAATGCGCAATCGGCTTGTGCATGCCTACAATGCCATCAACTACGACATTGTATGGAGTGTTGTCCACGATAAGCTGCAACCACTCACAAAAGAACTGTGGATCGCCTTGCGACCCATCTATCCCGATCTAAATAAATGATCCGCTTCACCCTCCACCTTGTGCCGCGCCCTGTTTCGCGTTACCTTAAGAGACGACAATAACAGCCACAGGATTAATCCGGTATGGGAACCCTCAACCCCGACCTTCTGTCGAAAGACCTGGACGCGGTGCTGAACGACGCCGCCGCGCTTAAGGACGAATACCACAAGCCGACCATCATGCCGGAGTTGATTCTGCTGGCCCTGCTGCGCCGCCCCGACACCGCCGCCGCCCGCCTGCTGGAGGTGTTCAAAAGCAGCCGGGGCGTGGACCTGCAGCGGCTGGAACGCCAGGTGCACCTGGCCTCCGAAAGCCGCCGCGACCAGAACGGCAGCCTCGACTTTATCGCCGCCGGCAACCGCGCCGTGCCGCTTTCGCGCCAGACGATCATCCTGATTGACGACGCGCTCAGCGTGGCCGGCTCGCTCGACGAGGTGCGCGTAGACACCGACCACGTGCTGGCGGTGCTGGCCGAAGGCTCGATCAGCACCAGCGGCCTGCTGCGCCAGCACGGCATCACCCCCAAGGCGCTGACCGACATCATCGGCGACCGGCAGCAGTACGGCGGCAAGGCGGATTCCGGCACCACGCGCGACTTCGTGGCCGCCGCGAAGTCGGGCGCGCTGCGCGCCGTCTACTTCCGCGAGGACCTGCTGCGCGACATGGTCAACATCCTCACGCAGGCCGTCAACCGCCACATCATCCTGATCGGCCCGGACGGCGTGGGCAAGCGCACGCTGGCCTACAGCCTGGGCCTGCTGATCTCCGAGGGCAAAGGCCCGAACAACCTTAAGAGCGTCGTCAGCGTGGACGAAACCGCCCTGCTCGACAACGACCAGAAGGCCATCCGCGCCGGGCTGAGCCAGGCGCGCGGCGGCATCCTGTTCATCCCGCACCTGCACCGCTTCTTCGGCGGGCCGATCAAGGCCGACTTCACCAAGTCCACCGCGCTGATCCAGAAAGCCTTCCTCGACGACGACCCGGTGATTATCGCCACCACCACCGAGGTCGAGTACAACACGCGCCTGGCGTCGGTGATGGCGCTGGCGGAGAACAGCCAACTGCTGCGCGTGCCAGAGCCGTCGGTCGAGGAAACCATCGAAATCCTCAAAATCCAGAAGCCGCACCTGGAGGCCGACTACCAGCTTGAGATCACCGACAGCGCGCTGACGGTCGCCGCCCGGCTGGCCCGCCGCTACATGGGCGCCACGCCCCTGCCGCGCAGCGCCGAGCACCTGCTGCACCGCACCGCCGCGATGGTCAACATGAGCAAGCAGTCGCACCTGGCCTTCAAGCTGGACGTGGGCACAGACTCGGACCTGGACCCCGAAGATGTCACGCTGGCCGCCAGCCAGATGACCGGCGTCCCGGTCAACAAGCTGGGCGAGGACGAGCGCCTGCGCTACGCCAGCATGGTCGAACACCTCAAAGAGCGCATCATCGGCCAGGATCAGGCGGTGCTGGCCGTCAGCCGCGCCATCAAGACCGCGCGCGTCGGCCTCAAGGACGCCAAACGGCCCATCGGCGCGTTCCTGTTCCTGGGGCCAACCGGCGTCGGCAAGACCGAGCTGGCCAAAGCCCTGGCGGAGTTCATGTTCGGGCGCGAGGACGACATCCTGCCGCTGGACATGAGCGAGTTCAAGGACGAGAGCAGCCTCAACCGCCTCATCGGCTCGCCTTCCGGCTACGTGGACAGCGAGGCCGGCGGCCAGCTTACCGAGCGCGTGCGCCAGCAGCCCTATATCATCGTGCTGTTCGATGAAGTCGAGAAAGCGCACCCGCGCATCCTCGACATCCTGCTGCAAATGATCGAGGAAGGCCGCCTGACCGACGGGCGCGGCAACACGACCAGCTTCAGCGAGACGGTCATCATCCTCACCAGCAACCTCGGCTCGAACCTGCTGGCCGTGCCGGTGATTGACGACGAAATCCGCGAGGAGACGATGGAAGAAGTCCGCACCTTCTTCCGGCCTGAGTTCCTCAACCGCCTGGACGAGATCATCATGTTCAACGCGCTCTCTGGCGAAGACCTGGCCGCCATCCTTCGGCTGCTGCTGAAGAAGGAAAACAAGATGGCGCAGGAACGCGGCCTGGAGATGGACTTCAGCGAGGCCGCCATCGCCTGGATGCTGGCCCAGAACGACGAGCCAGAGTACGGCGCGCGCCCGCTGCGGCGCATCATCCGCCGCTTCGTGCGCGAGCCGCTGGCCGACTTCCTGCTGAAGGCCAACCCGCCCGCCGGCACGCGCATCCGCATTGACGCCAACGCCAGCGGCCTCCAGTTTGCCGCCATCGTGGACGGCAAGGAAATCAGTGTGGAGAATTAAAACAATGTGTGTGTCCTGCGCGCACCCGGCAGCACCCGCATGAGCGACGACACGCTGCGCGCCCAGCCGCTGCCGCGCCGCCCGCAGTACGGCTTTCTGGCGTGGCAGGCGACCATCGGCTACATCAGCCAGGTGTACAGCCCGGACGCGCTGCTGACGCTCGGCGTTTACCCCGCCGCGCCGGGCGGCCTGTGCTGGAAAGCGGCGGCGTCCTGGGGGCAGCTGTGCGAAGAAGTGGACGGCCGGCCCTCGCTGCCCGCCGCCCTGCGCGACCTGTGGCACGAAATGGACCGCCACCACACCATTTTCAAATCGCTGGAAGCCGCCGCCCGCCGCCCGGTAAAATATGACGACGGCCGCTGGCTGGACCCCGACACGCAGGCCGCGCTCGACCGCGTGCTGGCGCTGGCCGCCGGCAGCTTCGGGGCGGACTGGCGGCTGACGCTCGTCTACCAGCCGATCGAAAACCCCAGCCTGCGCGTGCAGGCCCGCCTGGCGGCGCGCGGCGGCAGCGTGCATGTCGGCGGGCGCGGCGGCGCGCTGCGCGCGGCCTGCCACGAGCTGTACCGCAGCGCCGCCGGCAGCCTGTAGCGCCCGGCAGCGCTGGTGAACCGCTAACTGACACTGGAGGAGGATACGGAATGACACAGGTTGACAAGTCAATTTTCCGCAAATATGACATCCGCGGGGTCGTCAGCGGCCCTAACCCGCAGATCACGCCGGGGCTGGCGCGGCTGGTCGGGCGCGCGCTGGGCACCTATTTACAGCAGCAGTTCCAGACCGAGCGCCTGTTCATCGGCTGCGACAACCGCGCCTCGTCGCCCGGCATCAAGCAGGCCCTCATCGAAGGCGCGCTGGCGGCCGGGCTGAACGTGACCGACATCGGCGCGGTGCTCACGCCCACCGTCTATTTCGCCTCGTCCAGCTATGGCGCGCGCGGCGCCGGCGTGATGATCACCGGCAGCCACCTCGACACGCGCTACAACGGCATCAAAATGGCCTACGGGCGGCTGGCGCTGGCCGGGCAGCAGATCGTGGACATCCTCGACATCATCCTCAACGACACCTTCGCCACTGGCAGCGGCAGCGTTGAGCAGGATTTCGACATGATCCACAAACACATGGCCACCATCCAGAGCAAGGTGAAGATCGCCCGCCCGCTCACCATCGTGCTCGACGCCGGCAACGGCCTCAGCGGCACCTACGTCCCGCCGATGCTCGAAAAGCTGGGCATCACCGTACACTGCCTGTTCTGCGAATCGGACGGCACGTACCCCAACCACCTGCCCAACCCCGAAGACCCTGAGATGACCAAGGACCTGGAGGCGAAGGTGATCGAGCTGGGCGCCGACCTGGGCCTGGCCTTCGACGGCGACGCCGACCGCTGCGGCTTCATTGACGACCACGGCGAGCACATCGCCGCCGACCGGCTGGTGGCGCTGCTGGCCCACGACCTGCTCAGCCGCGAGCCTGGCGCGCGCATCGTCTTTGATGTCAAGGCCTCGATGGCCCTGCCGGACGAAATCAGGAAGTACGGCGGCATCCCGGAGATGTGGAAAACCGGCCACAGCCTGATGAAGCAGCGCATGGCCGAACTGGGCGCGCCGCTGGGCGGCGAGGTCAGCGGCCACATCTTCATCGGCGAGGACTACTACGGCTTCGACGACGCGCCGCTGGTGGCGCTGAAAACGCTCCAGATCGTCTCCGGCAGCGACCGTTCAATCTCGCAGTTGTTCGACGACATCCCTAAGCTGCCCGCCACGCCAGAGATCATCCTCGACGCGCCCGACAACCTCAAGTTCCAGATCATTGACGAGATCACCAGAGAGCTGTCGCAGGAAACGGAAGTCATCACGCTGGACGGCGCGCGCGCGCAGTTCGAACACGGCTGGGGGCTGGTGCGCGCCAGCAACACACAGCCGGCCATCACGCTGCGCTTCGAAGCCTACACGCGGCCGCAGGTGAAGCAGTACATGCTGCGCTTCAAGGAACTGCTCAACCACTACCCGGAAATCAACCAGGACAAGCTCGACCGGCAGATCGAGGCGTTCAGCGAGTAGCCGCCATCAGCGCCGCCGACCGCCCGCTGCATGCCGGCGGCCGGCGGCCCAGGCTCAGAGAAGGGGCAGCGTGGCCGAGAACCATTTCCGCGCCATCTACGCCCGCCACGCCGCGCAGTACGACGCGCTGGTGGCGGCAGAGGACTATCGGGGGCTGATCTTCCCCACGCTCAACGGCATCCGGCCGCTCGGCGGGCTGGACGTGGTTGAGTTCGGCGCGGGAACCGGGCGGCTGACGCGCCTGCTGGCGCTGGCGGCGCGCCGCGTGTGGGCTTTCGACGCCTCGCCGCACATGCTCAGCGTCGCCGCGCAGCGCCTGGCCGAAACCGGCGCGGACAACTGGGCGCTGGCCGCCGCCGACAACCGCCGCCTGCCGCTGCCCGCCGCCTGCGCCGACCTCGCCGCCGAAGGCTGGAGCTTCGCCCACGCCGTCGGCTGGCACCCCGACACCTGGCGCGCGGAAGTCGGCGCGATGCTGGCCGAGATGCGGCGCGTGCTGCGCCCCGGCGGCACGGCCGTGCTGCTGGAGACGCTCGGCACGGGCCACAAGCGCCCCACCCCGCCCAGCGAGGGCCTGGCCGCGCTCTACCAGTGGCTGGAGCAGGAACACGGCTTCCAGTCCACCTGGATTCGCACCGACTACTATTTCGGCTCGCCCGCCGAGGCCGAAACGCTCACGCGCTTCTTCTTCGGCGACGCGCTGGCCGACCGCGTGGCCGCCGAACAGTCGGTGCTGCTGCCGGAATGCACCGGCATCTGGTGGCGCAGCTATTGACGCGCCCGCCAGCGGGCCGCGTTCACCCCATCTGGCGCCGGATGTTGACGTGAATCGCCTTCGCGATCGGCTGTTCGGCCACCATAATCAGGTAGCCGCCGCCGCCCGCGCCGGACAGCTTCCAGCCCAGCGCGCGGTTCTCATAGCGCCGGATCATCTCGAACACCGTGTCGTTGACCATCTCCGGGAACATGGCGATCTGCGCCTCGAAAGAGCGCCGCG
>CAZDVL010000026.1:0-21522 GCA_964508745.1 uncultured Anaerolineaceae bacterium | reverse complement strand
ATGCGCGGCCTCGCGCCGCAGACGCAGCTTGACTTCAACCGCATCGCGCCGCTGTACACCGTCTACCCGCCGGGCATTGATTTCGACTACGCCGACGCGCTGCGCGCGCCCGAACTACAGCAGCTCGGCGTGCGCTTTCTGATCTCGCACAGGAACACGACGCTGCCCGCCGACCTGACCGCGCCGCCGGGCGCGCGCTGGCGGCTGGCTTACGAGGACGAGGCCGTGCGCATCTGGGACGGCGGCGGCGGCTGGGGCGCGGCGGTCTACCGCGGCCTGGACGACGGCGCGGACTCCGCCGGGCGCGCGCAGATCACACACGACACAGGGCGCGAGCGCTTGATCGAGGCGCGCATTGACGAGCCGGCGTGGCTGGTGGTCAGCGAGACGTTTGTCCCCGGCTGGCGCGCTTACGTCCGCCCCTGGGGCGCGGGCGACGACAGCGAAACCGCGCTCGCCGTCGAGGTCGTGCGCGGCAATTTCCAGGGCGTGCACCTGGCCGATGTGGAAGGGCTGGTCAACCAGGCCATCGAGGCCGGCAGCGCGCCGCAGACGTTCTACCTGCTGGCGGCAAAATACGCGCTCGAACGCGGCGACACGGCGCGCGTGGACGGCCTGCTGGCGCGGCTGGAAACGCTGCTGGCGGCCAGCCCGCCGGAGGTCAGCGACAACCTCAACAGCCGCATCGCGGACTCGCTTCAGGCGTGGCGCGCCTCGGACAGCGCGGACCTGGCGCAGCGCGCCCGCGACAGCGGCCTGTTCGACCTCGCCCAGGCCAACTGGACGGTGCGCGTGGTCTACAGCCCGGCCAGCTTCCAGGTGGGGCTGTTCGCGGCGGCGATCGGGGCGGCGCTGCTGGCGTTCGCGCTGGGGGTGTGGCTGTGGCAGACGTTCGTGGTGGCGCGCGGCGGCGACACCATGACGGCGCGCGTGGCGCGCAACAGCGCCGCGCCGATCATCCTCAACCTGTTCAACCGGGGCATTGACTTCGCCTTCGCCATCGTCATGCTGCGCATCCTCGGCCCGGAGGACGCCGGCATCTACTATTACGCGGCCTTCATCTTCGGCTGGTTCGACATTTTCACCAACTTCGGCCTGGACGTGTACGTCACGCGCGAGGTGGCGCGCGACACGTCGAAGGCGGCGCGGCTGTTCTTCACGTCCAGCGCGCTGCGCCTGCTGCTGACGCTGGTCGGGCTGGCGCTGCTGTACGGTTTTCTGGCCGTGCGCCAGGGCAGCGGCGGCGCGCCGCTGGCCCCGGAGGCGGTCGGCGCGATCATCCTGCTCTACCTGGGGCTGTTCCCCGGCAGCCTGAGCAAAGGCATGACGTCCGTTTTCTACGCCTTCCAGCAGGCGGAGTACCCGGCGGCGGTGACGACGCTCTCGACGGTGAGCAAGGCGGTGCTGGGCGTGGCGGCGCTGCTGCTGGGCTACGGCGTGATCGGGCTGGCGGCGGTGAGCATCTTCACCAACATCGTGACGCTGGCGGTGCTGATCTACGCCGGGCGGCGCCTGCTGGGCAGCTTTGTGCGGCCCGACGCGCGGCTGATGCGCGGCATGATGGGCGAAAGCTGGCCGCTGATGCTCAACCACTTCCTGGCGACGATCTTCTTTCAGATTGACGTGGTGATTATCGAGTGGCTGCACGGGCCGCGCATGGTGGGCCTGTACAGCGTGGCGTACAAGTGGGTGGCGGCGATCAACGTCGTGCCGGCGTTCTTCACGATGGCGCTGCTGCCGGTTATGTCGAAGCAGGCGCACGAGGACCGCGCGGCGCTGCGGCGCACGTATATCCTGGCGGTCAAGCTGCTGGTGAGCACGGCGCTGCCGCTGGCGGTGCTGTTCACGTTTCTGGCGCACACGCTGACGTTCATCCTGGGCGGGGCGCAGTACCTGCCGGACGGGGCGATCGCCACGCAGTTGATGATCTGGAGCATCCCGTTCGGCTGGATCAACAGCCTGACGCAGTACGTGCTGATCGCGCTCGACCTGCAGCGGCGCATCACGCTGGCGTTCATCCTGGCGGTGTCGTTCAACATCGTCACCAACCTGATCTTCATCCCGCAGTACGGCTTTCAGGCGGCGGCCATCACCACCATTTTTTCGGAGATTATCCTGCTGCTGCCTTTCGGGCTGCTGCTGCACGGCGCGCTGGGGCGCCTGCCCTGGTGGGGCATGGTGTGGCGGCCGGCGGCGGCCAGCGCGGTTATGTTCGGCGCGCTGGCGCTGCTGTGGCCGCTCCAGCCGATGATCGCGCTGGCGGCGGGGCTGGCCGTCTACCCGGCGCTGCTGCTGGCGCTGCGCCCGTTCGCGCCGGACGAGATCGAACGGCTGCTGCCGCTGCTGCCGGGGCGGCTGCGGCGCGTCGTGGCGCGCTGATCAGCGCTGCCGCCAGGCCGCCAGCGCCAGGCACAGCCAGCCGCCGACCAGCGCCGCGCCGCCGAACGGCGCGACCGCGCCCATCAGGCCCAGGTCGAACACGGCCAGGATGTACAGGCTGCCGCTGAACAGCAGCACGCCGGCCAGGAACAGCCAGCCGGCCCAGCGCGCCCAGCGGCCCGGCAGATGCCCGGCCAGCAGGCCCGTCAGCACCAGCGCCAGCGCGTGCGCCAGGTGGTACTGGGCCGCCGTGTCGAACGTGGCCACGCGCCCGTTGGCCGCTAAAACCGCGCCCAGGCCGTGCGCGCCGAACGCGCCCAGGGCCACCCCCAGCGCGCCCACAACCCCGCCGATGATGATGAATGTCCGCTGTGGCATCTGCAAATCTCCTTCTGGCTGCGCGCCTGATTATACCCCTGCGCTGCTGGCCGCGATTCCGCGTTATACTGGCACGCACACTGACAGCGCAGATGACACTGTGTGGGGCGGCCTTATGCTCGTGGGCGTGGACATTGGCGGGACGTTTACCGACCTGGTGCTGAGCGTGGGCGGCCGGCTGCGCGTCTACAAGCTGCTGAGCACGCCGCGCAGCCCGGCGGACGCCATGCTGGCCGGCCTGGAGGCCCTGGGCGTGACGCCGGGGGCGCGCATCTCGCACGGGACGACCGTCGCCACCAACGCTATCCTGGAGCGCAAGGGCGCGCGCACCGCCTTCATCACGACGCAGGGCTTCCGCGACATGCTGCTGATCGGGCGGCAGAACCGCCCCGACCTCTACGCGCTCCAGCCCACGCTGCCCGCCCCGCTGATCCCGCGCCGCTGGTGCTACGAAGTCCCCGAACGGCTCGACCACACCGGCGCGGTGCTGCTGCCGCTGGACCTGGGCGCGCTCGACGCGGTGATTGACGACCTGGCCGCCGAGGGCATCGAGGCGGTGGCGCTGTGCTTCCTCTACAGCTACGCCAACCCGGCGCACGAACGGGCGGCGCGGGCGCGCATCCTGGCGCGCGGCGCGCTGGCCGAGTGGCAGGTGTCGCTGTCGTCCGAGGTGCTGCCGGAGTTTCGTGAGTATGAGCGCGCCAGCACGACCGCGCTCGACGCCTACGTGCGCCCGGTGATCACGCGCTACCTGGCGCGCTTAGAGGCGGCGCTGCCGCGCCAGTCGCGCCTGCTGGTGATGAAATCGGACGGCGGCGTGGTGAGCGCGGAGGCCGCCCGGCAGCAGGCGGCGCAGACGGCGCTCAGCGGCCCGGCGGCGGGCGTGATCGGCGCGTTTCACGTGGCGGCGCTGGCCGGGTACGACCACATCATCACGCTGGATATGGGCGGCACGTCCACCGATGTCGCGCTGTGCGCCGGCGCGCCGGGCCGCCGCGCCGAGACCGAGATCGGCGGCCTGCCGCTGCGGCTGCGCCTGCTGGACATCGAAACGATCGGCGCGGGCGGGGGCAGCATCGCCCGGCTGGACGCCGGCGGCGCGCTGCGCGTGGGGCCGGCCAGCGCCGGGGCCGACCCCGGCCCGGTGGTCTACGGGCGCGGCGGGGCGCAGGTCACGGTGAGCGACGCGCACGCGGCGCTGGGCCGGCTGGACGCCGGGCGGTTCCTGGGCGGGCGGCTGGCGCTGGCCGAGGGCGCGGCGCGGGCGGCGCTGGCGGCGCTGGGCGCGCAGGTGGGCCTGGACGCCGAAGATATGGCGCGCGGCGTGATCGAGGTGGCCAACGTCAGCATTGACCGGGCGCTGCGGCGCGTCTCGATCGCGCGCGGCCACGACCCGCGCGCGTTCACGCTGGTGGCCTTCGGCGGCGCGGGGCCGCTGCACGCCTGCGCGGTGGCCGAACGGCTGGAGATCCCGCGCGTGCTGGTTCCGCGCCACCCAGGGGTGCTGTGCGCGCTGGGGCTGCTGGTGGCGGACGTGACGCGCGACTACAGCCGGACGGCGCTCCAGCCGGTCAGCGCCGCGGGCCGCGCCGCGCTGGAGCGCCAGTATGAGGCGCTGTTTCAGCAGGCGTATGACGACCTGCGCGCCGAGGGCATCGCCGACGGCGACATGGCGTTTCACGCGCTGGCCGACCTGCGCTACAGCGGCCAGTCGTTCGAGCTGACGGTGCCGCTGGCCGCTGACCTGGCCGCCGCCTTCCACGAGGCGCACCAGGCGCGCTATGGCTACGCGCTGCCCGAACGGCAGGTCGAGCTGGTGACGCTGCGCGTGCAGGCGGTGGGCCGGGTGGCGAAGCCGGCGCTGGCCCCGGAGCCGGTCGCCATACACCAGCCGCCCGTTCCCGCCGGCGGCGGCCTGCCCGCTTACGACCGCGAGGCGCTGCTGCCGGGGGCCAGCTTTGCGGGGGCGGCGCTGGTGCACCAGTTTGACAGCACGACGTTCGTCGCGGCGGGCTGGGCGGCGCGGGTGGATGGGTATTACAATCTGATTCTGGAACGGGCGTGAAGCCGCAGCCCTGCGCCCGCGCGCCAGCCTGATAGGGGACGGTGTGTGGGCAAAGGCGGCTGATTACCGCTGGCGCAGCGGGGCCGGCAGCAGCCGGCTGACCGGCGAGCCGGCGGGCAGGCGCAGCGCGTAGGGCGTGCCCAGCGCGGCGATGCAGATGGCGCTGAGAATCAGGACGATGTTGTTGGCGACGACACCGGAGGTCGCCATCGCCACCAGCATTTCGACCACGATCACCGCCGCCATCACGCGCGCGCCCAGGCCGGTGATGAAGGCCAGCATCGCCAGCAGCTCGATGACGCCGACGAAGATCACCATGAAGGCCGGGACGGGGATGCCCAGGCTGGTGAAGTAGCCGACCATCGCCTCGTTGTTGGTGAACAGCTTCTGGGTGGCGGGGCTGGCAAGCAGGTAGACGGCGACGCCGCACAGCAGCAGCGGCAGCCGGTGACGCAGGGTTGCGAGAGCAGACATGACACGATCCTCCCGTAGGTGTGTGATGCTCATCAACATCTTTCAGAATATACTGAAACTTGTGAATTTTGCAAGCGATGCGGCAAAAATCTGATATGTGCGCGGCTGAACGCCGCGAAAACGCCCGCTGCTGGCTGTGGACTGATGACCGGAGACGAACCGATGCCCGACGCGATCTCGCTTGAGGTGTTCCGCAACCTGTTCGCCAGCGCCGCCGAAGAAATGGGCGTGACGCTCCAGCGCGCCAGCTTCAGCCCCAACATCAAGGAACGGCTGGACTTTAGCTGCGCCGTGTTCGACGCGCAGGCGCGCATGGTGGCGCAGGCGGCGCACATCCCGGTGCACCTGGGCAGCATGCCGGCCTCGGTCGAGCGCGCGGTGCAGGCGTTCGAGTCGTTCCAGGAAGGCGACGTGGTCGTGCTCAACGACCCCTACCAGGGCGGCACGCACCTGCCGGACATCACGATGGTGTCGCCGGTGTTCGCCGGCGGCGCGCTGGCCTATTTTGTCGCCAGCCGCGCCCACCACGCCGACGTGGGCGGCATGACGCCCGGCTCGCTGCCGCTGAGCACCGAAATCTACCAGGAAGGCATCATCATTCCGCCGCTGAAGCTGGTCTACAGCGGCTGGATCAACGAGGGCGCGCTGGCGCTGATCGTCGCCAACAGCCGCAACCCCGACGAGCGCCTGGGCGACCTGGAGGCGCAGCTCGCCGCGCACCGCGTGGGGGCCAGCCGCCTGCTCGACCTGATGATCGCGCACGGCGTCGAGACGGTGGCAGAGCACGCCGCCGCCCTGCAGGACTACTCGCGCCGCATGACCGAGGCCGTGATCGCCGCCATTCCCGACGGCGTGTACACCTTCAGCGACGCGCTGGAAGGCGACGGCCAGGCGGAGTTCGACATCCCCATCCGCGCCGCCGTCACAGTGCGCGGGCGCCGGATGGCGGTGGATTTCAGCGGCAGCGCGCCGCAGGTGGCCGGCAACCTCAACGCGGTCGAGGCGGTGGTGCGCTCCGCCGTGTGGTACTGTGTGCGCCTGCTGGCCGCCGAGGATGTGCCGGTCAACGACGGCTGCTTCCAGCCGGTGACGGTCAGCGCGCCGCCGGGCAGCGTGCTGAACCCGGCGTTTCCGGCGGCGGTGGCGGTGGGCAACACCGAGACGAGCCAGCGCGTGGTGGACGTGGTGCTGGGGGCGCTGGCGCAGGCGCTGCCGGGGCGCATCCCCGCCGCCAGCCAGGGCACGATGAACAATTTCACGTTCGGCGGCGTGGACGGCGCGGGCCGGCAGTTCGTCTATTACGAGACGATTGGCGGCGGGCACGGCGGCGGGCCGCTGGGCGACGGCCTCAGCGGGCGGCACAGCCACATGACCAACACGCGCAACACGCCGGTCGAGGCGCTGGAGCAGGCGCTGCCGGTGCGCGTGCTGGCCTACAGCCTGCGCGACGAGTCCGGCGGCGCGGGCCGGGCGCGCGGCGGCTGCGGCGTGCGGCGCGTGTTCGAGTTTCTCGCCCCGGCGGTGGTGGCGCTCAACAGCGAACGGCGCGTCGGCGCGCCTTATGGCCTGGAGGGCGGCGCGCCCGGCCAGCGCGGGCGCAACGCGCTGCGGCGCGGCGGGGCTGAACAGGCGGTGGGCGGCAAGCACACGGCGCGGCTGGACGCGGGCGACGTGGTGATCATCGAGACGCCGGGCGGCGGCGGCTGGGGGCGCGGCTGAAGGCGGCGGCCTGCGGGCTGTGTTGTGCGGCGCGGCAGGCAAAAGTATACTAATGAAAGATACAACGCAAGAGACAGCTTCACATTCCGTAAGGACAGGCGCTTTGACAGAGCACGAGCTAGAGCATTTTTACTATGGGCAGATGGCGCGCGGCGGCCGCCCGCACGGCGAGGCGCGCCTGCTGGCCTACTCTGTGGGCGTGAAGCCCGACGACGCGCTGGAGCTGGTGCAGCAGGCGGCGCTGCCCCCGCTGGCGGGCGCGGAAGAGGGCGCCTGGGGGCTGCTGCGCGGGCGCACCTTCTCTTTCCTGCTGGCGCAGGCCGGCTACGGCGGCTCTGGCCAGGAAATGCTGCACGTGGTGCTGATGCCGTCGGAGGCGCTGCGCAGCCTGGGCGGCAACCTCGACGCGCTGATGCAGCTTATTGACGCGCCGCTGCCGACATATGACCGGCTGGGCGACCGGCTGCCGCCGCTGACGCTGCCGGCGGCCGGCCCGCCCACGCCGCAGGCGCAGGTGGACCACATCCTGGAGATGATGACCGCCACGCGCAACCGCATTGACGTGATCCAGACGCTGCTGGCGGCGGTGGTGCAGGGCGTGCCGGTGGTGGTGCAGGGCGCCCCGCGCGAGCTGGCGGCGCGCGTGGCGCTGGTGCGCGGGCTGCTGGCGCTGCTGCCGCCGCCCGCCCGCTTCGGCGTGACCTTCGCCACGCACGCGCTGCCCGCGACGCGGATTGACGCGCACATCCGCTTCTACAGCGACGACACGCCGCCGGCGGAGGCGCTGGTCTACAACTGGCCGGGCACGCACCTGACCGGGCGTATGGCGAGCGACGCCTACAGCGATTTTATCATCAGCCAGCTTCGGCTGGACGCCGGGGTGGTGCTGCGGCGCACGCAGGCGCTCACGCCGGTGGCGCAGTGGCGCATCCGGCGCGGCGACAGGCTGGCCGACGCGCTGGCCTACGCCGCCAACCGGCTGGCGATTGACGAGTCGCTGCTGAACAAGCTGCCGGTGGAGGTGGGCGAGGTCGCGCGCGTGCTGGCGGAGGACCCCACGCTGGACGACGAGCTGCGCCCGGTGTACGCGCGCCACCTGCTGGCGTTCTCGCTGGCGCTGGACGACACACGCCCGGCCGACCCGGTTGTGCCGCTGCTGCGCCGGCACGAGGACCTGGCGCGCGAAACGCTGCGCTATTTAGAGGACGCGCTGGCGGCGGGCAAGGCCCGGCTGGTCTACACCACGCTGGCGCGCTGGCTGGACGGGCAGTTCGCGCCGCAGGGCGAGGAGTGGCGCGCGCTGGCGCAGCGGGCCGCGCTGGCCTGCGCCGAGCAGTTGGCCCAGGCCGGCGACGTGCAGGCGGTGCGCGACTTCCTGGAGGACACGCACGACGCGCCGGAGGCGCTGGGGATCGGCGCGGTGGCGGCGCCGATGATCGAGCTGGCGCTGCCGCTGGCCGCCCGCGACCGCGGGCTGGCGGTGACGCTGTTCCTGCTGGCCGTCAACCACGCCGACACCGACACGCTGCGGCGGCTGCTGGGTTCGCGGCGGCTGCTGGCGCGCCTGCCGAAGAACATGGCGCGGCTGGCCCCGTACCTCGACGGCAGCGACCCCGCGCCGGCGCTGCCCGGCCTGCTGGCCGATGTCTGCGCCGGGTTCGGCGACCAGTGGGAACGCCTGGTGCTCATCCGGCTGGCGGAGATCGCGCTGCTGGCGGGCCGGCCTGACCTGCTGGACGGCCCGGCGCTGGCCGGGCTGGCGGCGTTCGCGGCCACGCCGCTGGGCGCGCACTATGAACACGCGCTGCTGTGGCTGGTCTACAACCTTTCGTCGGACGAGATGCTCAAAACGCGCCCGCCCGACGCCTCGCGCTATCTGCTGCACATTCTGCTGGCGCGCGGGGCCTACGCCGACCTCGCCCGCGAGATGCTGCACCAGTCGCGCCTGCTCTACCCCGGTGACGGCCAGGCCGACTACGCGCGGGTGGTGCAGCGGGTGTTTGCCGAGACGCCCGTGCCGCTGCGCGAGGTGCCGGCGGCGCTGCGCGCCATCTCTGAGGTGGGCATCCGCTCGCTGCCGCTGGCGCTGGCCGGGCTGGGCGCGCTGGAGGGCCACGGCTGGCCGCCGGCGCTGGACAGCGTGGCCGCCGACGTGACGACGGTCATCATGGGCACGCCGGATGTGCTGGAAATGGTGCAGCCGTCGTCGCTGCTGTCGCTGCTGAAATACTATGGCCGGCAGCAGGACGTGGCCGGCGCGGCCCGCGCCGCCAGCCTGTTCCCGGCGGCGGCGGCAGCGCAGGGCGACGATGGCGTCGAGCTGATGGCGCAGATGTACAGCCTGCTCAACTGGCACGACGACCTCAAGGTGGCCCGGCTGGAGCTGCTGCGCCGCTATGTGCGCCAGGCCGAGCCAGCCGCCGCGCGCGCCGCGATGGGCCAGTTCGAGCGCCTGGGCCGCCCGGTGCGCGAGGCGCTGGAGGCCACCTACAGCCTCCGGCGGATGATGGGCGGCGCGGATTTCGCCGGCTACGCGCAGTCTCTGCGCACGACCGCCGACCTGCTCGAAGATGTCGCCCTGGCCTACGCCGGCCGCGACCGCGCGCCGTCGGAGGCGGCGCTGATGGGCGCGCTGCAGGGCCTGCCCGGCGGCCTGGAGACGGAGCAGTACCGGGCGCTGGCGGCGAACCTGCTGGCGCTGGGGCGGGCGCTGGTCTGGCTGGGCGAGCAGCAGCGCGCCCACGCCCCGCGCGACGCCGCCCGCCGCAGCGGCCGCCTGCTGGCGGGCACAGACGACCCCCTCAGCGGGGTGGACGTGCTGCGCGTGCTGGGCGGCTATTTCGCGCGCGAGAAGCGCTACACCATTAAGACCGACCAGGCGGCGCGCAGCCCCCTGGGCCAGCGCGCGGCCTCGGCCCTGCGCGACGACGCGCAGGCCGCCGCCAACCTGCTGCGCGGCGTGCTGGCGGCCTTCCCGCCGTCCAGGCCGGTCGCGCTGACGGCTGCCGCGGTCCGCGCGGAGGCCGAGAGCGTCTGGGGCGGCGTGCCCGAAGAAACGCAGCGCGAGCTGGTGCGCGGCCTGGCGGTTGATTTTCAGCGCGTGGCCGACCTGGCGCTGATGATCGCCGAGGGCGGCGACCGCCGCGCTGTCGAGGAAAACAGCAGCCTGGGGCGCAAGCTCGACAGCCTCAAGCAGCAGCCGCGCAGCGCGCTGGAGTTCTTCCGCTACGCCCACGCCTATTTCCTGTCTGTCTGAGGCCGAGCGCACATGGTAGACGCCGGGACCGAGATCAACCACTATCTTGTGATCGAGCACGTCGGGCGCGGCGGCATGGCGGATGTGTGGTCGGCGCGCGACCGCAAGCTGAACCGCACCGTCGCCATCAAGACGATCGCCCGCGACCTGGGCGTGCCCGACAGCGAGCCGGCGGCCCTGTTCCAGCGCGAGGCGCAGATGATCGCCCGGCTGGAACACCCCAACATCCTGCCGGTTTACGACTACGGCGACCACGACGGCCAGCTTTACATCGTGATGCGCTACGTGACCGGCGGCTCGCTGGAGACGCTGATCGCCCAGGGGCCGCTGGCGATCGAGGACGCGCTGCGCATCGGGCGGGTGCTGGCGTCCGCGCTCGACTACGCCCACGCCAACAGCGTCGTGCACCTGGACATCAAGCCGTCGAACATCCTGCTGGACAGCAGCGGCGCGCCCTACCTGGCGGATTTTGGCCTGGCGACGGTGATGGAACAGAGCGGCCGCGCCGCCAACCCCGGCTACGGCACGCTGCTGTATATGGCGCCGGAGCAGCTTACGTCGGAGGCGCTGGACCACCGCGCCGACATTTACAGCTTCACGATCCTCATCTTTCACATGCTCACGGGCGAGCTGCCGTTCGACGCCACGACCTCGCTGGCGATCAAGCAGCTTCAGAGCCAGGAGGACCTGCCGAACCTGGCGGGCGTGCGCACCGACCTGCCGTCGGCGCTGACGCCGGTGCTGCGGCGCGGCACCGCGCTCAACCCGGACCACCGCCCGAACACATTAGGCGAGCTGATGGCCGAGGTCGAGGCGGTGCTGCTGTCGCGCCGCGCGCCGCAGCCGGCGGCGGCCAGCGGCCTGTTCCCTGACGCCGAAGCGACGGACGCGGCGGGCGCGGCTGCCGGGGCGACGATTGACCTGAGCGACGTGATCGCCGTGATCGGCCCGGAGGAAATGGCCCGCCGCGAGGCGCTGGACCTGTACACGCGGGCGCGGCGCGCCTGGGCTTACGGCCAGGGGCGCTTTCTGCTGGGCATCACCCATTTTATGCTCATCAACGACTTCTACACCCGCGCCGACGCGCTGGGGCTGGAGCTGGACGAGGCCGGCGCGCAGATGATGCTGCGCGGCGCGCTGGAATATGACCACGACGTGGATCACTGGTGGGGGCGGCTGGACGACGGCGCGCGCCGCTGGGTGGCGCTGCACGCCGTGCGCAGCGACAGCGCCCCGGCCCGCGAGCGCGCCTGCTACCGGCTGGTGACGCTGCCCGACAGCGAGCCGCCGCGCATCGCCGCGCTGGTGGCCCAGGCGCTCCAGGTGGAGGCGCACCCCGGCGCGCGGCAGGCGGCCATCCACCTGCTGACGGCGCGCGGCGCGGCGGGCGCGGGCGGCGGCTGGCGGCAGTATGCCCACTCGCCGGAAATTGACAGCCTGCTGGCCGAGATCGCGCTGGAGGCCGGCGCGCCCCCGGCCGCCGAACAGGCGGCGCGCGCCGTGGGCCGCCTGCGCTCGCTGGCGGCGGTGGGGCTGCTGGCGGACCGCCAGCGGCAGGGCGCGCCGGGGGCGCTGCGGGCGCTGGCGCTGGTGCGCGATGAAGCGCCGTCGCTGCCGCCGCTGGTGAGCCAGCGGGCGCGCTTCTATGCCTGGCTGGCGAACACCTGGCGGCGCGCCGCCGCCGACCCGCTGCGGATCGTGTGGCGTTACGCCTGGGCGGTGCTGGGCGGGCTGGTGGCGGTCGCCGGCTACGTGCTGTTCAACCTGCCGGCGGTGGGCGCGCTGCAGGCGCAGACCACCGGCGTGGCCGTCTCCACCGGCCTGACATTCGGCGCGTTTCTGGGGCTGGTGGCGCTGCTGGGCGGCGAGTTCCCGGCGCGGATGGCCGGGTTCTGGGGGCGCGGCGCGCGGCTGCTGGCCGGGGCGCTGCTGGGGACGCTGGCCGGGGCGCTGACGTGGGGCGCGTTCACCTGGTTCTTCCTCAACTACCCGCCCGACTGGGGCGTGATGCTGCTGGCGGGGCTGGGGCTGGCGGCGGGCTTCGCGCTGGCGGGCGCTTTTGCGCTGCCGGGGTGGCTGGCGGCGGCGCTCACGGCCGGGCTGGTTTATGCGACGCTGTACGCGGGCTACACCAGCTTCATCGCCTACGACACGCCGGCGGTCATCTACTTCTTCGACAGCGAGTCGCTGGCCTGGCAGGCGGCGTTTATCGCGCTGCTGGTGGCGCTGGGCGGGCACGCGCTGGCGCTGCTGCGCGGCGCGCGCGGCCTGCTGGGGCGCTACACGCGCGCGTAAAGCCGCCCGCCGAACTCGCTCACCAGGCTGTCGTCATACTCGTCGGCGAAGCTCGCCACCTGCTCGACGATGTGATCCACTTCCTCCGGGTCCAGGCCCGCCAGCGGGCGCTCGTTATAGACGTAGACAACATCGGTGTGCACGCCGAAGGCCGCGTTGGAGATCGTGAGGTTCAGCTCAAGCAGGCGGCGGTACAGCGGCAGCAGGCCGCTGGACGGCAGGTGCATGATCGGCGAAAGCACCTGGAGCGTGCCGCCGCCCTGGCGCTCCGCCAGGTAGATTTCCACGACGGCAGAGCCGCGCCGGAACGTCCAGGCCAGGCCCTCGCTGGTGGCTAGGCGCGCCTGGTCCGGGTCCACGCCGATCTCGCGCAGGATCGTCCGCACGATGGCGGCGCTGTCCTCCAGGCGGGCGACGGGCTGCGCTTTAGGTTTGCCACGACCGAACATAGCTGCTTGTCCTTTTTCTGCTCAGGCTGCGCTTCAGGCCTGCGGGGGGCGCGCGCTGTCATAGCCGCAGCGCAGACAGCGGCCCTGGTAGCTGCCCACCTGCGCGGCGCAGGCGGGGCAAACGGCGGCGTTCTCGCGGTAGAGGGCGGCCACCTGCGGCAGCAGCAGGCGCGGGTCGGCGGCGGCGTGCGGCATGACAGCCCCGCACAGCTCGCAGTAATAGCCGCCCGCGCCCGCCGCCCGGCTGACGCCGCCGCAGGCCGGGCAGTAGATGCGGTTAGGGTCGCCGTGCATTTCGGCGCTGAAGGCCTCCAGACAGCGCTGGATGGCGGCGATGTGCACGCCGAACAGGTATGCCGCCGCGCTGCTGGTGTTGCGCGTCAGCATCCCCACCAGGTAGCGCTGGTCGTCCAGCAGCGGGCTGCCGCCGGCGTCTGGCGCGCGGATGATGTCGGTGGGGAGCCAGTGCGGGGCCAGCACACGCCCGGTTTCGCGCTGGCGGCCCTCGACCACCTGGCCGCTGTAGCTGAGCGCCTGGAGAGGCATGCCCTCCGGGATGAGCGCGTAGGGCGAGGCGGGCAGCGGCTCTGCGCCCTGGTGCGCGACGTGGACGAAAGCCACGTCCAGCTCAGGGAAGGCGCGCACGACCTGCCCCTGAAGCTGGCGGCCGTCAGGAAGCTGCACCGTGACGGCGAGCTGGCTGGCGACCACAAAGCGCGTGGTGGCGATGAGGCCGGCGCGCGTCATGAAAAAGCCGCTGCCGCGCTGCCCGTCGCTGAAGACGCCGACGATGTGCGGGCCGCGGGCGGCGGGGCGCGGCGCGGCGGCGGGCGCGGACGACGGCGGGCGGGTCAGGGTCACGCCGGGCGGCTCGAACAGCGGCGGCGGCGGCGGCGGCGTCACCAGCGGGTTGCTGGTGGGCGTGAAGTCGGACAGCGGCACCGCTTTGCCGGGCGCGGGCAGGGCCAGCAGCAGCGCCAGCCGCTGCTGCGCCAGCTCGTTAGTGGGGTCGGCGCTGAGGGCTTCGGTGTAGCAGGTGATTTTTTCCTGCGGGTCGCGCGTGGTTTCCGCCAGCCACATGTAAGCGGCGGCGCGCAGGCTGCCGGCGATGGCCGGCTCGCGCAGCGCGGCGCGCAGCAGGCGCGCGCCTTCCTCCGGCTTAGCTGCCTGGATGGCGGCGATTCCCTGCTGTAACGCGCGGAATGCAGACATCACCTTTTTGTCCTGTGCCTGCGGCTGGCTTTTTAAGTATAGGCCAGACGGCGCGTTTGCGCCGCCGCTACTCGATCAGCACCCACTCCTCGCCGGGCGTCTGCTGCTGCGGCGGGCGCATAACCTGGAACCAGGTGTTGCCCGGCCTGAGGGGCAGCAGGTCGCCGGCGGGCGTGCGCAGGCCGATGAGGGCCTCGCGCGTGGGGCGCACCCAGCGGGCGGCGTACTGCTGGCCGTCGCGCAGCAGCACCGCGTCGCCCTCGAACCACAGCCTGATCTCGATGCTGTAGCTGACGCTGCCCTGCCACTGGCTCTCGACGATGTCGGTGAAGGTGTGGTCGGCGTAGAGGATGACGACGTTGGCGGCGCTGATCTGCTCCAGCGTGGTGGCGTCGTAGTGGCCCAGGCCGTCGGCGCTGCGGAAGTAGCGGCCGGTGGCCGCGTCGTAGGTCCACTGGGCGCGCGTGGCGAAGTAGGCGACCTCGGCGCGCGCGGCGGGGCCGGCCGCGCCGGGCGGCGGCGCGCTGTCGAAGGCCATGCCGCGCAGGTCCGGCGGCGCGGCCACGCCGCGGTCAACGGCCAACTGTGTGAGGGCGGCGGCGCTGGCGAACATGTTGTGCGGCATGGCGATCGTGTCGTCGCGCCAGAAGTAGGGCAGGCCGAACAGCACGCCCTTGAACAGGCGGTCGGCAAATTCCGACGTGTTCAGCCGGTCCTCGACGCCGGCGCTGGCCCCGGAGAACGCCAGAATGCTCTGGTACATGGGCATCAGCTCGTAGTCAATCAGGCGCGCGCTGCGGATCGAGCCGACGCGCGCTGGCCGCTGGCCGTGGAAGATGGCGGAGAAGCGCGTCAGGCCGCCCTCGGCGTAGTGTTCGAACACCAGGTCCGCCGCGCCGATGCCGGCCTGCGGGCGCACCAGCGGCGGCGCGTTCGAGATTTTGGCCAGCACCGGCGGTTGGGTTAAATAGTCGGGCTGCGGGGCGGGCAGGCCGGTCAGCGGGTTGACGCCGGGCGGAAAAACGTCCGGGCCGAGCGGCGGAATCTCAACGGTCTCAACGGTCAGCGGCGCGGTTTCCGCTGTATGATTCAAGGCAGCGGGCGGGCGCGCGCCGCCGGGCAAAGGCGGCGGGCCGGCCAGCGCGCCGGCGGCGATGCAGCCGGCGATGAGGATGACGGACGGTTGGCGCAGACGGTTAAGCCCCAAAATGCTTTCCTGTCTCCAGCAAACAATGCCCTGATTATAGCGGCAGTTGGCGCCGGCGGGGGCAAACAGCCCGCTGTCAGGGCCGGTTGACTCGCCTATATGCGCGGGCTATAATCGGGTTGTCATCGTGGAAGCGTTGTCACTCCATAAAGCCGCCAGTTGTGCGGCCTGTTTATCTCAAACGCACGGAGGGGCGCATGCCGCTTCAGGGGAACATTCGAGACTTCAGCACGACACAGTTGTTGAATCTCATTAACCTCGCCGGCAAAACCGGGATGCTGACGATTTTCGAGGCGATCCGCACCGGCGAGAAGGACGCGATGCAGCAGGATCGGATGGCCCCTGGCAAAGAACGGGCGAAAGTGGCGTTTCGGACGGGCAAGCTGGTGTTCGCTTCGATGGACACGCACGACAGCCACCTGGCGGCGGTGCTGAACAAGGCGGGCAAACTGACCGACGAGCAGGTGCGCATCATCAAAGAGCGGGCGGCGCGCACGACCGACAAGGCGCTGGCGCTGCTGCTGATCAACGCGGGCTATGTGTCGCAGGGCGACATCGTCAACAGCATCCAGCAGCACACGCTGGATGTTGTCTTTAACCTGATGACCTGGAACCAGGGGCCGTTCCGCTTTGAGGACAACATCCTCCCCGGCAGCGACCGCATCCTGGTGCCGATTGACCTGGAGAACGTGATTATCGAAGGGTCGCGGCGCATCCGCGAGGCGGAGAAGCTGGTCGAGCACCTGCCCAACCTGGACTTCGCCCTGCGCTTCCCCGAAAACCCGAAAGAGAAGTTCAAGGGCATTCACCTCAGCGTGGAAGAGTGGCGGGTGGTGTCGTTCGTCAGCCCGAAGAACTCGATCCGCCAGATCGCCAAAGCCAACAACATGTCCGAGATCGAAATCCGGCGCATTGTCTACGGGCTGGAGCAGGCGGGCCTGGTGGAGCTGGTGAAGCCGCCGGGCATGGCGGCCACGCAGACCGCGATCCGGCGCCCGACGGCGCGCACCAGCCAGGTGCAGAAAAGCGTGGTTGATAAACTCATTGACAAGCTCAAGTCTATGTAGCGGCCTAAGTCCCCACCGGGACGTGGAACTGGAAGAGCGGATACACTATGCAAACAGTTAAGATGGTTATCACCGGACCGTTCAGCGCAGGAAAGACGGAGTTCATCCGTTCGATCAGCGAAATTGAAGTCGTGTCCACTGAACGTGAAATCACCACCGAAGCTGAGCGCCGCCAGAAGGACGCTACGACGGTCGCGATGGACTTCGGGCGGATCACGGTTGATGATGACCTGGTGCTCTACCTGTTCGGGACGCCGGGGCAGCGCCGCTTCGACTTCATGTGGGAAATTCTGGCGGAGGGGATGCTGGGCTTCGTGGTAATGGTGGACAGCGCCAAGCCGGAAACCTTCCGCGAGGCCAAGAGCATCCTGGAAACGTTCCGCGCCTACGCCCCCACGCCCTATGTGGTCGCCGCCAACAAGCAGGATCACCCGGACGCCTGGGCCGCCGACGACCTGCGCATCGCGCTGCGCATCGAGGAAGGCGTCAAGCTGCTGCCGTGCGTGGCCAAGGACAAAGAGAGCGTCAAGAACGTCCTGCTGGAGCTGCTGTACTCGATCCTCGAAGAGATGGAAAGCTGACACACCTTCAACGCGCGGACCGGCAGGGGACAGCACGGTGGCCATTCTGGTAACAGAGCAGGGCGTTGTCCATTACGAGGCCTACGGCCGGGGACGCCCTATTCTGCTGCTGCACGGCTGGCTGGGTTCCTGGGCGCTGTGGCGCTCCACTATCGCTGAGCTGGGCAAGGAATTTCGCACCTACGCGCTCGATTTCTGGGGCTTTGGCGAGTCGGGCGCGCAGAGCGCCGACTTCTCGGTGGACAACTTCGTGCGGCTGGTCAACGAGTTTATGGAGCGCCTGGGGATCGTCAAGGCGCCGCTGGTGGGCCACAGCATGGGCGGCTCGGTGTCGCTGGGGGCCGCCATCCGCTACCCGGAAAAAGTCGTCAAAGTGATCGTGGTCGGCTCGCCGATTGTCGGCTCGTCGCTGCGCCAGCCGCTGCGGCTGGCGGCCTTCGACGGCTGGCTGCGCCTGTCGGAGTCGGCCCCGTTCCTGTTCAGCACCTTCATGAACGGCGTGCTGCGGCCCAGCCTGCGCGTGTACGCGCACCTGCTGGCGAAGGACGGGCGCGCGCTGGCCAGCATGATGGACGCCGACCTGGCCGGGCTGACCGGCGGCCCGTTCTTCGAGAGCATCAGCACGCTGCGCCGCATTGACCTGCGCGACCGCCTGGGCGAGCTGCAAATGCCGGTGCTGGGGGTGTACGGCAAAAAGGACCTGATCGTCCACCCGGACCAGTCGAAGGTGCTCAAGCAGTACGCGCCGCCCAGCAAGATCGCCTGGTTTGAGGACTCCGGCCACTTCCCCATGCTGGACGAAACCCCGCGCTTCCACCAGACCGTGCGCGATTTCCTGAACCATGGGTAGCGCCGCCCGCCGCTGGCAGCAGGGGCGGTAAGCGCGTGCCGGCCGCACCTGCCCGTTACTGCTACCCCAACCGCATGGGGCGCGTGCTGCTTCAGGCGACGGAGGACGTGCTGGGGCGCAGCGGCCTGCTGGCGCTGCTCCAGACCGCCCGCCTGGGCCAGTACGCGGCCGCCTTCCCGCCCAGCACGCTGGACAAGAAATTTCCGTTCGAGGATGTCAGCGCGCTGATGCAGGGCATTGACCTGATCTACGGCCCGCGCGGCGGGCGCGGCATCGCGCTGCGCGTCGGGCGGGTGGCGTTCCGCTATGGCCTGATGGACTTTGGCCCGGTGCTGGGCGTCGGCGACCTGGCCGTCAGCCTGCTGCCCTTCAGCCTCAAGCTGAACCAGGGCGCCGCCGCGCTGGCCGGGCTGTTCAACCAGTTCAGCGACCAGGTGGTGCGCGTGGAGGACGACGCCGACACGCTCTGCTGGCACATTGACCGCTGCCCGCTGTGCTGGGGGCGGGCGCTGGACGGGCCGCGCTGTTTTGTCGCCGCCGGCCTGCTGCAGGAGTCGCTGGTGTGGCTCAGCGGCGGCCGGCACTACGCCGTCACCCAGACGGCCTGCCGCGCCGCCGGCGGCAGCCACTGCCTGTTCGAGATCAGCAAAACGCCGCTGGGCTAGCCGGCGCGCCCGGCCTGCGGGCTGTCGAACAGGCGCAGCAGCTTGAGCGCGATCTGTAAATTGGTGCGCGTGAGGGGGTCGGAGAGGTCGCAGGCGCACACTTCCGCGATGCGCTGCAGGCGGTAGTTGAGCGTGCTGCGGTGGATGTGCAGCGCCTCGGCGGTCTGCACGCCGTTGCCGCCGGCGTCGAGGTACTGCTCCAGCGTGTTGAACAGGTCGGCCTGCTGCTCGTCCAGCAGGCGGCGCACCAGCGGCACGTGCGGGCTGCTGGCGAGCGCCGCCGGCCCGGCGTGGTACAGCGTGTGCAGGTAGCCCAGCGCGCTGAAGAACACCACCCGCTCTGGCGTCCTCAGCCGTTCGGTGATGTGCAGCACGTCGCGGCATTCGTGGTAGGCCTGCGCCACGCCGGCCGTGCCCCGGTGCGCGGCGCTGACGCCGACGCGCGTCTGGCTGCCGCCGTCCTGCGCCAGCAGGTGGGCGGCGCGCGCGCTGACGCTGTCGTCCGCCGGGGCCAGCGCCAGCACCTGCCCGGCGAACTGCCCGGCCACCACCGGCCAGTTGTGTGCCGCCGCCAGCCGGTTGACGCGCCGCTGAAGCTGGATGACGCGCGCGCTGCTGGACGTTTCGACCAGCAGGGCCACGAACGGCGCGGTCAGGTCGAAGCCGAAGCGCAGCGCCTGGTCGGTCAGGACGGCCTCGCGGCCCGCCGCGCCGTCAATCAACTGCGCCAGCAGGCTGCCCTTGAGCGAGGCTTCGGCGCTTTGCAGCGCCTCCTGATACAGCATGATGAGGGCGGCGATGGTCGCCGCGCTCTCGATCGCCATGCGGTCGAGGTCGGACAGCGGGCGGTCGTGGGCGATAATCCAGACGTAGCCGTAAATGTCGCCGTGCACGACCACCGGGGCCAGGATGCGCTCCATCTCCAGGCCGACATCCGGCATCTGCGGGATGAACACCGGGCGCAGCGTGCGCCTGATCTGGTCAATCACCGCGCGCTCGTGGAGCGCCTGCACCAGGCGGGGGTCGGTGCGGCCCTCGCTGAGCGTGTAGCGGCGCGCCTCGTCTACCGGCGCGACGTTGGCCGAGGCCAGCGCCTCAAAACGCTCGTTTTCGATGCTGATGGACTGGCCGATCAGGTCGGCGAGGGTGGTTGCGAGCTGTTTGAGGTCGCCGCCGTCGAGCACGACCTGCGTCAGCACGCGGTTGATGGTGAGCGCGCGCGTGACCAGCGCCATGTTTTCCTGGACGATGCGCTCGTTGATGCCGCGCACGATGTCAATGAAGCGCGCCTCATAGTGAATTTCGATCAGCGGCAGGCCGGCGCGCTCGGCCTCGTCGCGCAGCGGGGCGGGCGCGCGGTCAATGTAGCCGCCGACGGCCAGCCCCAGGCCGCTGACGGCTTTCTCTGCCAGGGCGCGCACGTAGGCGCGCTGGCCGTCCTCGTCAGCGGGGATGTTGATGGCGGTCGTCAGGATCAGCTCGCCGCCGTGCAGCCAGCGGGCGGCGTCGGGCACGCCGACCACGTGCACCCACGAGATCGCGCGGGCCAGGCCCGCCGCGCCGGCGACGACCTGCGCCCCGGCCAGTTCCTTGAGCGCGAGCGCCTCAGCGACCGTGAGCATGGTGTTCCTGGGGGTCAGTCATAGCGATCAGCCGTCAGCAAGTCAGTCAATCGTCACAGGCAGCGCCTGCCGCTATTGTAGCACGCGGGCGGGCGGGCGTGTGCAGGGCCAGCAGGCCGCCGCGCGGTTTTTACGGCGGGCCGCCGTCCAGCAGGCGCAGCGGGCGCAGCAGGGCGCGGTCGAACTGGGCGATGCCGCCCGGCCCCAGGCGCTCCAGCTCGGCGCGCACCTGGGCGGCGTCGGCGCGCAGGCGGGCCACGTCCACGCCCTGGCAGGCGTCGGGCAGGGCCAGCAGCCACTGTGCCGCGCGCAGCAGCATCTTGTGCGCGCCGCGCCAGTTGCCGCGCTCGACCTGGTAATAGGCGACGCCGACCTGCAGAATGGCGCGGTACAGGTCGCGCACGGGGCCGCCGGTGTCCAGCCACAGCGCCTCGAACAGGTCGTGCTGGAGGTAGTATTCGCCGGCGTTGAACTTCGCGACGCCCGCCAGCGCCAGCGGCGGCAGCGCGCCGGCGCAGGCACAGTCCAGCTCGGCCTGGCGCGCGGGGTCTGGCAGGCGGGCGTAAGCGGCCACAAGCTGCGGCCCCAGCGCCAGCAGCTCGGCGGGCGGCAGCGCATAGTCGGCCCCGGCGGCCAGCGCGGCGGCGCGGCCTGTGCTGCTGGCCGCTGTCACCAGCAGGGGGATGCGGCGCGTGGCCGGGCTGGTCTTGGGCGTGGTGGCCCAGAAGCGCCAGCCGGCGGCGTCGCCGTCAACGACGATCAGCGCCGGCTGCGCGTCTGCCAGCCGCGCCACATAGCCGCCGCGCCCGGCGGTGCGCTCGACGGCGGCGCCGCCGCCCAGGCTGGCGGCCAGGGCGTCCGCCCAGGTTGCCGCGCCGGCGATCATCAGCAGGGGTTGGGTCATTGTCTGCCGCCCGTCACTCGCCTTCAGCGGCAGACTTTACCACGACTCCGGGGCGTTTGTCCCGCGTTTCCGCTTTGTTCTATAGCCGGATGGCGCACAGCGGTGCTATAGTGGGTATGGCCTGTGGGATGCTGAAGCGCCGCGCAGCCTGAACAGCGCAAAAAGGTTAGCTTAATGATGCGGTGCAGGTGCGGGAGATTAGCCGTTGATACGCTGGCTGACGCGGCAGCTTGAGCGCCTGCGCTGGCAGGCGCGCGCGCCAGAACGCCGCCGAGGTTACAAGGATTACCTGGACAGCGTGATCCGCACGATGGGCGACATGCTCATTGTGATCGGCCCGGACAGCCGCATCGAGATGGTCAACCCGGCGACGCTGGACGCGCTGGGCTACACCGAGGC
>CAZDVL010000025.1:0-21640 GCA_964508745.1 uncultured Anaerolineaceae bacterium | reverse complement strand
CGTCGCCGTGCGCCATCACCACCGCGCCCACCATGCGCGTGCTCAGGCCCCAGGATGTCGTCCAGCAGAGCTTGCGCTCGTTGTCCTCGTCCAGAAACATGATGTCGAACGCCCTGGCGAAGTTCTGGCCCAGGTTGTGGCTGGTGCCAGATTGCAGCGCGCGCCGGTCGCCCATCATGCCCTCGATGGTGTACGTCCGCAGCGCCCCGGCGAAGCGCTCAAGGTTGCTTTTGCGCCCCTGCACCACCGGGATCGCCGCCTCGGTCACGGCGAAGTCGGCGTAGATGTCCAGCATCTGCCGCGTCTCCGCCTCGGCGTCGGCCTCGGTGGCGTGGGCGGTGTGGCCCTCCTGCCACAGAAACTCGGTCGTGCGCAGGAAAGGGCGCGTGCGCAGCTCCCAGCGGACGACGTTGGCCCACTGGTTAATCAGCAGCGGCAGGTCGCGGTACGACTGAATCCACTCGCTGAACGTCTCGCCGATGATCGTCTCCGACGTGGGCCGCACCACCAGCGGCTCCTCAAGCTGTTTGCCGCCGGCGTGTGTCACAATCGCCAGCTCCGGGCTGAAACCCTCGACGTGTTCCGCCTCGCGGCGCAGATAGCTTTCGGGGATAAACAGCGGGAAGTAAGCGTTGCGGTGGCCGGTCGCCTTGAAGCGCCGGTCCAGCCCCGCCTTGATGCCCTCCCACAGCTCGTAGCCGTAAGGCTTGATGATGATGCAGCCGCGCACCGGCGACGGCGCGGCCAGGTCAGCCCGGTAGACAATTTCGTTGTACCACTTTGAAAAGTCCACGCTCTGTGGTGTAACAGCCTGCGTTGCCATAGTGGGCCTCCCCCGCTGCGCTGCCGCGTCCAAACCGGCTTATTATAACCGTGCGCGGGCGCGGAATGAAGCGCGGGTGTGGGCAGCAGCCGTCAGCCGCCATGCCGGGGCATCAGCCGTTCTAACAATCGCGCTCACTACTCGGTGTACGGAACCGGGCGCACCGCCGCCGTCAGCGCGGCGCGCATGGTGTCCAGCTCGGCGCGCACGCGGGGCAGCACGTCGTCCAGCGCGACGATCGCGCGCGCGTCGTCGGCGCGGCGCTTGAACTCCACGCCGCCCTGCGCCAGCGCCCGCGCGCTCACGGTCACGCGCAGCGGCAGACCGATCAGGTCGGCGTCGTTGAACTTGACCCCCGCGCGCTCGTCGCGGTCGTCGTACAGCGCCGCGATGCCGCCCGCCCACAGTTCGGCGTAGAGCGCGTCTGCCACCCGCGCGGCCTCGTCGCCGGGCAGCGCCACCAGGTGCACGTCGTAAGGCGCGACCGTCACCGGCCAGCGCAGCCCGTGCTCGTCGTGGTGCGCCTCCGCGATGCAGGCCAGCGTGCGCGTCACGCCAATGCCGTAGGACCCCATAATCACCGGCTGCTGCTGGCCGTCGCGGTCCACAAACAGCGCGCCCAGCGCGCCCGAATAGCGCGTGCCCAACTGGAAGATGTTGCCCACCTCGACGCCGCGCGCCGCGCGCAGCCGCGCGCCGCAGGCCGGGCAGGCGTCGCCCTCGCGCGCCGCCGCGATGTCGGCGACGATGTGCGCGCTGTAGTCGCGCCCATAGTTGACGTTCTTCAGGTGGTAGCCGTCCACGTTCGCCCCGGCGACCAGGTTGGGCGCGTTGGGGATCAGGTCGTCCACGACGACCAGGCAGCCGCGCACGCCAACCGGCGAGCCGTAGCCCGGCACGGCCCCCACCGCCCGAATCTCGGCCTCGACGGCCGGGCGCAGCGCCCGCGCCCGCACCGCGTTCGCCAGCTTGGTTTCGTTCAGCTCCATGTCGCCGCGCACCACCGCGAACACAAACTGTTCAGCCGCGCCGCCGCCCGGCGCGCCGGCCACCGTCGCCACCATGAACACCGCCTTGGCCGTCTGCGCCGCCGCGACGTTCAGCAGGCGCGCCAGCGCCTCGATGGTGGTTGTGTCCGGCGTGGCGATCTTCTCCAGCGGCGCGGGCGGCTCTGCCGCCGGCGCGGGCTTGCGAAACGTGGCGATCTGCCGGTTGGCGCTGTAGCCGCAGGCGTCGCACAGGATCAGCGTGTCCTCGCCGACCGGCGTCAGGAACATGTACTCGTGCGCCAGCCTGCCGCCCATCATGCCCGTGTCGGACCTGACGGCGATCACCGGCAGGCCGCAGCGCTGGAAAATGTTGAAGTACGCCTGATAGTGGGCGCGGTACTGGCGGTCGAGGCCGTCCCAGTCGGCGTCCAGGCTGTAGCTGTCCTTCATCGTGAACTCGCGCCCGCGAATCAGCCCGGCGCGCGGGCGCGGGTCGTCGCGCCACTTGGTCTGCACCTGGTACACCAGCAGCGGAAGCTGGCGGTACGACTGCACCTCGCGCCGCACCAGGTCGCCCACCACTTCCTCGTGCGTCATGCCCAGCACCATCTCGCGCCCGGCGCGGTCGCTGAAACGCCCCAGCTCGGCGTCAATCTCGTACCAGCGGCCGGTTTCCTTCCAGATGTCGGCCGGGTGCACCAGCGGCATCCTGATTTCCTGCCCGCCGATGGCGTCCATTTCCTCGCGAATCACCGCCTCGACGCGCGCCAGCGCCCGCTGCGCCAGCGGCAGGTACGAGAACACGCCGGCGGCAAGCTGGCGGATAAAGCCGGCCCGCAGCAGCAGCCGGTGGCTGGCGGCCTCGGCCTCCGCCGGCGCGGCGCGCAACGTCTGGCTGAACAGTCGGCTCATGCGCATGGCAACACGTCCTTTGTGAGCTGCTGCGGTCAATCGTCAGGCGGATTATGCCGCGCGCGGCCAGCGGTCACAAGCGCCGCCGCACGATCTCCGCCAGCGGCTCCAGCCAGACGGCGCTGAAGCGGTCGTGCAGCGGCGCGTAGGACTCCGGCGCAATGGTCGCCAGCCGCCCCAGCCAGTGCGCCAGGAACAGCCACATCAGCGCGTGATCCCACAGCCGCCGGAAATGGTCGTCGCTCCAGCCGGGCCTGACCAGGGCGCGGCAGCGCTCCAGGTACAGCGCGACCATCGCCTCCACCGGCAGCGCCGGCTGCAGGCGCATCCGCACCGACTGGGCGAACCCGGCCACGTCCAGCGCCGCCGGGCCGATGCCGGCCAACTGCCAGTCGAACACGATCTGCCGCCCGTCCAGCGGGCGGGCGATGTTGCCGGGCCAGTAATCGCCGTGAATTAAGGTGGCGGGTTCGGCGCGCAGCGGCGCGGCGATCTCGTCGGCGGCGCGCGTCAGCCGGGCGAACAGCTCGTAGTAGCGGGCGTGGTTGAGCTGCGGCAGCCGTTCCTCAATCACCAGCGTTTGCAGCGCCTCCGCCGCCGCCAGCACCGTGTCGGCGTAGTCGGCGTCCAGCGGGCGCGCCAGCCAGGGGAAGTTGGACAGGTCGGCGGCCAGCCCCCAGAAGCGGTCGTGCAGCGCCGCCAGGTTCAGCACCGCCTCGGTGTAGTCGTCAGCCGTCCACTCGTGCGCCGGGCGCAGCCCGGTCAGCACCTCCAGCACCACCCAACCGTCAATCTCGTCGCCCGCCACCAGCCCCGGAACCAGCAGCGGCAGGTGCGGCGCCAGCCGCCGGTAGATGCCATACTCGCGCTGGCCCACCGCGCGCAGCACGCGCCCCCGGCTCACCGGCGGCTCTTTCAGCACCAGCGGCAGGCTCTGGTCCTCGCCCTCAATGCGCACGCCCACCGACATCGCGCTCAGGCGCGTGCCGGAGGCGGTCGCCGTCGCGCCGGGGACGGTGTCGGGCAGCGGGATAGGCGTGATCACCAGCAGCCGCAGCGACGAAGCGGCCAGGTAGCGGCGCAGCCCGGCCATCAACTGCGGCCGGGTGAACGGCCAGTCGTGGCGCTCGGCGGCGGCGGGCGCGGCCATCGCGCTCAGTCCCAGGTGCGCCCGTAATTCGTGTCCAGCTTGTCCAGCACCGCCTGCCCCAGGTCCACCTGGCTGAGGCTGGCGAGCTGAAGCAGGTACAGCATCACGTCCGCCAGCTCCGCGGCCAGCGCGTCCCGGTCCGCGGCGGCGTCCTGCCACTGGAAAAGCTCCAGCACCTCGCCGGCCTCCAGCACCAGCGAGATCGCCAGGTTGCGCGGCGTCTGCGGGCGCGGCGTGTCCTGCTGATACCAGCCCTTGCTTTCGACAAAGGCGTGCATCGCGCTTTCCAGGGTCTTCAGGTCCATGCTGTGGTCTCGTTCGTTTCAGCGCTGGCGCGGGCCGCTTAATAGGCGTTGCTGCTGCGGCGCAGGACAATCATGAGGACGGTGCGCAGAATGATCTTGATGTCCAGCCACAGCGACCAGTTCTCAACATACCACAGGTCGTAGGCGGTGCGCTCAGCAATCGAGGTGTCGCCGCGCAGCCCGTTGACCTGCGCCCAGCCGGTCATGCCGGCCTTCTCGCGGTGGCGTTCCATATAGCGCGGGATGCGCTCGCGAAATTCCTGCACATAGACCGGGCGCTCCGGGCGCGGCCCCACCAGGCTCATGTGTCCCAGCAGCACGTTGATCAACTGCGGCATCTCGTCCCAGTTGGTGCGGCGCATGATGCGCCCCAGGCGCGTGCGGCGCGGGTCGTCGGCCACCGTCCAGCCCGGCCCGTGCGCCTCGGCGTCCGGGCGCATGGAGCGAAACTTGATCATCGGGAAGGGGTGGCCGTCCAGGCCCATGCGCATCTGAATGTGAAAAACCGGCCCCGGCGAATCCAGCCGGACGACGGCGGCGGTCAGCAGCAGCAGCGGCGAGAACAGCACCAGCCCCGCCGACGCGCCGAACACGTCCAGCCCGCGCTTGAGGCTCAGCCGCCAGCCGCGCAGCGCGATGTCGCGCACGGTAATCAGCGGCGTGCCGCCCAGCTCGTTCACGTTGAGGTCGCCCGCCATGTAAGCGAACATGTCCGGGTACACCTTGATGTCTACATAGCCGCGCTGGCACAGGTTGATCAGGTCCACCAGCTCGGAGCGCAGCGCGTCCGGCAGGGCAATAATCACCTGTTCGACGACCAGCTCGTCAATCAGGCGCGGGATGTCGGCATACGCGCCGATGATCGGCACGCCGCTGAGGCTTTCCCTGGTGCGCGTGTGGTCGCTGACCACGCCGACGATGCGGTAGCCCAGCTCAGGCCGCTGCTTGATGCGCCCGGTGATGTCGCGGGCGATCTTGCCGGTGCCGATCACCAGCAGGTTTTCGCGGTCCAGCCCGCGCCGCCGCAGCCACAGGCGCAGCAGCCGGTAGACCTCGCGGCCAAAGCCGACCAGCAGCGCGCTGAACAGCCACACATAGACGAACAGGCTGCGCGGGTAGTCGGCCTCCAGCACCGTCCCCTTGAAGATCAGCGCCTGGATGCCGAACGCCAGCACCGCCCCCACCGTCACCGCGCTCACGATCTTCTGCGCCTGGTCCAGCCGCTGGATGGCGCGCGGCAGGTGGTACAGGCGCACAATGTAGAAGATGACGATGACGGTCGCCACGTGCAGCACCAGCGTGGGCAGGTACTTGTCCAGGCTCGGCGGGTTGGCCGGCAGCGCGAACAGCTCGATCTGCGCGCGCGCCTCAAACCCCAGCGCGAAGGCGGCCGTCAGCGCGGCGGCGTCCACCGCCAGCAGCAGCAGCGCCAGCGCGAACTGTGACCGGTTGCGCCGCTGAACCGCCGCGCTCAGGCGGATGTCGGCAGCGGGCTGCGCAGCTCCGGCCACAGCGCCGGCCCCCCTTTGAGCAGCAGGCCCAGCAGCACCAGGCCGTGCAGCCACAGGGGTGTCGTCGCCTGATAGTGCTTGCGGTAAAAGATCAGCATGGCGCGCTGGAACTCGAACTGCGCTTTCCTGCTCCGGCGGCTCGCAGCCCGTTTCACGTGTTTCACCGTCACTGTCGGGTAGTAAAACACGGTCCACCCCGCCTGTTTGATCCGGTAGGCCCAATCCAGGTCCTCTCCATACATAAAGAACGTTTCGTCCAGCAGGCCGGCGGCGGCGACGGCCTCGCGCCGCACCTGCATATAGGCCCCCACCACCGAATCCACCTCGATTTCCTGGTCGGGGTCCACAAACGTCATATTATACCGCCCGAAGCGCGGGCTGTCGGGAAACAGTTTCGCCAGCCCGGAGAAGCGGTAGAACGACACCTCCGGCGTCGGGAAGCTGCGGCGGCAGGCCAGGTCGAGGCTGCCGTCCGCCAGCACCAGCTTCGGCCCCGCCGCGCCGACCTCCGGCCGGGCGTCCATCATCCGCACCATCGCGCACAGCGCGCCCGGCGGCACTTCGGTGTCCGGGTTGAGCAGCAGCACATAGCGGGGCGCGCCGGCGTCCACCTGGCCGGGGCCGGAAAAGCCGAGCGCGCGCAGCCCCAGGTTGTTGCCGGCGGAAAAGCCGCCGTTGACAGGACTCTCGATCACCTCGACGGCGGGGAAGCGCTGGCGCACCATGCCGGCGCTGTCGTCGCCAGAGGCGTTGTCCACGACGATCACGCGCATCGTAAAGTCGCCCTCGCTGGCCAGCACCGTTTCCAGGCAGCGGGCCAGCAGGTCGCGCGTGTTCCAGTTGAGAATGACGACTCCCAGGTCGGTCACGGCCGCTTCCCTCGTCGTGCAAATTGTATCACACACGCCCGCCGCGCTTCACAACGCCTGGCCGACGTTCACCGCACCGCCGGCGGGCCAAACGGCGTCATGCGGTTGGCAGCGTGCGCAGCGGCGCGCCGTGCAGGGCCGCCCGCAGCGCCGCGCGGTCGTCCCAGGGGTATTCGACCGTGCCGAAGCACATGCTCTGCTCGTGGCCCTTGCCACAGGCGATCACAAGGTCGCCCGGCCGCGCCATCTGGCAGGCGCGGTGCAGCGCCGCGCCCCGGTCCGGCACGCGGATGAACGTCTGTCCCTCGACGCCGCCCTGCGCGACACAGCCGTCGGCCATCGCCTGGAGGATGGCGTCCAGCGGCTCGGTGCGCGGGTCTTCCGCCGTCAGCACCGTTACATCGGCCAGCCGCGCCGACGTTTCGGCCATCAGGCGGCGCTTCTCGCGGTCGCGCAGCCCGGCGCTGCCGAACACGGCGATCACGCGGCCGCCCGGCGGCAGCAGCGCGCGCGCCGCCTCCAGCGCGTTTTTGAGCGCGTTCGGCGTGTGCGCGAAATCCACGATGGCGGTGAACGGCTGGCCTTCGTCAATGCGCTCCATGCGCCCCGGCACAGCCGGCGCCGCCAGCAGCCCGCGCTGAATCGCGCCCAGCGGGACGCCCAGCGCCCGGCCGGCCGCCGCCGCCGCCAGCGCGTTGTGCACGTTGAACGCGCCCGCCAGCGGCACGCGCAGCGCGTCGGCCTGCCCCTCGTGGTGCAGCGTGAAGCGTGTGCCGCCCGGCCCGTAGACCACGTCGGCGGCGCGGAAATCGGCGCCCGCGCCCAGGCCGTAATGGATCACGCGGTCAGCCGGGAAGGCGGCGAAAAAGGCCGCGCTGGGGTCGTCGGCGTTGACGACGCCCGCCTTCGGCTGGCCCGGCTTGCGCCGCGAGCGCGCCAGCATCTCGAACAGGCGGCCTTTGGCGGCGCGGTAGCCCTCAAACGTGCCGTGATAGTCGAGGTGCTCGTGCGTGACGTTCGTCAGCACCGCCACGTCCACGTCCACACCGTTCAGCCGCCCCTGCGCCAGCCCGTGACTGGTCATCTCCAGCACGCAGTGCGTCAGCCCGGCGGCGGCCATCTGCGCCAGGTAGCCCTGCGTCTGCGGCGCGCCCGGCGTGGTCACGTGCAGGCCGGTGTCGGCGAGCTGGCCGCCCAGGTCGGCGGCGACGGTGCTGATAAACCCGGCGCGCAGCCCGGCGGCCAGCAGCACGCTGTGGATCAGGTGGCTGGTGGTCGTCTTGCCGTCGGTCCCGGTCACGCCGATGATGACCAGCCGCCGCGCCGGGAAGCCGTGATCCGCCGCCGCCAGCCAGCCAGTCGCCTCCTGCGCGCTGCGCACGCGCGCGTAAGGCACCGGCAGCCCGGCGATGGCGCGCTCGCCCACCACCGCCGCCGCGCCCCGTTCCAGCGCGCGCGCGATGAAGTCGTGGCCGTCCACCGTCAGGCCGGGCCGGGCGACGAACACCGCGCCGGGGGTCACATCGGCGTCGGCCTCCACCACCGGCCCCGCGCCGTCCGTGTCGCCGCTGACCGCCAGCAGGTCGCCCGGCGGCAGGGCCTCAAGCAGTTCGCTGAATCGTCGTGTCATAGGTCAAGAGTCTACTGAAAGCACCGTGCGCCTGTAAAGTGCCGCCGCCGTCCGCGGGCATGCTAACAAAAAATGCCGGTCGTGAACCGGCATTCTGGCCTGACAATTGAGAACCTTAGCGCATCCGCTCGGCGAGTCCGCCCAGGCCGCTGCGCACGCTGCCGTCTATCACGCGGTCGGCGCTGCGAACGATCAGCCCGCCCAGGATGCCGGGGTCCACCGCGAACGTCATCTCGCTGGCCCCGATTTCCTTCCTGACGCGCTTCTGCTCGTCGTCGCTCAGCGGCATGGCGCTGATGACTTCGACCGCGCCCGACATGCTCTTGGCCTCTGCCGGCACTTTGGCGAAGAAGTCGTTGACCAGCGCCTGCTGGCGCTTCTCGTCCAGCGTCTCGCCGATCAGCCGCTGCGCCAGCGCCACCGAGATCGCGCCCACCTGCGAGCGCAGCCCGGCGAGCTGCTGGTCGCGCTCCTCAAGCGAGGACTGCCGCGCCTGTTCGCGCAGCCGGGCGGCAGCGGCCTGGGCCTCCTGGTCAATGCTGGCGGCCAGCTCGTCGCCGCGCACCCGCGCCTCTTCGATCGTTTTCTGCACCTCGGTGCGCGCCCTGGCCTTGATCTCCTCAGCCTCAGCCTCGGCGTTGAGGCGGGCGTTGGCCGCCGCCGCCGCGTCCTCCAGGCCCTTCTGGATCTTCGCGCTGCGGGCGTCCAGCAGGTTCATCAGCGGCCGCCACATGAAGACCGTGCCCAGGATGAAGATGACGCCAAAGTTGAACAACTGGGCGATCATGAAACCCAGGTTGATGCCCAGTTTGTCCAGCGGGCCGGCGCCGGCTTCCTCGGCCGCCAGCGCCGCCGGGGCCGCCGCCAGCAGCAGCGCCAGCGTCAGCGCGGCAAACCCAATTCTGGTCTTAAGCTGGTTATGCATTGTTTTCACTCCTCCATTCGTCGTCCGGGTGAAAAGGGGCGGCGCGGCGTCAGCAGGCCGCCGGCAAACAGCAGCCCGAACGTCGCCGCCAGCCCGCCCGTTTTATCACCCTTAGCGGACCATCACAGCACGAACAGGATAACCAGCGCGACCACCA
This sequence comes from uncultured Anaerolineaceae bacterium, assembly GCA_964508745.1. GTDB lineage: Bacteria > Chloroflexota > Anaerolineae > Aggregatilineales > Phototrophicaceae > DAOTWC01. The sequence goes on along the minus strand of CAZDVL010000025.1, from coordinate 12,369 downwards.
GCGCGTAAATCGCGATGGCTTCGGTGAACACGATCGCCAGAATCATGTTGGTCTGGATCGTGCCGCCGGCGTCAGGGTTGCGGCCAATGGCCTGCATCGCGCCCTGCGCCAGCAAACCAATGCCGATACCGGGGCCGAGCGCGCCCACCATCGCCAGGCCAGCGCCCAGTGCTTTCAAACCCGTTTCGAGCGAACCTTCAATCATTGTGTCATTTCTCCTACGTGCGTCCTATACCCTGATTGTCATGTAGCTGCCGCGTCGTTTAATGGTCAGCGGCGTGCTCGTGGCCGTCATCACCATGATGCGATTCCATCGCCTGCGCCGCAAAGACCAGCGTCAGCACCGCAAAGACCAGCGCCTGCACCGAGCCGATGATGATCTCCAGCAGGTACATCACCATCGGGATAATCATCGCCACCAGGAACGTGAGCGCGATCAGCGCCACGCCGCCCGCGAACAGGTTGCCGAAAAGACGGAAGGCCAGGCTGACGATCTTGCCGATCTCCGAGATAATCTCGATCAGCCCGACGACGAAGTCAATCGCCCCCAGCGGCTTCTTGCGCAGGTTGCCCAGCGCCGAGATGTTGACGAACTTCTCGAAGTAGGCCGGCCCCTGCGCCCAGACGCCGTAGACCTGCACCATCACGATTGACACCAGCGCCAGCCCGAACGTCAGGCTCAGGTCGGTGGCGGCGCCGCGCACAAACGGCGTGATGTGGAACAGGAACGGCCAGGCCCCGTTGTCGAGCTGCTGCTGCGTCAGCGTGATCGGCGCGCTGGGGTACTGCATCTGCGTGCGGTAGCGGTTCAGCTCGTCTTGCAGGGAGTCGCGCTCGGCCTGCAGCGCGGCCAACTGCGCCCCGGCGTCCTCGCTCTCGGCCTCAGCCGGCGGCGTGCCTTCCAGCGCCTGCACGTCGGCCTCGATCTCGTCCAGGCGCGCCTGCAGCCCGGTGAGCGCCTCCGCGCTCTCCTGCCTGATCTGCTGGCGCTCCAGCGCGCGTTCGGCGGCGGCGGCGGCCTCCTCGGCCTCCAGCAGGGCCGTTTCGGCCTCGGCGCGCGCGTCATCGCTGGCCGCGTTGAACGCGGCCAGCGCGTTGTCGCGCTCGATCTGCGCGTCGTTCAGCGCCGCCTGCGCTTCCTCTACCTGCGGGAGCAGCGCCTCAGCGCCCTCCATCGGGAAGCGTGTAAACTCCTTCTCGACAAAGAAGTACTCGCAGGCCTGTTCGGCGGCGGCCGTCTGCTCCGTGCCGGCGTCGAAGATGCCGTCCACGTACAGCGTGTACGAGTTGGCGGTGATGCCCTGCACCGCTGGGTAGCCGTTAAAGCCCACGTGCGTGCAGTGCATCTTGCCGACCGACTCGACGCCCGGCAGCAGCTTCAGCCAGTTGGCGGCCAGCAGGAAGATGAAGATGCTGGCGACCAGCGGCCACAGGTACGGCGCGGTGCGCAGCCGCTCCCCGCCGACGCCCTTCATGAAGCCGTAGAAGCCGCCGATGAACAGCTCGACCAGGCCCTGGAACCGGCCCGGCACTTCCCGCGTCCAGCCTTTCGAGGCGCGCCACGCCAGGAAGATGAACACCACGACCAGGATCATGGCCAGGAAACCGCCGACGATCGTGTTGGTCAGGTCAAGGCCGGGCAGAAAATTCTCTTGCAGCACCTCGCCCGGGACTGTGATGATCGGCATACCCACGCCGACGCCCAGCCCTGGCATCACCACAAATGGGATGATGCCGCAGAACACGACGGCGACAGCGATTATGCCCAGCAGAATCAGGCAACCGTTGGCTCTCGTGCTCATGCCGCCCCCTCCCCATCACAGCAAAGGCCCGCAATAGCGATCAAGGACTACACCTCCTTCGATGATGTTTCGTCGTCACCGCGCTGCGCCGGCGGCGGCGTGATGCGGTTGATCGCCCCCAGGGCGACCCGCAGCATCAGCGCCAGGCTTACCGGCACGCTCACGATCAGCAGGCCAAACACACACGGGCCGCGCTGCCCCAACTGCGCATCGAGCCACAAACCTGCCAGCAGCGCGCCAAACACAATCAACAGCGTGACGCAGCCAGCCTGCCCGGCAAGAGCCGCGTAGCTCAGGTTGCGCAAACGCGGCGGTTCACTGCCTGCCATATACCCCGTTTCAGAAGTTCGCGCATTCTATCACAACCGTTCGGCGATTGCCAAATCCTCGCGCGCTACAGGAAAAGGCCGCTGGCGCTGCGCGCGGCCCAGTCGAACACGGCCTGCGCCCCGAACGTCCCCAGCACGATCACCATGACAGCCGCCAGGCCCAGCACCCAGCGGTACGGCACCGACATCGGAATCGGCTGGTCCTCGTCCGGGCTGCGGTCCACGTACATCACCTTGATGACCACCAGGTAGTAGTACAGGCCGATGATGGCGTTCAGCACGCCCACGATCGCCAGCCAGGTCAGGTCCGCCTGCACCGCCGCGTTAAACAGGTAAAACTTGCCGAAGAAACCGGCGGCCGGCGGGATGCCCGCCAGCGACAGCAGCGCGATCGTCATCGCCAGCGCCAGCCAGGGGCTGCGCCGGTTGAGGCCCGCCAGGTCGGCGATGGTTTCGCTGCCGGTCGCCTCGCTGAACAGGATGACCACCGCGAAGGCCAGCAGGTTGCTGAACGTGTACATAAACAGGTAGAAGCCCACCGACGCCACCGCCTGCGCCTGGCCGCTTGCGGTCTGCGCCTGCAGCGCGGCGATGCCGATCAGCACGTACCCCGCCTGCGCGATGGACGAGTACGCCAGCAGCCGTTTGATGTTGCGCTGCGACAGCGCCACGACGTTGCCCAGCGTCATGCTGATCACCGCCAGCGCCGACATCAACTGCACCCAGAAGTGCTGCATAGACTGGCCGCCCAGCACCAGCGTTTCCGGGAACACCGCCAGCAGGAAGCGCAGCAGCACGGCGAAGCTGGCCGCCTTGCTCGCCACGCTGACGAACGCCGTGACCGGCGTGGGCGCGCCCTCGTACATATCCGGCGTCCAGAAGTGGAACGGCACCGCGCTGATCTTGAAGCCGAAGCCCACCACCACCAGCGTCATGGCCGCCAGCACCGGAACCGGCGCGTTGGCGAACGCTTCGCTGCCCAGGTATTCCGCCAGCAGGTACAGGTTGGTCTGGCCGGTGAAGCCGTACAGCAGGCTGAGGCCGAACAGGAAAAAGGCCGACGCGAACGCGCCGAACAGGAAATACTTCATGCCGGCTTCCGACGAGCGCACGTCGCCGCGGTTGAAGGCCGTCAGGATGTACAGCGGCACCGACAGCGTTTCCAGCGCCACGAACACCATGATCAGGTCGGCAGAGGCGCTCAGCAGGCAGGCCCCCAGCGTCGCCAGGATAATCACCAGGTAGAACTCGCCGCGCCGCCCGACGCTTTTCACGTCAATGGACATCAGCGCCGTGAGCGCGCCCGCCAGCAGAATCATCACCCTGGAAATCTGCGCCAGCACATCGTGGCGGATCATGCCGCCCCACATCAGCGCCCCGCCCTCTGGCGGCGCCAGCCCCGGCAGCAGCGGCGTGATCGCCAGCAGCGCCAGCCCCACGAACGTCACGTAGGCGATGTTGCGGCGCTGGTGCGCTGGCAGGAACAGGTCCAGAAACAGCACCACAATCGCCATGATCGTCAGGCCCACCTCCGGCACAACCGCCGGCAGGTTCGCCAGTAAATCGAATTCAGCCACGATCACGCCCCTCCCAGTAACACCAGTACAGACCGCACGCCGGATTCAATCATCGGGGCCATAATCGTCGGGTAGATGCCGACGATCAGCAGCGGCGCGCCCAGCAGAATCAACACGACGCGCTCCGGGATAGTAATCGGGGGGATATCCGGGTAGCGCTGTGCGTTAAATTCGCCAAAGAACACCTGCCCCACGACGCGTAGCACATACGCCGCCGTGATTACGATGCCCAGCGCCGCGATCACCACGATCACCGCATAGTAGTTGCTGAGCGCGAAGCTGCCCACCGTCAGCGTGATCTGCGGCGAAGCCTGCCACATGCCGACAAAGATCGGGTACTCGGCGACGAACCCGCTCAGGCCCGGCATGCCCATGCTGGCGAGGCCGCCGACGATAAAGGCCAGCGCCACCCAGGGCAGCTTGCTGGCGAACCCGCCCAGGCTGGGGATGTCGCGCGTGTGCGCCCGGTCGTAGACGATGCCGACGCAGCCGAAGAACAGCGCCGTCATCGCGCCGTGGCTGAACATCTGCAGGCCCGCGCCGGTCATGCCGATCAGGTTCATCGTCGCCCAGCCCATGCTCACCAGCCCCATGTGGCTCACTGACGAGAAGCCGATGACGTACTTAAAGTCGCGCTGGCGGAAGGCGATAAACGCCCCGTAGACCACGTTCACCAGCGTCAGGAACACAATCCAGGGCAGGTGCACCTGCGCCCCCCCAGGCATCAACTGGATGCCCGCCCGCAGCGCCGCATACGCGCCCACTTTCATCAGCACGCCGGCGTGGATCATCGAGACGGCGGTCGGCGCGGCCACGTGGCCGTCAGGACTCCAGTTGTGGAACGGGAACACGCCCGCCAGCACGCCGAAGCCGATGAACACGAACGGGAACCACAGCTTGGCGAACGTCATCGTGTCAATGCCCGCGTAACCGGCGACATCGAACGCGCCGTGTTCCGCCGCCAGCGTGAGCGAGGCGAAGCTGAAGTTGAAGGTGGACACGTTCGCCGGCAGCAGCCCGCTGCTGACCGCGTCCTGGAACACCTGCGCGCCCGGCCCCCGGAAGAACTGGTCCGCCGTGATAACCAGCGCGATCACGCCGACCAGCGCCACCACCGAGCCGATGAGGATGTACAGCGTCAGCTTCATGGCCGCGTATTCGCGCAGCTTGACCCAGCCCCAGGTGGCGATCAGCAGGTACATGGGGAAGATCGCCAGCTCGTAGAAGAAGAACAGCACGAACATGTCAACGGCGACGAACACCCCGTACACGCCCGCGACCAGCAGCAGAAAAAACGCCATAAACTCGCGCGTGCGGTCCTCGATGCGCCACGAGATGAGCACGCCGGCGACGGCGACCATGCCCGTCAGCAGCACCATCGGCGCGCTCAGGCCGTCAACCGCCAGGTGATAGCTGATCCCCAGGCTTTCCACCCAGGGGACACGCTCCTCAAACGCCAGCCCGTCCTGAAACATCTGCGTGCCGGGCGAGGCAGCGCCGCTGCCGTCGGCCAGCAGCGCGTTCTGGTGTTCGGTGACGGCCGCGACCTGGCTGTTGTACCCCAGGTACACCGCCAGCGAGAGCGCCAGCACCGCCGCCGCCGCCGTGATGGCGATCCCCCGGATGAGGTCACGCCGTTCACCGGGGATGAACAGGATAATCACCCCCGCCACGATGGGCAGGAGGACGATGACGCTCAACACCGGAAATACAAATCCTTGAACGATCATACCCTACGACTACCCCCCTAGAATGCGGACGACCGAGTCGTTGATGACCGGCATAATCCAGTTGGGGATGATGCCCGTCACCAGCATGAGCACCATCAGCGGCGCGATGGCGATCACCTCACGGGCCTCGATCTCCAGGTCGTAATCCCGCCATTTCATGTTGAACGGCCCGTGCAGCACCGCCCGTATCCCCTTGAGGATGTACGAGCCGGTGAACAGCAGGCCGACCATCGCGATCAGCGTGAGCGCGGTAAACACCGGCCACGCGCCGCGCACCACCAGAAACTCGCTGACGAAGCCGTTCAGGCCCGGCAGGCCCAGGCTGGCCATGCTGGTGAAGATGAAGATGCCGCCGTAGATCGGCGCCTTCACCCACAGACCGCCGTACTGGCGCATGTCGCGCGTGTGTGTCTTGTGGGCGATCGCCCCCGCCAGCAAAAACATGCCCGCCGAGCTGAGGCCGTGGTTGAACATCTGCAGCACCGCGCCGTTGGTGGCCAGGACAGCGTTCTGCATCATCTCGGTCGTGCCGTGAACGAAATTCTCGCCGTAAAACTGCGCCGTCACCGCCAGCCCCAGCACCACAAAGCCCATGTGGTTGACCGAGCTGTACGCCACCAGCCGCTTGATGTCGTGCTGGCCAAACGAGGCGAGCGCCCCCAGCACCACACCCAGCATCGCCAGCAGGGCGAAGATGCCCGCCGCGTTCACCTCAAGCACCCCCAGCAGGTTGATCGGCGCGACCCACACGTCCGGGAACAGCGGGATCACCAGCCGCAGGAAGCCGTAAGCCCCCAGCTTAAGCATCGCGCCCGCCAGCAGCATCGAGCCGGCGGTGGGCGCTTCGCTGTGCGCGTCCGGCAGCCAGGTGTGGAACGGCCACACCGGCACTTTGATGGCGAACGCCAGGAAGAAGGCGACAAACGCCAGCCCCTTGATCGTGGCGATGTCAATGCCCAGGAACAGCCCGCCGATGCTGTCGGCCAGCGTCGGCCACAGCGCGCCCAGGTACACCATGTCGAACGTGGGCCGCCCGGCCACATAGCCGCCCAGCGCCGGCACGCTCTGCTGGAGCGTCAGCACCGCGTCCGCCGGGATCTGCGACACCGACCAGCCGATCAACTGGGTCGCCAGCAGGAAGCCCAGCGAACCGCCCAGCGAGTAGATGATGAACTTGATCGAGGCGTACTCGCGGTCGGGGCCGCCCCACTGGTTGATGAGGAAGTACATCGGCACCAGGCTGAGTTCCCAGAACACGAAGAAGATCATCAGGTCCAGCGCCACGAACACGCCCATCAGGCCGGTGGCGAAGAACAGGATGAGCGCCATGTGCATATTCACACGGTCCTCAATCTCCCAGCTCACCAGCACCGTCAGCGGCGTGAGGATGCCGGTCAGCAGCACCATCACCGCGCTGACGCCGTCAATGCCCACGTGCCACGACGCCCCCAGCAGGTCAAACCAGGGCACTTTGGACTCGAACTGGTAGCCGGCCGCCGTGTGGTCGTAGGCCAGAAAGACCGCCACCGCCACCGCGCCAATGCCCAGCGACAGCAGCAGCGCCGCCCAGCGCCCGATGTACCGCGGCTCGCGCGGCAGCAGCAGCATAATCACCGCCGCCACCGCCGGGGCCACCACCAGAAACGAGAGTGCGTCCATCCCCAAAATTGTCGTCATAATACTCCGCTTCCCGCCGCGCTCAGCCGGCTGCCTGCAAAAGCCCGCTGGACACGGCGAAGATGATGCCGATAACCAGGGCGGCAATCGCCACAATCAACAGGTACTGCTGCGCCTGGCCCGTCTGGATGCGGCGAATCCAGTTGCCGAACTGGCCGATCAGGCGCGGAATGCCGTCGCCCACGCCGTCAATCAGCCAGGTGTTCAGCACCTTGAACAGGTCGCCAATCCAGGTGAACACGCGCGCGATCAGCATCAGCACGCCGTCAATCACGCCCCGGTCAAGCACATCCCCCGCGATCCGCGCCAGCCACTGCGCCGGCACGATCAGCGCGACGTGGTACAGCTCGTCAATGTAATAGCGGTTGCGCAGCGTCGTGTGCAGCGGGCGGCCCAGGATGCTGACCAGCGGGTCTTCCTCGCCGGCCTGCAGCGGCCTGCGCCAGTACATCCGGTAGCCGAGGTACAGCCCGCCCAGCGCCACCACGAACGAGGTCAGCACAGGTATCCAGTTAAACAGCGGCTTCTCCGGCTGAAACTCGGTCAGCAGCGTGTATTTCACGAAGTCGAAGAACGGATTGGTCTGCGGCGAGAAGATCGCCCCGAACAGCGGGAAGTCTGGCGGCACGCCGACGAAGCCCGCCGCCAGCGCGAAGAACGCCAGGATAATCAGCGGCAGCGTCATCGTGGCGCTGACAATGCCCCGGCCCAGGCTGGCGTGGTGCGCTGCTTCGGTGCGCGGCTCGCCCCAGAAGGTCAGGCCGAGCTGGCGCATGGTGTAGAAGGCCGTCAGGAAAGCGGCCAGCGCCAGCAGCACGAACACCAGCGCGTGCGGCCCATAGCCGTGCGTCACGCCCAGCCAGGCGTCCGCCAGAATCTCGTCCTTCGACCAGAAGCCGGCCGTCAGCAGCGGGAAGCCCGCCAGCGACAGCCCGCCGATCAGGAACGTGTAGAACGTGACCGGCATCGTCCGGCGCAGCCCGCCCATGTTCATCATGTCCTGCGGGTCGAAGTGCCCGTGCTGCGCCTCCTCGCCGTGCGCGTCGTGCGCGTCGTGCTGGTGCGCGTGCTCGTGGACGTGGTGCTCGCCGTGTTCCATGCCGTGAATGACCGCGCCGGACGCCATAAACAACAGCGCCTTGAAAAAGGCGTGTGTGATCAGGTGGAAAGCGGCGGCCACGTAAGCGCCAATGCCCAGCGCCGCCATCATGAAGCCAAGCTGCGAGATGGTCGAAAACGCCAGCACGCGCTTGACATCGTTCTGCGCCACCGCGATCGTGGCCGAAAACAGCGCCGTCACCGCCCCCACGACCGCCATCAGCAGCAGCGGCGACGTGAATTCGCCGTGATGCGGGTTGCCGCCGGCGGCCAGCAGCGGGTACATGCGAATGATGGCGTAAATGCCGGCAGACACCATCGCGGCGGCGTGGATCATCGCGCTGACCGGCGTCGGGCCTTCCATCGCGTCGGGCAGCCAGACGTGCAGCGGGAACTGGGCCGACTTGCCGATCGTGCCGATCACCAGAAAGATGCCGATCAGCCCGGCGGCGCTCAGGCCGCCGAAGATGATGGCCGGCGTCGTCGCCAGCGCGTCCAGCACCTCCGGGTTGTACAGAATCTCGCGGAAGCTCAGCGTGCCGGCCTCCGCGTACAGATAGGCGATGCCCAGCAGCATCAGCACGTCGGCCACGCGCGTGGTCATAAAGGCCTTGACCGCCGCTTTATAGGCGCTTTCCTTCTCGAACCAGAAGCCGATGAGCAGGTACGAACACAGGCCCATCACCTCCCAGCCGACGAACATCAGCAGCACGTTGTCGGCCACCACCAGCGTGAGCATCGCGCCAGCGAACAGCGAAATCATGGCAAAAAAACGCGCCTGACGGGGGTCATGCGCCATATAGCCGATCGAGTAAATGAAGATACAGAGGACGGCGATGGGGACCATCACCAGCATGATCGTCGTCAGCGGGTCCACCAGCACGCCCATATTCAGGCTGCCGGCCCCGGTCGCCAGCCATTCGACGCTGCTGGCGAACACTTCCTGGCCGAAGCGCCCCTCGCTGCCGCCCACCTGGGCCACCAGCGCCAGCGCCGCCAGCAGCGCCAGCACCACGCCGACCATGCCCACGACGACGCTGGCCACGCGGCCCGCGCCGCTGACCACCGGCACGTCCATGCCGTCGTAGTCCGGGTGGTGGCCGCCGTACTCCGGGCTGGTCGCCGGCAGCAGGCGCGCGCGGTTCGTGATCAGCACGATAATCGCAAAGGCCAGCAGCGGCCCGGCCGGGACTAACCAGGGCAGGATATTGGGATCATTCACATTGAACTGCATCTCGCCCCCCTGGCTACCATTTCAGCAGGTTCACGTCTTCCACCGCAACCGACCGCCGGCTGCGATACACGGCGATGATAATCGCCAGGCCAACGGCAGCTTCCGCCGCCGCCACGACAAACACGAACGCGGCAAACACCTGCCCGCTCATGTTCAGCGGCGTCAGGTAGCGCCAGAACGCCACCAGGTTGATGTTCACGGCGTTGAGCATCAGCTCAATGCCCATCAGAATGGCGACCGTGTTGCGCCGGGACAGCACGCCATACGTTCCGATACAGAACAGGGCGGCGGCCACCAGCAGAAACATCCACAATGGAATCATACCCGCGTCTCCGTCATTCGTCGTCGCGCGCGACCACAATCGCGCCGATCATCGCCGCCGTCAGCAGCACCGAGGCCACCTCAAACGGCAGCACATACTGGTTGCCGTCCACCAGCGCCGCCCCCAGGTCAGCGGTCGTCGCCACTGTGTCCGAGGCCGGCGCGCTGCCGACCACGCCCTCGTTGCCCCACACCGGCAGAATCACGCCGGCGGCCAGCAGGACGAACAGCAGCACCGCGGCCGACAGCGCCAGCCACCACTGCTGGCTGCGCAGGTGCAGCAGCGAGGTCATGCGGTGGGTGAGCATCACGGCGAAGATAATCAGGATCGCAATCGCGCCGATATACACCAGCACCTGCGCGGCGGCCAGAAACGGCGCGCTTAACAGCACGAAAAAGCCTGCCACCCCAAACAGGCTGAGGATCAGGTACAGCGCGCTGTGAATGAGGTTGCGGCTGGTCACCACGCCCAGCCCGCCGCCCAGGATGAACAGGGTGAACACGAAAAACGCTATCGTCTGACCGTTGAGTTCGAGCATCGTCTCTCCGCGCTTTCTGCGTCAATCGCCAGCCGGCGCCGCGACAACCGGCCTGACTTCTTCAGCGGCGGCCAGGTCAGCCGCGCGCCGGCGCCGGCCCTGGCCGCGCACCCAGGTGAGGAACAGGAACACCAGCGCCAGGTTCACGCCCAGCAGGATCACAGTCTGCGGCAGCGACTCGGCAAAGCCGCCGTTCGCCGGCGCGAGGCCCAGCGCGTCAACCACGCGCAGCGCCAGCGCCATCGCCAGCACAACCACGATCGAGGACGGGACCAGCAGCTTCCAGTTGAAGGCCATCACCTGGTCCACGCGGAAGCGCGGCAGCGTGTTGCGCACCCACAGCAGCACCAGGTACACCACCGCCGACTTCGCGCCCAGGTACAGGAAGCCCAGCGCCGGGGCCTGCTCCACGCCCGGCCCCCACCAGCCGCCCAGGAACAGCACCGCGAACAGCACGGCCACCGTGAACACGTGCAGGAACTCGCCGGCCATAAACATGCCGAACTTAAAGCCGGAATACTCAATGTTGTAGCCGGCGATCAGCTCAGACTCGGCTTCGATCAGGTCAAAGGGCGCGCGGCCGGTCTCCGCCTGGTTGGCGGTGATAAAAATCAGCGCGGCCAGCGGCGCGCTGAAGATATACCACATGCCGCTTTGGGCATGGACAATCTCCTGCAGGCTCATCGTGCCGGCCAGCATCACCGGGATCAGCAGCGCCAGGATCATCGGCACTTCGTAGCTCAGCAGCAGCGCGATGGTGCGGAAAGCCCCCAGCAGCGCGTACTTGTTGTTGCTGGCCCAGCCGCCGATCATGATCTTGACCGTGCCGATCGAGCCGATCGCGGTGAAGTAGAGGATGCCGATGCTTAAGTCGGACCCCACGTGCACCGGCGTGAACGGTATCACCGCCCACATCAGAATGACGACCGCGAAGGCGATGATCGGCGCCAGATTGTAGACAAAGCGGTCAGCGCCCGCCGGGGTGATGTCCTCTTTGGTCAGCATCTTCAGCGCGTCGGCCACCGGCTGCAGCAGGCCCAGCGGCCCCACGCGGTTCGGGCCGACGCGGTCCTGAATGCGCGCCGCCACCTTGCGCTCCACCCAGATGAGCAGGATCACCGTCACCAGCGGCAGGGTCGCGACCAGCACCACCCCCAGCAGGATCGACAGGAAGTTGGCGAAGCCGGCGTCAGCCCCACTGGCGACCATGCACGCCGCCAGTGTGTTGAGAAGGTCAATACACTGCGTTTCCATAAGTCTCTGTGTCCGCTCCTTCTAACCTTATCCGAAGCCCGCCTACATCCACTCCAGCGCGCCCTTGCGCCAGGCGTAGATCAGCGCGTCCGCCAGCAGGAAAATGAACAGGAAACCAGCCGCAAAGGCGAACCAGTCGAGCTGGCGGTACGCCACCGCCCAGGGGAACAGGAACACCATCTCCACGTCGAACACCAGGAAGATCAGGGCGTAGATATAATACTGCACCTTGAACTGTACCCAGGTGTCGCCGACGGTTTCAACGCCGCACTCGTAAGTCGCCTGTTTGATGGCGTTCGGCTTTCGGGGGCTGACCAGCCACGCGCCGGCGATCGGCAGCACGGGGAACACCCAGGCGATAGCGAAGAACACCCCTATAAAAGCCCACTCATTCGTCACGTTCATCGGTGTGGTTATCCCTGTAACATTGGTGTCATATGATTTGGTCAGCGCTGGCGTGCGGCGGGCAGGCACAGCCCCCCCGGCGCAGCCGCCAGTTTGTGCCAATTGGGACAAGCGGCGCTAGTATAGCATTGACATCAACTGACTGCAAAACCTGTGCGCTGTGCCGCCCCTGACCAGCCCCTCCCTCACAGCGCCGCCATTCTAACATAGCGCCCATAATATCTCAAAAGATGCTCAGCCTTGCTTTTGCCGAGGCCATGCTCTACAACAGCAGCAGCCTGTGTCTGGCCACGAAAGCCCGCCATGTTCGCCGCTTTTGAACCGCCCGCCGACCAGTGGGACGCCTTTGTCAGCCGCCAGCCGCGCGCCCACGCGCTGCAATCCGCCGCCTGGGGCGCGCTCA
>CAZDVL010000024.1:0-22026 GCA_964508745.1 uncultured Anaerolineaceae bacterium | reverse complement strand
GTCACACCGACCGTTACGTCAACGGTCACGCCGTCGCCCACCCCGTCGCCCACGCCGTCGCCCACGCTGACCGCCATGCCGTCGTCCACGCCCATCGCCACACCGAGCGCGCGGCCCACGCGGCCGCCAGTCGGGACGCCTTCGCCCGCGGCGGAAGGGGCCTGCGCGCCGGAACAGCCTGACGGCTGGGTAAGCCACCGCGTGCGCGCGGGCGAAACGCTCTCCGGCCTGGCCGCCGCCACCGGCGCGACCGTCAGCGAGCTGCTGCGCGTCAACTGCGTCGTGGACGCGGCGCGCATCGTCGTCGGCCAGCAGCTTTTCCTGCCCCGCCCGCCCGTCAACCCCGCCGTGACAAGCACCGACCAGGGCCGGCCCAGCCACGACGATGACGACGACGATCATGACGACGATGATGACGATGACGACGATGACGACGACGATGAAGTCAGCGGCGGTTAGCGCGGCGGAGAACAAAAGCGCGCGCTGAACACACAGGCGCCCGGCACAATTACCGGGCGCTGTTTCATCTCCGCGATCAGCGAGAGGCGCGTCAGCGGCGGCGCTGCGCCAGGCTGATGTAGTACAGAAGCTGAAGCACGGCGGTCACCGCCGCCGCGACATAGGTCAGGGCCGCCGCCGTCAGCACCCGGCGCGAACCGCTCTGGTCGTCCGCCGTCTGCATCAGGCCGCTTTCGCGCAGCAGAATCAGGCCGCGCCGGCTGGCGTCGAACTCGACCGGCAGCGTCAGCACCATAAACACGACCGTGACGCCGAAGAAGGCAATCCCCAGCCACAGCAGTTCGGTGACGGCGAAGAAAAACCCGGCCAGAATCAGCAGATACGACAGCGTCGGGCTGAAGCGCACCGCCGGCACAAGAAACGACCGCAGTTGAATCAGCAGCGACTTTTCCTCGTGCTGCTGGGCGTGGCCCAGCTCGTGCGCCACGACCGCCATCGCCGCCACCGAGGGCTGGTTCGCCGTCGAGTCGGACATGCGGACGGTGTGCGATGACGGGTCATAGTGGTCGGTGAACTGCCCCGCGACGCGCTCCAGGCGGATGCCGGAGGCGCCTGCCGCCTGCTGGCCGCGCTCGCTGGCGAAGCGCACGCTGCCGCGCCCCAGCGAGGTTTTCGTCATGATCTGCCGCGCGACTTCAGCGCCGGTCAGCCCGCTGCTGTTGCGCACCTGGCCCCACTTGCTGAACGCCGACCGCACAAACACCTGCGACAGCGTTGAGATCACCAATGTCGGCAGCAGCACCAGCCACAAATAGTTTGGATCGAAGAAGAACATCGGCATCCTGCCTTACTAAAGCACCATCCCTGATTACACCACACACCCATCAAAAATATATTAATACCGGCTGAGAGCCGACTGACAGCCCTATTCGGCCTCCGGCAGCAGCAGGTTATCAATCAGCCGCGTGCGCCCAACGCGCACCGCCAGCGACAGCAGCGCCTGCCCCGGCAGCGGGCCGTCGCACTCGGCCAGCGTGTTTGCGTCCGCCGCCGAAACGTACTCCGGCTGCGCCAGCGGCTCCGCCGCCAGCGTCGCGCGCATGGCCCGGCGCAGCGCCTCGGCGTCGCGTTCGCCCGCGTCGTAAGCCGCCGCCGCCGCGCGCAGCGCCCGATAGAGGGCTGGCGCGGCCCGCCGCTGCTCCGGCGTCAGATAAGCGTTGCGCGAACTCAGCGCCAGGCCGTCGCTGTCGCGGACAGTCGGGCAGATCACCACGTCCAGCGGGAAATTCAGGTCGCGCGCCATCTGGCGGATGACCGCCGCCTGCTGCGCGTCCTTCTGGCCGAAGTAGGCGCGCTGCGGCTGCGTCAGGTTGAACAGCTTGGCGACCACCGTCGCCACGCCCGCGAAGTGGCCGGGCCGCTGCGCGCCCTCCAGCCCCCGCGCCACCTCTAACACCTCGATCTGCGTCTGGAAGTCCGGCGGGTACATCAGGCCGGGCGTGGGCGTAAACACCAGGTCCACGCCCGCCTGCTCCAGCAGCGCGAGGTCGCCCGGCAGGTCGCGCGGGTAAGCGGCCAGGTCCTCCGACGGCCCAAACTGAAGCGGGTTGACGAAAATCGTCGCGATGACCGCGTCGTTTTCGGCGCGCGCCCGCGCCACCAGCGACAGATGCCCGGCGTGCAGCGCGCCCATCGTCGGCACCAGGCCCGCCGCGCCCGCCAGCCGCGCGCGGGCCGCGCGCAGCGCCGCGATCGTGTCAGCGGTCTGCATGCGGTTTCGCCTCCGCGCGCAGCGCCGCGGCGGCCTCGTCCGGCATGGCGAAGCTGTGCGCCTCGGTCGGGAACTCGCCGGACTGCACCTCGCGCACGTAGTCGGCGATCCCCTGGCGGATCGCTTCGCCCGCCTGCGCGTAAAGCTTGCTGTGGCGCGGCATCAGCGCGTCGTACAGCGCCAGAATGTCGTGAAACACCTGCACCTGCCCGTCACAGCCCGGCCCCGCGCCAATGCCGATCGTGGGGATGCGCAGCCGTTCGGTGATCGCCTGCGCCACCGGCGTCGTCACCAGCTCCAGCACCACCGCGAACGCGCCCGCGTCCTGCACGGCCTCGGCGTCGTGCAGCAGGCGCTGGGCCGCGTCCAGGTCGCGCCCCTGCACGCGGTAGCCGCCAAACTGGTTGACGCTCTGCGGCGTCAGCCCCAGGTGCGCCATCACCGGGATGCCGTTCTCCGTCAGCCGCGCGATCGTCGGCGCCATGAACGCGCCGCCCTCCACCTTGACCGCGTTCACGCCCGCTTCCTGCATCATGCGCGCCGCGCTGGTCAGCGCCTGCTCCACGCTGACGCTGTAGGTCATGAACGGCAGGTCGCCCACCACCAGCGGGCGCTGCGTCACGCGCGTCACGATGCCCGCGTGATAGATCATCTGCTCCAGCGTCACCGGGATCGTGCTCGTGTGCCCCTGAATCACCATCCCCAGCGAGTCGCCCACCAGCAGCGCCGGCACGCCGGCGGCCTCGCTCAGGCGCGCGCTGGTGGCGTCGTAGGCCGTCAGCATGGCGATGCGCTCGCCGTTGGTTTTCATCCTCTGCAAATCGCGTATGGTCAACCGCATGTTAGCACCCTTCTGCCAGCAGCCGCGCCAGCGGCTCCGTATCCACACCGCGCGCCTGCGCCAGCGGCAGCGTCAGCCGCCCCAGCAGGCGGTATACCTGCGCCGCCTCCGGGTCCACGCGGGCCAGCGCGTCCAGGTGCGCGGCGATCGTCCCCTGGTCGGCGCGCACCAGCGGGCCGGTCAGCGCGGCGGGCACGCCCAGCGCGCCCAGGTTGGCTGTCGTCCCGGCCAGCAGCGCGTTCAGCGCCTGCGCGGCGGCGGCGGGGTCTGCGCCCAGCCCGGCCAGCAGCCGCATCCCCAGCGCGTACAGCGTCACCGTGTAGTTGCTCACCAGCACCAGCGCCGCGTGATAGACCGCCTTGCCGCCCGGCGGGATGAGCAGCGCGCGCCCGCCCAGCGCCGCCACCAGCGCCAGCAGCCAGCCGCGCAGCCGGGCGTCCTCCGCCTCGACGGCGAATGTCACCCCCGCCGGCGGCGCCTGAGCCGCGCGCGTCGCGAACGGGAACGCCGGGTGCAGGCTGCCCACCGCCGCGCCCGCCGCCGCCAGCGCCGCCAGCGGCCCGGCGTCCAGCGCGCCCGACGTGTGAACCACGCCCCGCCCGCGCAGGTCCGCGCCGGCCAGCGCCGCCGCCGCCGCGCCGACCGCGTCGTCAGGCACAGCGAGCAGAATCAGCTCTGCCGCCCGCGCCGCCGCCGCCGCGTCCGCGCAAACCGCCGCGCCGCTGCGCTGCGCCAGCGCGACGGCGCTGGCCGGCGTGCGGCTGTACACCCCAGCGACCTGATAGCCCGCCGCGCGCAGGCCGACCGCCAGCGCCGTCCCCACGCGCCCCGCGCCGATTACCGCCAGCGATGGCCTGTCCGCGTTCATCAGCGCTCACGACCCCAGCGGCGTCGGCGTCGGGATCGGCTCCCGAATGTAAATGTTGACCGTGCACGACGGCCCCAGCGTGTTGGTGATGTCGAACACCGTCAGGCGGAACTGGTATTCGCCCGGCGGGTAAAAGGCCGGCACGAACTGGCCCAGGTCGCCCACCGCCGCCACCGGCTGCGTGTACGTTTCCAGCGGGGCGAAATTGCCGAACGTCGGCGGGCCGTTCAGCTCAAAGCGGTAGAAGGCGAAATCGGGCATGTCGGCGGCGCCGATCACGCGGATCGTCTCGAACACGACCATGCCGTTCGCCGGCACCTGGAGCAGCGCGCCGGGGCTGTCGCAGCCCACGACCGGCGGCGCGTTAGGCACAATCGTGCCGACCGGCGTCGGCGTCAGCGTCGGCGTCGCCAGCACCCGCGCCGCCGGGTCGTCCGGCGTCAGGTTGACGCCGCTGGGGTCAATCTGCGCGTCGGCGGCGCGAAACGGCGTCGGCGTGTTGAACACGCCGTCCTCGGCCACCTGCTCCACCGTCTGCTCGATGTTGGCGCTGGCGCGAATCGCCGGCGCGACCACCTGCTGAACCCCCAGCACGATCAGCCCGGCCTCCGCCAGCAGCACAAGCGTCGTCAGGGCGTTGGCGCGGCGGTCGCGCGCCAGGTCGCGCTCCAGCTCGAAGTGCGTGGCGCGGTAAGCGCGCCGGGCCTCCGTCAGCCGCCGCCACGTCAGCAGCAGCCCCAGCGCGATCAGAATGTACAGACCAGCGGCGATCTGTTCGACAAAGAACACCAGCGTGATCATTTCGCCAGCGCGCGCAGCACCCCCCGCAGTACGGCCGTCAGGCGCGGGACAAGCACCTGGCCCGCGTCCAGCACTTCCTCGTGGTTGACCTCCCGGTCCGAATCAACCACGTCAATCGTCTGGTTAGTGATGCCCGAACACGCCAGCACGCGCATGCCCGCGTGCCGCGCCACAATGACCTCGTGCACCGTTGACATGCCCACCGCGTCCGCCCCCAGCAGGCGCAGCATCCGTATTTCAGCCGGGGTCTCAAACGTCGGACCCGCCAGGCACACGTAAACGCCTTCGTGCAGGGGGATGCCGTCAGCCGCCGCCGCCGCGCGCGCCAACTGCCGCAGCCGCGCGTCATACGTCTGCGCCATGCCGACAAAGCGCGGCCCGAACGTCGTGTCGTTGGGGCCGACCAGCGGGTTGTTGCCGGCCATGCCAATGAAATTGATGTGGTCGTTCAGCAGCATCACGTCGCCCACGCGGTAATCCGGGTTCAGCCCGCCGGCGGCGTTGGTCAGAATCAGGGTCTGCACGCCCAGGCGCTGCATCACGCGAATCGGAAACGTGACCTGCTGCGGCGTGTAGCCCTCGTAGAAGTGCGCCCGGCCCTGCTGCGCCACCACCGCCTGCCCCTCCAGCCGCCCGAACACGAGCTGGCCGCTGTGCCCCTCGACGGTCGAAACCGGCCAGCCGGGGATCGCCTTGTCAGCGACCGCCACGCGGTCTGTCAGCGTGTCGGCCAGGCCGCCCAGCCCGGAACCCAGCACCAGCCCGACCGTCGGCTCCAGCGCCACGCGCGACCGGATCGCCTCAACCGCCCGTTGGTAATCGCTCTGCGTATAGGACATCGTTTCCCTTTCGCGCGCCGGCAGCCGTCAATGAGAGCCTGCATTATTATACCGCAGACCGGCGCGCCGCTTCCACGCTGGCGCTGCGCGGCCTTGTCCGCCGCCAGCAGCCTTCTGCGCCCCCCTGGAGACAGCCTTACAGCCCGGCGCGCCGCCGTTCCTCGGCGTAGTCGTCCGGCGTGTCCACGTCGTGCAGCACGCTGTCCGTGTCCACCGTGACATAGCCGATCTCGTCAGCGTAGGCGGCCAGCAGCGCCCGCAGCGAGCCGTCCGGCGGCAGCGCCAGGATCTCCGGCCAGAAGCGGCGGTCAATCAGCAGAGGGTGGCCGCGCCGCATCTGGTAGCTGGGCGCGACGATCGCCCCCTGCCCCTCGGCGTAGGCCATCAGCACCTGGCCGATCACGCGCGGCTGGATGCGCGGCTGGTCGCCCAGCACCACCAGCGCGGCGGCGGCGTGCGGCGGCAGCGCGGCCAGCCCGGCCTTAAGCGACGACAGCATCTCGCCCTCGGCGTAGTGCGGGTTAAACACCGCCGGCACGCCCAGCGCGGCGGCGCGCGCAGCCACCTCTGTGTGCCGGTGGCCGGTCACCACGACGATCGGGTCAACGCGCGCCAGCATCAACTGCTCAAGAATGTGGTCAATAATCGCCCGCTGGCCCGCCCAGGGCAGCAGCACCTTCGGCTGCCCCATGCGCCGCGACATGCCCGCCGCCAGCACCACCGCGCCGACCGGCCGCTGCACCTCGTGGATCGGGTCGGCGCCGCGCACCGCGCCGATCGCGACGCCGTGCACGCGCGGCGAGCGCAAAATCAACTGGGCGATCAGCCGGGCGCGCCCGCGCAGATACCCCTGCGCCGGAACCTGGTTCAGCAGCGCCACCACCCGCGCCCGCTCTGGCACGCCGCGCAGCCCCAGCGTTTCGTCGCGCAGCACCTGCGCCACCCAGGGCGACTTGACGCGCGTGCCCTCGGCAAATCCGTAGCGCTCGACAATCGCCCGCGCGTTGTAGACGTGCGCGTCGTCAAGGTCCTGGCCCAGCACGCTCAGCGAGGCCACCGGCACGACCAGCGACGTTTCCGGCGGGATGTACGGCTCGTCTGCGGCAGGGGCCTTCAGCGGCAGCCCGGCGGCGGTGTCCGCCTCGACCAGCAGCACGTCCGAATCCACCGCGTCCAGCAGATACGTGATGTACGCCATCGAAGGCCCGTAAACCTGCCCGGCCCGCACGCTGTCGTACAGAAACACAAAGCGGCTGTCGTTGAGCGCGTCGGACAGCGCGCCCGTCCCCATGCCCGCGCGGATCACCTGCGGCACAAGGTCGAGCTGGTCGGCGGCGATGTGCGCGGTGGTGGTCGCCATCACGCGCCAGCCGGCGTCAACCAGCTCGTGCCCCAGGCCCAGCAGCGCCGACGTTTTGCCGCCCGCGCCCACAAAAGCGACGACCTCGCCGCGCGCGACGTTAAAGGCCTGCCGCAGCTTCACCGGCCCGCCCTATTCGGCCCCGATGCCGTGCGCGCGCAGCGCCGCCACCACGCGATCGGGCGTCAGCGGGATGCTGTCAATCCAGACGCCGGTGGCGTCGTGCACGGCGGCGACGATCGCCGGGGCCAGCGCCAGAAAAGGCATCTCGGCCATGCCGCGCGCGCCCCAGGGGCCAATCGGGTCGGGGTATTCCAGCACCACCGACTTCACCTCCAGCGGCACATCCAGCACCGTCGGAATCAGGTAAGTGGACAGGTGCGGGTTGCGTATCTGGCCCTCGCTGGAAACCAGGTTTTCCATCACGGCATAGCCCTGCGCCTGCACCACCGCGCCCTCGATCTGCCCGCGCACCAGCTCCGGGTTGATCGCGCGGCCCACGTCGTTGGCCGACACCACCCGCCGCACGAAAACGTGCCCGGTTTCGATGTCCACCTCAACTTCGGCCGCCTGGGCCACGTAGCCATACGAGAAATTCGGCTCGCTCTTGCCGGTCAGCGGGTCGTACATGGTCGTCGCCGGCGGGCGGTACTGGTAGGTCGCTTTGGCCGGGCGCTCCTCAGCGCGCCAGCGCGCCAGCGCCTCCTGCGCCGCGCCGATCACGGCGTTGCCGGTCATGAACGTGAGCCGCGAGGCCGACGCGCTGCCCGACGAGAGCGTGTCCGCCGTATCGTGCGTAAC
Organism: uncultured Anaerolineaceae bacterium; assembly: GCA_964508745.1. Taxonomy (GTDB): domain Bacteria; phylum Chloroflexota; class Anaerolineae; order Aggregatilineales; family Phototrophicaceae; genus DAOTWC01. Next base: position 14,286 of record CAZDVL010000024.1, on the reverse strand, counting down.
CAGCCGCACGCGCTCCAGCGGCACGCCGGCGGCCTCCGCCGCCATCTGCCGGAAGACCGTGTGCGCGCCCTGGCCCACCTCCGCCCCGGCGACCTTCACCACCGCCTCCTCGATCTCCGCGCGGCCGTACAGCTCGACGGTCGCCCAGGAATTTTCCGGGAAGCCGAAGCTGTAGCCCACGTTCTTGAACCCGCCCGCCAGGCCCACACCGCGCCGCAGCGCCGGGTTGGCCGGCTGCTCTGTCGGCTGGCGCTGCCACTGGCCGCCGCCGTTCTGCGCCCAGAAGCTCTCGCGCCCGCAGGCGGCGAACACCTCCGGCATGCTCACGCCCGCCGGCAGCGGCGTCCCCACCGAAATCACGCTGCCCTCGCGGACCGTGTTCACCAGGCGCATTTCCAGCGGGTCCAGGCCCAGCGCATCGGCCAGCTTGTTCATCTGGTTCTCGGCGGCGAACAGCCCCTGCGGCCCGCCAAACCCCCGGAACGCCCCGCTTGGGATGTTGTTGGTCGCGACGCCGTAGGTGTCAATGTGCACGTTGGGCACTTCATACGGCCCGGTGACCATCAGGTTGGCGTTGGCCATCACTTTGGCGGTCGTGTAATCGTAGGCCCCGGCGTCGCCGATCAGCGTCGCCTCAAGCGCGACCACGCGGCCCGCCCGCGTCGCCCCCCAACGGGTGTGGATTTTCACCGGGTGGCGCTTGTGGTGGTAGAGAATCGACTCCTCGCGGCTCCAGATGATCTTGACCGGGCGGCGCAGGTGGTAGGCCGCCAGCGCCAGCACGATCTGCACCGACATGTCCTCGCGCCCGCCAAAAGCGCCGCCAATGGCGGGGTAAATGACGCGCACGGCCTCCGGGTCCAGGCCCAGCGCGTGCGAGATCTGTTCCTGGTCCTCGTGCAGCCACTGGCCCGCCACCACGACCGTGACGCGCCCGGCGTCGTCCACATAGCCCAGGCCGGCCTCCGGCTGAAGAAAGACGTGTTCCTGCCAGCCGGTGCTGTAAGTGCCCTCGACCACCACGTCGGCCTGCGCCCAGCCGGCGTCCATGTCGCCCAGGCGCGTGCGGAAGTGGCACACAACGTTCGCCGGGCGGTCAGCGTGAAGCTGCGGCGCGCCTGGCTGCATGGCGGCCTCAGCGTCGAACACCGCCGGCAGGTCCTCGTAGGTGATGTCGATCAGCCGAACCGCCGCGGCCGCCGCCGCCTCGGTGTCCGCCACCACCAGCGCCACCGCGTCCATGTAGCAGCGCACAACGTCGGCCCCGGGGATGGCGCTGCCCGGCCCACACAGCACCGGCTGATCCTTGGTCACCAGGCCGTACTCGTTGACCGGCACGTCCCTGGCCGTGAACACGCGCTGCACGCCTGGGGCGCTTTCAGCCGCGCGCGTGTCAAGCGCGACGATGCGCGCGTGCGCCCGGTCGCTGAAGCGGATCTTCATCCAAAGCTGGCCCGGCATGTCGAAGTCGCCGGGGTACGGCGCCTCGCCCGTCACCTTGCCGCGCGCGTCAATCCGCCGGACCGACTGGCCAACCGCAACTGTTTTCTCGTGCGATGTCATAACGTCACTTCGCTCCACAGGCAGCGCCCGCGCTGCGCCAGTAAATTATTCTTCCTGTTCCCGTTCCTGTTCCTGCTGTTTCTTGCGCTGCGCTTCGTTGCGGATCGCCTGTTCGCGGTTATATTGGCGCGTCTCCGCCGCAACCTCGCGCTTGCGCTTCTTGCGCTCCTGCTCCTCGCGCAGCATGGCGTTCTTCTCCTTGCGCAGCGCGGCGTCGCGCGTGTCGTGCTTGCCCTTGCGCGGCGCAAAGGCCGCCACGATCAGCGCCGCCAGCGCCGCCAGCAGCGCGAACACAAGGATGGCGACGAACAGCGTCATCTGCTGCTCGCTGAACGCCCCGCTGTTGAGCTGCGGCAGGCGCTGGCGCAGAAAAGCGTAAACCGCCGGCGCCGCTATCCAGGAAATCGCGCCCAGCGCCAGCGCCAGAATCAGGCCGATCAGCGGCCACATCCCGCGTTTTTTCCGCTCAGTTTTTACCCTGTACTGGCCCACGTCCTATTCCTCGCGCTTCACGGCCCTCTCGAAGGCCTGGACGATAGCGTAATACCCGGTGCAGCGGCACAGGTTGCCGCTGATGCTGTAGGCGATCTGGTCGTGCGTCGGGTGCGGGTGCTCCTCCAGCAGCGTCGCGCCCGCCATCAGCAAGCCGGGCGTGCAGTAGCCACACTGCACCGCGCCGCTGGCGATGAACGCCTGCTGCAAGGGGTGCAGCACGCCGTCCTGCGCCAGCCCCTCAACCGTGACGATCTCCGCGCCGTGGGCGCGCGGCGCCGGCACCAGGCACGCCAGCACGGCCGCGCCGTCCAGCAGCACGGTGCACGCCCCACACTCACCCTCGGCGCAGCCCTCTTTGGTGCCCGGCAGGCCAACATCCTCGCGCAGGAAGCGCAGCAGCGTTTTGTCGTGCCCGCCGGCGACGCTCAGCCGCTGGCCGTTCACCGTCGTCTCAATCGGCTGGCCCGCGCGGTGTTCGACCTGCCCCGGCAGGCCGCCGTTCACCCTGGCCGCGCCCGGCCCCCACAGCATCGGCGGGTCCTGCGGCCAGTCCGCCGCCTCGGCCCCGGCGGCCAGCGCCGTCAGCGCCCGTTTGACCAGCACGCGCACCATGTCGGACCGGTAGGCCGCCGTGCCGCGCACGTCGTCAATCGGCGACGCCGCCAGCGCCGCCAGCCGCGCCGCCTCCGCGATGGTCTGCGCCGTCAGCGCCCGGCCGACCAGCGCCTCCTCGGCCACCGTCGCGCGGATCACCACCGGCGCGACGCTGCCCAGCGCGACCGCCGCGCGCGCCACCCTGTCGCCATCAAACGCCAGCACCGCCGCCGCGTTGACCACCGAAATCGCCTGCGCGCGCCGCAGCCCCAGCTTGATGAACATGCCGCGCTCGCTGGCCGCCAGCGCCGGGAACGCGATCGCCGTCAGCAGCTCGTCCGGCCGCATCACAGTGCGGCGCACGCCAGTATAGAACTGCGCCAGCGGCACGGTGCGCTCGCCCTCCAGCGACGCCAGCGTGACCTCGGCGTTCAGCGCCAGCAGCGGCGCAATCGTGTCGTTGGCCGGTGACGCGGTGACCAGGTTGCCGGCCACCGTCGCCCGGTTGCGAATCTGCGGCGCGCCCACCGCCCAGCAGGCCTGGGCCAGCGGCAGCGCCCGCGCCACCAGCCGGGCGTCGTGCGCCACATGGTTATGCGTCACCAGCGGCCCCAGCCGGAAGGTGTCGCCGTGCTGCGCGATGCGGTCCAGGCCGGGCACGCGGGTAATGTCAATGAGCGCCGTCACGTGCGGGCGCTGGCCGCGCTCCAGCTCGATCACCATGTCAGTCCCGCCCGCGATGATCCGCGCGCGTTCGCCGTGTTCGGCCAGCAGTTGCAGCGCCTCGGCCAGCGTGCTTACACTGAAATAGTTCTGCCACATAAAGTCAACCGCCTTCGGTGAGTTACCCTTATCGTATACCCGTTTGCGCGCCGCGCAGCGTCAAGCGTCCGCGCTACCGGTCGCGCGGCTGGATCTCAAGCAGCGTGATGGGGTTGATGTTCATCACGCACGTGTCACGGTACTGCGTCTGGACGATATCGCGCCGATCCCAGGTGTGCGTGTGCCCGTGCAGCAGGTAGCGGGGGCGATACCAGTTCATGAAGCGCACCAGTGACGTGAAGCCGGTGTGCGCCCGGTCCGGCCGGTCGTGAATGCCGCGCGGCGGCGAGTGCGTCACCAGCACATCCAGGCCGCGCCGCAGGCCCGACGACAGGCCCATCTGCATCACCATCCACAGCATCTGCGACTCGGTGTACTGAATGTCGCCGTTATTGTAACGCATACAGCCTTCCAGGCCCGCAAACGTCAGCCCCTGGTGGGTGATGACGCGCCTGTGCAGGTTCTCGCCGCCCGGCGGCGACTCGCTGTAGCGCTCGTCGTGGTTGCCGCGCACATAAAACAGCGGCACGTTCAGGGTCGAGACAATGTATTCCAGGTACACCGCCGGCAGGTCGCCGCAGCTCAGCACAAGCTGAACGTCGCTGTAGCGCCGCCGCAGGTTGACAGCGCTCTCCAACTGCGGCATAACCGTGTCGCTGACACACAGAATTTTCACGGCACCACGTTCCAGCAATCAACCGCAGTCCACAGTTACTGCGCGGCGCTGCCCCCGGCGGGCGGCTGGCGCATCGGCTGGCCGTCGCCGCCGCGCCGGATCATCGTCACCTCGGCCAGAATGCTGATGGCGATCTCCTGCGGCGTCTCGGCCCCAATCTCCAGGCCGATCGGCGCGCGCACCCGCGCAAGCTGCGCGGCGTCCAGGCCGTGCTCATCCCGCAGCGCCTTCACCGTCAGCGCCCAGCGCCGGCGGCTGCCGATCAGCCCGATGTACGGCGCGGCGGTGGTCAGCAGCGCCGGGATCAGCGCCAGGTCCACCGGCAGCCCGCGCGTGACCGCCGCCACGCACGTGCGCGCGTCCACGCGGGTCCGCGCCGCGACCTCGCCCGGCGGGCAGACGATGTAGCCGTCCAGCCCCGGCGCATAGTCCGGGCTGCAGAACGCCTCGCGGTCGTCAGACAGCAGCACGCGGTAGCCGGCCCACTTGCCCAGCTCCGCCAGCGCCCGGCCCACATGCCCGCCGCCGATCACCAGCAGCGTCCACGCCAGCCCCACCGGCTCGACAAACACCTGCGCCGTCCCGCCGCACACGCCGGGATCGCCGTCCTCCAGGCTGTTGAGCGTGTAAACAGGCATGCGCGTCTGGCCGTCCGCGATGGCCGCCAGCGCCTCGGCGATGACCTGCTGCTCCAGCGCGCCGCCGCCCACCGTCCCCACAATCGAGCCGTCGGCGCGCACCAGCATCTTGCTGCCCGCGTGGCGCGGAACCGAGCCGCTGACGCTGACTACCGTCGCCAGCGCCGCCGCCGCGCCCGTTTCCTGCGTTTGCAGCAGCGCCTCAAACACCGCTCGATCCTGGTTCATGGCCGTTCCACCTCGCCGATCAACAACGCCGCGGTTTCGTCGCCGCCAACAGCCGGGGCCAGCCGCGCGCCAGTCAGCGGGTCATACAGCCCCATCACCGCGCGATAGCGCCCCGGCGGGACACCGACCAAGTTTACCACAAGCTCGTCGCGCAGGGTCCCCGGCAGCCAGTTGCCGGGCGGCAGCGCGCCGCCGCCGGGGCGCGCGTCGGCCTGCGCCACGATCGCGCCGTCCGCGCCCAGCAGGTGCACGAACACCTTGTAGTCGCCCTGGGCGGCGCCGTCGCTGTGCCACCTGAGCGCCACCCGCAGCGCGTCGGCCGCAGGCGTCAGGCCGGCGGACACCAGCGTAATCGCGCCGTCCTGGTACGTTGTGAGCGCGCCCGGCGGCGCGGCATCGGCGCGATAGTCGCCCTGGTAGACCGTGTGCCAGTGCGGCAGATACGCGCCGGGCGTGTCGGGCACAACCGTGATCCGCAGCGCGCCGCCGGTCACCTGCGCCGCCGGAATCAGCGTGAACACATCGAGCCACGCGCCCGGCAGGTCGGGAATCCAGCGCCGCGCGACGTAGACGCCGTCGGCATAGATGGCGAGCGTGCCCCGGCTGAACGGGTGCAGGCGCGTCGCCAGCAGCAGATCGCGGCCCGGCTGCGCCTGCACCGTGAACGACTCCTCCGCGTCCACCGCGCGCCCGCCGTCCAGCACGTGACAGTCCGCGCCGGCGCAGTTGATGTAGCCCCACTCGCGCACCTCGGTCGGGAAAGCCGCCAGGCGCGCGTCCCCGCGCCACTGGTAGCCGTGCGCCTGCTCGGAGTCAATCTGCGCCACGTTCACGGCGTCCACCTCGTCCCAGGCGGCCCAGCCGCGCAGCCAGGGAAGCTGCGGGCGGTGCGCGGCGGCGTGGTCGGCGCCGGCCCAGTCCGGCCGGTAGATGCCCTGGCTGTCCGCCGCCAGCGCCACGTTGTAGCGCGGGTCCAGCTCGACCGGGAAGGCGGCCAGCGGCTCGCCGTAGATGCTGGTGGCGGCGATCATGCCCAGGCCGAAGCCGTGTCCCTCGCCGTAAGAGGCGATGTAATCCGGGCGGCGCAGCACCAGAAACTCGGCCACCGCGCCCGGCCCGCTGCGCCAGTAAGCCGCCGCGCCCGGCGTCGTCAGCCCCACCATGTCGAGCGTTGTGCGCTCGCCCATATAGCGCATCATGCCCACGTCATGCACGGCGATCACGGCGTCCGGCGGCGTGTTGGCCGCCAGCCAGCGCGCCATCTGGAACGGCTGCGCGTAGACGTAGCCCACGTTCAGCGCGAAATGGCCGACAAACGCCGCGCCGGTGGCCGCCGCGAACGGCAGCAGCAGCAGCGCGTAAGCCCGCGCCGGCCAGCGCGCCGCCGGCAGCGCCCGCAAAGCCCGGCCCAGGGCCGCGCCCGCCAGCGGGAAAAAGAGCGCCAGCAGCGGCAGTTGGTAGCGCTTGAAGTGCCAGAAGGCTGTGTCCAGCGTGGCGACCGCCGCCGTCCCCGCCAGCAGCCACAGCGCCGCCAGCGCCGCCGCCGGGCGGCTGTCGCGCCGCCGCAGCAGCGCCACAACGCCGGCCAGCCCCAGCAGGGCCAGCAGCGGCGCGATATACCAGCCCTCGCGCGCGCTGTAGCCGGTGAGGAACTCCGCCCACATGCGGCTGAAGTTCTCCCACACCCGCGCGAGCACCACCTCCCAGCGAAACGGCACCATGCTGAACAGCGACTTGGCCGCGCCGCCCGACGCCACCGCCGTCCCCGTCACCAGCCAGTTGGCCGCCGGCTGCACGCCCAGCATGGCGACCGGCAGCAGCAGCGGCAGCCACCAGCCGCGCCGGCGCGCCGCGCCGGGCACAGACAGGGCGCGCCAGGCCAGCGCGCCGGCGGCCAGCGCCGCCAGCAGCCCCCACTCCGGGCGTGCCAGCGCCAGCAGCGACGCGCTCGGCACGAACAGCCGCGGCCGGCCCGCCGCCACCGCGTACAGCGTCGCCAGCGCCAGCAGCGTGACCAGCCCGGTTTCCATGCCGCTGAAGTAATGCCACGTCACCGCGCCGGTCAGCGCGAAGGCCAGCGCCAGCAGCGCCGCCAGCCACGGCGGGCCGCCCCACAGGCGCGCCAGCCGGTCAACGAGCCAGGCGGAGGCCGCCAGCGCCAGCGCGCCCAGCGCCAGCGCCCACAGGCCCAGCCGCAGCCCGGTGAAACCGGCGCTGTAGCCCAGCGCCAGCGCGAACGGATAAAGGAAGCTGGTCGCGCCGGAGGTCGGCGGCTGGCCGGGGTTGTAAACGAAGGGCTGGCCGCTGGCAAGCTGGCGCGCGTACTGGAAGTGGATGTACACGTCGTCCAGCGGCAGGATCAGGTCGCCCTGCCCCGCCGCCAGCGCCGTCGAGACGTACAGCGCGAAGGCCAGCCCGGCGGCGGCGCAGCACAGCGCCCACAGCGCCAGCTCAGGCCGGCGCGCCGCTGGCATCAGACAAACGCGGGGCTGCGCCGCCGGCACACCCCCGCCCTGGCTGCGTCCCTGTCGCGTCTATTTCGAATAACCATCAGCAAACGTGTCGATCATCAGGTTCACGTCCGCGCCCAGCGGGTACAGAATCGGGCAGGTGGCGCCGGCGGCGACGTACTCGCGCACCTTCGCCCGCACTTCCTGCGGCGTCCCCGAAGCGGTGATCATCTGCACCACATCGTCCGGGACCAGCCGCATCGCGTCCTCGATCTGTTCTTCGGTGGCGGGCCACGTCAGCACCTGGCCGATCTCGTCGAGCAGCTCCTGGCGCACGCCGCTGGCCTTCATGATGTGCGGCTGCTGCCCCAGGTACTGCGTCACCAGCTTGCGCGCGCCGTCCAGCGCCCGCTTGCGGTCGCTGTCCACCGAGCACACCACCAACTGCGGGCGGTCAATGTCGTCCAGGCTGCGCCCCACCAGGCGCGCGCCCTTCTCAAGCTGGGCCAGCGCGTCCTCGTTGTAGCGCGGCGACACCAGGTAATTGAGCACCACGCCATCGCCGATCTCGCCGGTGAGCGCCATCATCTTCGGGCCGGTCGCGCCGATGTAGATCGGCACGTGGCGCGGCTCTTTGCGCCCGTGCACCACGTCCAGCTCGACATCCGTCAGGTGCACAAATTCGCCCTGGAACGTCACCCGCTCGCGCGCCAGCAGCGCGCGCACAACGGTCACGACCTCGCGCATGGCCAGCAGCGGCTTGCTGCGGTCAATGCCCACCTTCTGCGCCAGCGGGTCCCACCAGGCGCCGATGCCGCAGATGATGCGGTCTGGCGCCAGGTCATCGAGCGTTAGAAACGTCGCCGCGATTACGGCGGCGTTGCGCGTCCAGTTGTTGATCACGCCTGAGCCGATTTTGATGCGGCGCGTGGTGGCGGCAAACGCGGCCATCGGCACAACGGCGTCGCGCACCAGCCGGCTCTCGGCCTGCCACACGGCCTCAAACCCGCGCGACTCGGCGTACTGCACGTATTTGATCGCGTCCTGCAGCGGATGCGCGTCCTGCAAATAAAGGGCTACCCGGTCTGCCATAATGTCTTTCCCCACAAAATGCATTTAGCCAGAGATCAGAAAGTCCCACACCTCATAATCCAGGCCGCGAACCAGATGGTTATAATTGTTCAGATCATCCGGCTCGTCAATATCCAGTGACAGGCGGTCGGACTGATAAACAAATACCTCAGCGCCCGCCTCCTCCGCAAGCTGCAGATGCCGCTTATAGCTGCCCGCCCCGAACGCATACGGGATCAGCCCCGGCGGGCGCATAAACAGGGCGTTGGTGCCGTCCTCGTTCTGGTCGGTCGAGATCACCACCGACATCACATTGCGCCCCCGGTTCAGAATGTTGACGATGTCCTGCGGCGCCAGCAGCGGCAGGTCCGCCGGCAGCACCAGCGTCGCGTCGCAGCCCCAGCTCGCGACCACCTGCGTCGCCCGCAGCAGCGCTGTGTTCAGCTCAGGCGCGCCGCTTTCCTGCACGGTGCGCGCCTCGTACTCGCGGGCAATGGACAGCACTTTTGTGTCGCGGCTGATCACCAGCGTGCCGATAACCTGCGGAACAGCGCGCACCGTCTCCAGCACATGACGCAGCATCGTCTCCGCCAGAAAACGGCGCTGGTCAGGCTCCAGCACGCCGGCCAGGCGGCTTTTCGCGCGGTTCAGCGGTTTAACAGGGATGATTACCCAGATGCACATCGTCGCTCCATCCATTAATCCAGTCCAGCACTTTCCGGGCCAGCGCGACCCGGTCGGCGTTGGAACGCATCATTGTATCGAAAAATGCCACTCGTGGCGCAGGTATCTCCAGGCCGGCGTCGCGCTCATCGCAGACAAAACCGTTAATAAAGTCGCCATAATACCTTGCAACAGCCCTTGCTGACGGCTCATATCCCAATTCTGCCATAAGTTTGCTTGCAGGACCCTTGACGGCGCTACCCTGAATTATAGGGGTTATCGCCGCGCGCGGAACCGGGCGCGCCGCCAGCGCCGCCCGCAGGCCCGGCACCGCCAGAATCGGCGCGACCGACAGCCAGGGGTTGGAAGGCCCGACCAGGATCACGTCCGCCGCCGCGACCGCCGCCGCCGCCGCGCCGGTCATGCGCGCCGCCTCAATGCCGCGCAGCCGCAGGCCGCGCACCACCGGCTGCCAGCGCCGCCGAACAAAGTATTCCTGAAATTCTATCTCGCCGTGTTCAACCGTGTCCACCAGCGTGGCCACCGGCTCGTCAGCCATCGGCAGCAGCGCCGGGCCGACGCCCAGCCGCCGCGCCAGCTCCCGCGTGATGTCCGTCAGCGTGCGCCCCTCGCGCAGCCAGTCTGTGCGCAGCAGGTGCGTCGCGATGTCCTGGTCGCCCAGGCGGAACCAGGTGTCCGCGCCGTAGCGGCGCAGCGCGTCCAGCGCGTGCGTCGTGTCGCCCGCCAGCCCCCAGCCGTTCTCCGGGTCCACCACGCCGGCCAGCGTGTACATCACCGTGTCAAGGTCCGGGCAGATGCGCAGCCCCTGGTGCCAGAAGTCGTCGCCCGTGTTGACAATCACGGTGAGCTGGCCGGGTTCCAGAATCTGGCTCAGGCCGTAGACCAGTTTAGCTCCGCCCACCCCGCCGGCCAGCGCGACCACGTTCAGCGCCACGTCACGCTCTTTTCCAGCGGATTTCGACCCCGGCTGCGCGTTTCCGCCGGGCAGCCCAGCACAACCAGCCCCTGCGCCTCCCAGTCAGCCGGCAGCGCCAACACAGCGCGCACGACATCCGGGCAGAACAGCGGCGCGCACATCCAGCAGGCGCCCAGGCCGGCGGCGTGCGCGGCCAGCAGCAGGTTCTGCCCGGCCATCGCCACACTTTGCGCGGCCATCAGGCGCTCGGCGGCCTGCCGCCGTTCGTCCGGGTACACGTCCATGTCGGCCATCGTCAGGCACAGCACCACCGCCAGCGGCGCCGCCGCGATCTGCGTGTAGGATCGCTGCGCGTCGCGCTCGATGGCCTCCTCAGCGACGCCGTCGGCGGCCAGGTCGCGCCGCAGGCGGTCGCCCATCGCCCGCGCCAGGCGCTCGCGCGCGGCGGGCGTCTCGATGGCCACAAAGCGCCAGGGCTGCCGGTTGTGCGCCGACGGCGCCCAGGCCGCCGCCGTCAGCAGGCGCTCCACAACCTCGCGCGGAATCGCGTCCGCGGTAAAGCGCCGGATTGACCGGCGCTCCCTGACCAGCGCGTCCAGCGTCTCCGTCACGTCTCGCTCATCCGCCATATCGTCCATCTGTCTTAAGTGTAACGCCGCGCTGTTAGAAACATATTAGTCAGCCGTACAGGTCGTGTTCCGGCGCGCGGTAGAGGTCGCTGGCGCGGCCCTCGCCCGGCGGGAAGCGCAGGCCGCGCACCAGCGCCACCGGCGCGCCCTCCGCCGCCTCGCCGCTGACGAGCTGCGCCGCCGACGCCACCAGATCGGCATACGCCTGCAGCGTGATCTTCAGGGCGCGCCCGAACAGGTCGGCCTGCCCGCGCAGGTCAACCAGCGCCGGCATGCCGGCCACGCCCAGCGCCACCCCCACCCCGCCCAGGCGAAACGGCCGGCCCTGCGAATCGCTGATGACGACCGCCGGCGCTGCCCCGGCGCGCGCGCCCAGGCTGGCCCGCAGCGCGCGCGCGGAGGCGTCCGGGTCCAGCGGCAGCAGCAGGGCGCGCGCGTCGCCCCGCGCCAGGTTGGACTGGTCAACGCCGGCGTTGGCGGCGGTGAAGCCCAGCCGGTGGCGCGTCACCAGCACGCCCGGCGCGGCGCGCGACACGGCCACGCTCTCGCGCAGCACCAGCTCCACGATGCGCGCGTCCTTGCCCGTCACGCCCGCCAGCCGTTCGGCCTCCGCCGACACAGCCACGCTGTCCAGCTCGACAATGCGCCCCTCGGCCTTCGACACGATCTTGGAGGTCACCACCAGCGCGTCGCCGGTCTGGAGCGCCAGGCCGGCGCGCGCCAGGCCGTCAGCAATCAAAGCCGCCAGGTCGTCGCCGGGTTCAACCAGGGGCAGGCCCGGCAGCGGCGTGATCGTCAGCGCGGGCAGCGCGGCGTCCACGTCACGACAGGCCGGTGATGCGAATCCCGGCCCCTTTGACGCTGTATTTTTTGTTGATGTAGAGCAGCACCGGCGTCAGCGCCTCGACGGCGACCGCGTTCGCCAGCGCGCCGGCGTCCACACCGCGCAGGCCCGCCGCGTCCGCCAGCCGGATCACGTCGGCCTTGGCGGCCTCGTCGTCGCCGCACACCAGCACGTCACAGTCCACCGGCGCGTCGGGCTGCGCCAGCTTCTCCGCGCTCACGTTCTGGAAGGCCGCCACCACGCGCACATCCGCGCCCACGTAGGAGCGCGCCTCCAGCGCCGCCGCCTTGCCCTCCGGCACGTGCACGGTGCGCACCTGCGGCGGGCTGAGCGGCACGGTCAGGTCCACAAGAATCCGGCCGCCCAGGTGCGCCTTCACGCTTTCGATGGTCGCCCGGTGCGCGCTGTAGGGCACGCTCAGCACAACGATGTCGGCGGCGGCGGCGGCGGCGGCGTTGTCCATGCCCGTCAGATAATCGCCGCCCAGCTTCGCGTTCAGCTCAGCGGCGCGGCTGGCGGCGCGCTCAGCATCGCGCGAGCCGATAATCACCTGATAGCCGTTCAGCGCCCAGCGCAGCGCCAGGCCGGAGCCTTCCTTGCCCGTGCCGCCCAGCACGGCCACAATCAGCACAGTCCCTCGATCTTGCAACATGCGTCCCCTTCCACCCGGTCAGGATACAGCGTTCGCCAGCGCCGTGTAGCGCTCCCACACCGCCGGCGCCAGCGCCAGCGCCTCCTGGGCGATGCTGGCCTCATCCAGCGTCAGCAGCCGCCGGTCGCGCATCAGCAGGCTGCCGCCAGCGATGGTCGCCGTCACCATGGACGGCTCAAAACCAAAGAGGATGTGCCAGGGCAGGTTGCCCGCCGTCAGCGGCGTGTACGGGTGGTAATCCACCAGAATAATGTCGGCGCGCGCGCCCGCCGCCAGCCGCCCCAGCGGCGCGCCGGGGAAGAACATCCCCGCCAGGCGCGCGTTGTTGTCCACCGCGATGCGGGCGACATCCGCGCCGTTGGCGCGGCGCGGGTCGCGGTTGGCGACCTTCTGCAGCAGATACGCCGCCTTCCACTCTGCCCACATGTTGTTGCTGAAGCCGTCGTTGCCCAGGCACATCGCCAGCCCGTGCGCCAGCAGCTCGTCAATGGCCGCCGCGCCGACGCCGTTGTTCATGTTGGAGCGCGGCTGGTGCGTCACCCACACGCCGCGCTGGCGCAGCAGGTCGCGCTCGGCGGCGTCAATGTGGACACAGTGGGCGGCGATGGTGTTCGGACGCCAGATGCCGTAGGCGTCCAGCCGCTGCGCGACGCGCTGGCCGCTGCGGCGCAGGCTGTCCTCCTCGTCGGCCTCGTGCTCCGCCACGTGGATGTGAAAGCCGGCGTCCCCCGGCGCGGCGTCGGCGCAGGCGCGCAGCGCGCCGTCGTCCAGCGTCAGGCTGGCGTGCAGGCCGAACGTCCCGCGCACCAGCGGGTCGCCCTGGCTGGCCGCCATAAAGCGCAGATTCTCCGCGATGCCGGCCCGCAGCTTTTCGCCGCCGTCGCGGTCGGTCACTTCGTAGCACAGCACCGCCCGCAGCCCGGCCTGCCGCACCGCGCCGGCGATGATGTCCAGGCTGCCGTCAATGCAGTTGGGGCTGGCGTGGTGGTCAAAGAGCGTCGTCGTGCCGTGTTTGATTGCGTCCACCAGGCACACCAGCGCGCTGGCGCGCACGGTCTCCGGCGTCAGCGCCTTGTCCAGCGGCCACCACAGCCGGCGCAGAATGGCCGGGAAATCCGCCGGCGCGGGGCCGGGGATCGCCATGCCGCGCGCGTAAGCGCCGTAGAAATGCGTGTGCGCGCAGATATTCCCCGGCATGGCCAACTGGCCGCCGGCGTCCAGGCGCTCGGCAGCGGGGTAGCGCGCCTCCAGCTCGCGCGCCGGCCCAACGTCGCGGATGATGTCGCCGTCAACGTACAGCGCGTGGCCGGGCAGCACCGCGCCGGACTCGCCCCAGGTCACAACGGTCGCGTTGGTAATCAGCATGTGTCTGTCGTCCCCCCTCCCCAGGCCAGCGGAGCTACCGCTCCACCAGCGCGCCGTACAGCTCGCCGATGTGGCGCGCGGCGGCGAAGCGCTCCCAGGTTGTCAGAATAAACGTCACCGGCCGGCGGGCGCTGTTCAGCACCGGCGGCACTTTCTCGCGCAGGTCGCCAAGCTGCATTTTATAGTACACCTCGCCGGCGCGCGGGTGGTCGGCCTCCTGCGGCAGCAGATCGCGGCGGTAGACCAGCTCCACCCCGGTGTAAGGGGCGAAGTAATGCACCCCGCCGCTGCGCTCGCGGAACGCCGCGCCGCTGAGGAAGAAGGCCACATACGCCACATACAGGCCGCCGCGCGGCATCCGCGCCGCCGGCACGCGATACCAGCGCTGGTCGCGGACACATAACAGGTCGCGCCGGCGGTTGATCACGCCAACCAGCACGCGGTCCTCCGGGTACACGGTCAGGCCCGGCTGGCCACGCCCTGACGGTGCGCCAGCAGCCGCTGGTCAATGTCGCGCACCTTGTCCTGGTGCGCCCGCCACCAGGCCTGGTCGCGCTGGGCGTCCAGCTCCTGCACCGTCTTGCCCTGCTGCTCCACCCAGGTATAGTACTTCAGGTTGTGCCAGCGCTCGCGCGCCTCCGGCGTGCCGCGCATGATCC
>CAZDVL010000023.1:0-22247 GCA_964508745.1 uncultured Anaerolineaceae bacterium | reverse complement strand
GGCGGTTATCTGGCGCAGGCGGAGGAGCGCGCGCGCGCCGCCATCGCCGGCGACCCGGCCCTGGCGCAGCCGTATCTGCTGCTGGCGCGGGCCTTCGCGCTGGATGAACGCTATGACGACGCGCTCGCGGCGCTGGATGACGGGCTGGCCGTGCCGCAGCTCGCCGCCGATGTCAACCTGATCGTCGAAAAGGGCGAAATCCACTTCGCCCAGGGCGACCTTGACCGGGCGGCGCAGCAGGCGTTTGTCGCGCTCTACATTGATCCGACGATCGAGAAGGCCCGCCTGCTGCAGATCAGGACCGCGCTGGCCCAGGGCGACCCCGGCCTGGCGGCCATCTACGCGCAGGACTATCTGTTCTTCTACCCCGGCAGCGCCGAGGGCTTCAAGCTGCTGGGCGACGCGCGCGCCGCTGAGGGCAACACCGACCAGGCGCTGGCGGCCTACAGCCAGACGCTGGCCGCCCAGGAAACGACGCCGGTCACGGCCGACGCGCTCATCGCGCGGGCCGCGCTCTACAGCGCGCAGGGCCGCCACGACCTGGCGCGCGACGACCTGGCCCGCGCCTACAGCGTTGACCGGCGCCAGCAGACGCGCGTGCTGCGGATGCGGGCGGCGTATGCCGCCGGCAGCTATGGCACCGCGGCGAGCGACGCCGAGGCGCTGGTCGGGACTGGCGCCGCGCCCGACGCTGAAATCAGCCTGCTGCAGGCGCGCATCCTGGTTGACCAGGCGCGCGACGGCGACACCGACGCCTACAGCCGCGCCCTTGAGCTGATCGAAACGGCCGCGAACCTGCCCGCGCGCCTGCAGGCCGCCGCCGACGAGTACCGCGCGCGCGCGCAGTACCACCTGGGGGAGCTGGGCGCCGCGCTGCGCAGCGTGGACGCGGCGCTGGCGCGGGCCGAAACCGGCAGCCGCCGCTTCCTGCGCGGCCAGATTCTTGAGGCGCAGGGAAAAACCGAGGACGCCCTGCGCGAATACGAGTGGGCGCTGACGTGGAGCAGCATCTACCAGTACCCATTCGCGGCCGAAGCGCGCCGCCGGGCGGCGGCGCTGCGCGCGGCGCTGGCGTCAAACGGCTGAGAAAAGCGGGCAGGCGTGGTATACTCTGTCCCGTGTCGCTTGTGCAAACTGCTGCATTGTTGAGAAAGCCAGATTACATATGGACTTCACGCTTACCGAAGAACACATTCAGGCGCAGAAGATGGTGCGGGATTTCGCCCACAGGGAGGTGATTCCCACCATCGGTGAGTGGGATCGCCGGCAGGAGATGAACCCGGCCACCCTGCCGCGCATGGCTGAGCTGGGCATCCTGGGAATCAACATCCCGGTGCGCTATGGCGGCCAGGGTTTCGACTACATCACGCTGGGGCTGGTGTGCGAGGAACTGGAGCGCGCCGACACGACGCTGCGCGTGGTGATGTCGGTGCACATGGGCCTCAACAGCATGGCGCTGCTCCAGTGGGGCACAGAGGAGCAGAAACAGCGCTTCCTGGCGCCGCAGGCGCGCGGCGAGAAATACGCAGGTTTCGGCCTCACCGAGCCGGGCGCGGGCAGCGATGTCGCCGCCATGAACGCCACCGCCCGCCGCGCTGGCGACAAATACATCCTCAACGGCGAGAAGATGTGGATCAGCCTGGCGACCAAGGCGCACCATTTCCTGGTGGTCGCCAAAACGGACCCGAACGCCGGCCACAAGGGCATGACCGCCTTCATCGTCACCAGCGACATGCCGGGCTTCAGCAGCGGCGACATTCACGGCAAGCTGGGCGTGCGCGCCGGCTCGACCGGCTGGTTCGCCATGCAGGATGTCGAAGTGCCGCTGTCGCACCGCCTGGGCGAGGAGGGCGAGGGCTTCAAGATCGCCATGTCGTGCCTCGACAACGGGCGCTACACCGTCGGCGCCGGGGCCACTGGCCTGATCCGCGCCTGTCTGGAGGACAGCCTGAAATACGCCGAGGAGCGCCAGACGTTCGGCACGCCCATCGCCCGGCACCAGCTTATCAAGCAGAAGCTCGCCTACATGCAGCAGTGGTACGATACGGCCGCGCTGCTGTGCCTGAAAGCCGGCTGGATGAAGAACATGGGCCTGCGCAACACGCGCGAAACCAGCATGGCGAAATGGTACGCCACTGACCACAGCGTGAAGGCGGCGCTGGAGGCGGTGCAGCTTCACGGCGCGTATGGCTTCAGCGACGAGTACCCGGTCGAGCGCTACCTGCGCAACAGCAAGGGCGCCGTGATCTACGAGGGGACGAGCGAGATTCACCAGTTGATGCAGGCCGATTACGCGCTGGGCGTCCGCGAGGACCGCCCGCTGCGCTGCGAGCTGCCGGCTTACGACGCCGACTACTGGCAGGAGTGAAGAAGCTGTCAGCCGTCAGCCGTCAGCTTTCAGCGAAAGACAAAACACGACTGACCCGGAATGCCGTGCTGATGACAGGCTTACAATCGAAGGGGGAATAGCGCCGCTGTTTCCCCTCTTTGTTTACTGTTTTTAGCTGATACTGACGACTGAAAGCTGACGACTTCAACATGAGAATCGTTTTTCTGGGCGACAGCCTGACGTGGGGCGGTTATGGCGGCGATTTTGTTGCTGAGGTGGCGCGCCGCCTGCCGCAGCACACCGTTGTCAACGCGGGCGAGGGCGGGAACACCGCGCTCAACCTGCTGCGCCGGCTGCCCGCTGTTCTGGAACAGGAGCCGGACGGCGTGTTCGTGATGGTGGGCGGCAACGACGCGATCTCGTACAGCCAGCCGCAGACGCGCCGTTACTACGCGCGCGCGCAGGGCGTCCCCGGCGGTGCGGTCACGCCTGACCAGTTCGCCGCCGCCTACCGCGACCTGCTCACGCGCATCCAGTTGGCGCGCGCGCTGGCCTGGGTGGGCCTGCCGCCGGTGGAGTACAGCCCGCCGCTGGTGGCGGCCATGCGCCAGTACAACGAGCGCGCCCGCGCCGCCGCGACGGCGCTCAGCGTCCCGGTGCTCGACCTGGCGGCGGCGTTCACGGCGGAAAGCGTGCGCGCGCGCCCTGAGCTGGACCAGGGCGCGATCAACCTGATTGGCGCGCGTGTGCGGGCCGGCTGGCACGCTTATGAGCCTGAGAGGAAAGCGGGCGGTTTTACGTATACATTTGATGGGCTGCACTTCACGCCTGAGGCGGCGGCGCGCTGTGGGGCGCTGGTGGCAGATTTCGTGCAGAACGCATGACACGGAGGACGAGGCGGCCATGTTCCGCAAGCTGAGCAGCCGACTGCCGCGCTCCAGGGCGGCGCTGATCCGCCAGGCGCAGACCGCCGACAACGCGGCGGCGCTGGCGGCGCTGGCCCAGCTCCAGGCGCGCGGCTGGACGCAGGACGGCTCGCTGCGCGGGGTCAGCTTTCAGCGCGCCCGCCTGAGCGGCGCGCGGCTGGCGCGCGCGGACCTGGACGACAGCGTGCTGACGGAGGCCGACCTGACCGGCGCTTACTTCGGCGCGGCGCGCCTGTGCCGGGCCGACTTCGCGCAGGCGGCGCTGGCGGGCGCGAACCTGTGCGACGCGCTGCTGGCGCAGGCCAGCTTTGCGCAGGCCGACCTGCGCCGGGCGCACCTGGCCGCCGCCGACCTGACCGGGGCCAACCTGCGGGCCGCCAACCTGGCGCAGGCGAACCTGTGGCGGGCGGTGCTGGCTGGCGCGGACCTGACCGGGGCGGCGCTGCAGGGCGCCAACCTGGAACATGTCCGCTGCGACGCGCGCACCGTCCTGCCGGACGGCACGCCCTGGACACCGGCCGCCGACCTGCGCCGGTTCACGCTGAACGGCACACTGTAGTCAGTTGAGGATGCTGCGATGATTTTTATTCGTCTGGTTTTCGCGTTCTTTTTCCCGCCGCTGGCGGTGGTGGACAAGGGCTGCGGCACGGTCCTGCTTGTCTTTGCGCTCACGCTGGCGGGGTGGCTGCCGGGCGTGTTCGCGGCGGCGCTGTTGATTCTGCTGGACGCGCTGAGCCAGGAGCCGGCCGTGCCGCGCACGGTGGTCGTGCCGGGGCGCGTCCGGCGCACGGTCGTCATCCCTGACCCGGACGCCGCGCCGGTTAAGCGCGGGCCGCGCTACCTGGAAGGCCCGGATGGCCGCCCGCTGGAGATCGTGGATGACCCGGACGCCCGCGACGATGTGGAAACGGAGCTGCTGGCGCGCCGCCGCCGCCTCAGCAATAACGGCCGATAATCGAATAATCGAATCAGGATTCGATTTTTGTCGTGGCAGCGGGTAAAATACCCTCCCGACCTACAACAGGTAAACAGCGGTTTTAAGGAGGATGTTACCTTGCATGTTGTTGTTCTTACCCGCAGCACGCCCGACACCGCCGCGAAGGTCGAGGTTGGCGGCGACGGCAAAGTCAACTGGGGCGACGCGGCGACCGTCGTCAATCCCTGGGACGAGTACGCCCTGGAAGAAGCGATCGTCCAGGCCAAGAACGGCGGCGGCAAAGCAACGGTCGTCGCGATTGGCCCGGAGATGCACAACGAAGCCCTCAAACACAGCCTGGCGATGGGCCTGGACGAAGCGGTGCGCGTGTGGGACGCGGCCCTTGAGGGCGCGGACAGCCTGGCCTACGCCGCCACCGCCGCCGCCGCGATCAACAAGCTTGGCGGCGTGGACCTGGTGATTCTGGGCAAGGAAAGCGTGGACGTTGGCACCGACCAGCACAATTACCAGCTCGCGCGCAAGCTCGGCTGGAACATGCTCAGCTTTGTCTCCCGAATTGTTGCGGTGGATTACAGCGCCGGGACGATCAAAGTCGAGCGGCTGCTGGAGCAGGGCAAGCAGGTCGTGACCAGCAGGTTGCCGGCGGTCATTTCGGTGATGAAGGACATCAACGAGCCGCGCTACCCGTCGTTTATTGGCATCCGCAAAGCGTCGAAAGCCGCCATCCCGGAGTGGACGCTGGCCGACCTGGGCGTGTCGCTGCCGGCGGCGCGCACGCAGGTTGTGGCGCTCAAAAACCCGGAAACGCGCGACGTGCAGGTCGAGATGATTGACGGCACGCCGGAAGAACAGGCCGCGAAGCTGGTTGATCGTCTGCTGGAGGAGAAGGTACTGTGAGCGCAGTTTACGCCTGGATCGAGACATTTGACGGCGCGCCCCTCGCCAGCAGTTGGGAGGCGCTGGGGGTTGGCCGCACGCTGGCCGACAAAGCCGGCCTGCCGCTGGTGGCGCTGGCCTTTGGCGAGAACGCCGCCGCTGCTGCTGCCGCCGCCGCCCAGCACGGCGCCGACGCGGCGCTGGTGTGCGCGGACGCGACACTGAAAGGCTTCCGCCTGGAGCCGTATGCCGCGCTGCTGGCCAAGCTGGTGACAGACAACCAGCCGCGCTATGTGGTCGCGGTGGGGACGGGCGCCGCGCGCGAGCTGCTGGCCGCTGCCGCCGCCGACACGGACTCCGGCCTGCTGACCGAGGTCACGGACTTCAGCGTGCAGGATGACGGCAGCGTGATCGTCACGCGCCCGGTCTACGCGGGCAAGCTCGTCAGCCAGGCGCGGGGCGGGGCGCAGGGCACGCTGTTCCTGGCGGTGCGCGCGCGCGCGTTCAAGCCGAACGCGCACAACCCCAGCGCCGCCGCCAGCGTCACGACGGTGGAGCCAGCCCTCAGCGAGGGGCAGATCGCCACGAAAATTGAGAGCTTCGAGGCTGAGGCCGGCAAAGTCAACCTGACCGACGCGGCCATTATCGTGTCGGGCGGGCGCGGCCTGGTGAACAACCCGAAAGACGCGCCCGCCAGCGCCGCGGACGCGGCCGTGTGGAAGGCGCAGGACGGCTTCGAGAACACGCTTCAGCCGTTGGCCCAGGTGCTGGGCGCGGCGCTGGGGGCCAGCCGGGCGGCGGTGGACGCGGGCTACATCCCGTATGCGCACCAGGTCGGCCAGACGGGCAAGACGGTCGCGCCGGACCTGTACATCGCCTGCGGCATTTCGGGGGCCATCCAGCACCTCGCCGGGATGCGCACCAGCAAGATCATCGTGGCGATCAACAAGGACGGCGAAGCGCCCATCTTCAAGGCGGCGCGCTATGGACTGGTGGGCGACGTTTACAAGATTGTCCCAGCGTTGACGGCTGAGCTTAAGCGGCGGCTGGGTAAATAGTTTATTTACTAGTAGAGAGCTTACAGGTTAGAAGTAAGCTCTCTACTGGTTGGTTTACCGTTGTGGAACACAAAGCTTTACAGACAAATTGCTAGACTGTATACGATAATTGCAGATAGGGGATTATAAGGGCCTGTCTGCAAACCGATGCCAACTTTTGCGATCATTTATGTGGAAGACAGCGAAGAAGAAGCGCTGATTATGCGCATCAGCATGCGCCGGCACGGCGTGGACATTGTGCACGTGCCGCTGCTGACGCCGGAAACCGTTCACACGCTGCGCCAGGCGCCTTATGACACGGCGGCGGCGCTGATCTTCGATGCCCGCCTGGCGGGCTACAGCGGGCTGACGCTGGCGCGCAGCCTGCGCGCCGCGGGCGACACGCGGCCGATCGCGCTGGTGACGGCCGGCGACAACCCGGACGCGGCGCTGCTGCGCGCGCTGGACATCCACTTTTTCAGCAAACCGCTGAACTACCAGGCGCTGGCCGCCGCGCTGCATCCCTGACGGCCTGTACACCTGGCTGAAACTTTGCTATAATGGTGCTTAGCACGGGGGTGACATGGCTTCGACAGGGGAGGCTGTGCATACGTGGCAAGCCGCAGCGCCCAGAGCTGCGTGATCAATGGGCACGGCAATAACTGCCAACAACAACACCAACTACGCTCTCGCGGCTGCGTAAAGCGGCTGTCTGAGCTGTCAGCCTTGCGAGGCTGGCCGTTCGCCCCAATCGGCCCCGTCCGGTTGGATTGGCGGGCGTCATGAATGACGGGGTGCGCCTGTGCCGACGCCGATACCGCGCAGGCTAAGAGAGATCGGCTGGCTGCCAGCGTACCAGGTTAACCGGGGCTGTTGGCGGCGAGACACGAACGGTTAACTAAGCTTGTAGAAGCGTTTGCGCGAATCTTTTGGACAGCGGTTCAACTCCGCTCACCTCCACCTGACAGTTTGGCTGAACGCGGGCCGGCAGAGATGCTGGCCCGCGTTGTTTCCGCGCCCGCGCTGAGGCCGGCTCAGCTCACCAGGCGATACCCGACCCCTGGCTCGGTCAGGATGATCTCCGGCAGCGCCGGGTTAGCCTCAATTTTCTGGCGCAGTTGGGCGAAGTACACGCGCAGATAGTGCGTCTCGTGGACGTATTCCGGCCCCCACACTGACCGGAGTATCTGCTGGTGGGTCAGCACTTTGCCCGCGTGCTGGATGAGCAGGCGCAGCAGCGCGTATTCGGTTGGGGTCAGCTTAACGGGTTCGCCCGCCACAGTGACCAGGCGGCGCGTGAGGTCAACCCGCAGCCTGCCGCTGGTGAAGATCGCCTCGTCCTGCTGCGGCTGCGCGTGGCGCTGCGCGGTGCGGATGCGCGCCATCAGCTCCTCGACGCTGAAGGGCTTGGTCAGATAGTCGTCGGCGCCGGCGTCCAGCGCGGCGACCTTGTCGGTGTCGCTGTCGCGCACCGAGAGGATGATGACCGGCGTTTGCGTCCACTCGCGCAGGCGTTTCAGCACCTCCAGCCCGTCCATGTCGGGCAGCCCCATGTCGAGGATGACGGCATCGGGGCGAAGCTGCGCCGTCCTGACGATGGCCTCCTCGCCGGAGGCCGCCTCGGACACGCGGTAGCCGTTGATCTCCAGGCTGATGCGCAGGAAGCGGCGGATCTGCGGCTCGTCATCAACGATCAGAATCTGCGCGCCTGCGTCGCTCATAGCTGCGCTTCCCTGACCGGCGGCGGCGTGCCGTCGAGCGGCAGACGCAGCGTGAACCGCGTGCCGCCTGCGGGCAGATTCTCCGCGTTGAGCGTGCCGCCGTGCGCTTCGAGCAGCCCGCGGCTGATGGACAGCCCCAGGCCCGTGCCGCCGGTCGCTGTGCCGGGCAGGCGGTAGAATTTCTCGAAGATGCGCTCGATCAGGTCCTGCGGGATGCCAGGCCCGCTGTCGCTGACGGCGATTTCCACCTGCTGGCCCAGCGACCGCGCGGCGACGGTGATCTCTGTGCCGGGCGGGGTGTAGCCGCAGGCGTTGTCGAGCAGGTTGACGATGACCTGCTCGATCAGCACGAAATCGAGCTGGACCAGCGGCAGGCCTGGCGCGAGCTGGAGCTGGATGGGGTGCGTGCTGGCGCAGTAATCAACCCGCTGCACCGCCACACCGATCAGGTCGCTCAGGTCGCACCACTCCCGCTTGAGCTGCAGGCGGCCGCTTTCCAGCCGCGACATGTCCAGCAGGTTTTCGACCAGCCGGTTCAGGCGGTCCGCCGAGCTTTGGATGTCCTTCGCCAGCGCGACCCTCACGCCCTCGTTGATTCCGGTCGCGGGGTTCAGCAGGCTGCTGGACGCGCCTTTGATCGTCGCAATCGGCGTCCGCAGCTCGTGCGAGATTGAGTTGAGCAGGGCTGTGTACAGCCGTTCGGACTCGCGCAGCATCGCGGACTGTTCCGCGGCTTCGTCGAGGATTTCGCGCTCGATCACCAGCGTGATCTGGTTGATGAAGGTTTCCAGCAGCACTTCCTGATCGAAGGACAGCCGTTCTGTCTGGCGGGCGCGGATGCCGATCACGCCCACCGTGCGCGTCGCCGTGTTCAGCGGGATGAACTGCACCGTCGCCAGCGGCAGGGTGTCGGTGAAGCGCCCGGCGGGCTTGCCGTTGTCGTAGGCCCACAGCGCCACGCTGAGTTCCTTATCATCCAGCGGCAGCGTGCCGGACGCATGGGGCGTCGGCGCGGCTTGTTCGCCCTGGGGCAGCAGCACCGCCACCTCGGCATTAAAGACGCGCCCGATCTGGGCGACGGCGGTTTGCAGCACGTCGTCCATATTGACTGCCGCCGCGATTTCGTGCGCCAGCGTGTACAGCGCCATCGTCCGTTCAGCGTTATTGCGCGCCTGGCGCTCCTGGGTGCGCAGCCTGGCGGTCAGGCTGCCGGTGAAAATCGCGATTGCAAAGTACAGCGCGAAAAGAATGACATCCTCGGCGCGCGAGATCTCAAGGGTGAAAAGCGGCTTGATGAACAGGAAATTCCAGGAAATGGCGCTGATGGCGGCCGCCATCAGCGCCGGGCCGCGCCCGATAAAGATCGCGATCAGCAGCACCGTCAGCAGCTCGATTAAGCCCACCGCCTGATAGCCGATAAACGGCAGCGCGATCAGGTCCAGCGCGGTTGTGGCGGCGACAATCATGGCCGCCAGCACATACTGCGTCCAGACCGACGGCTGGGCCGCCGCTACTGCCGGGCGCGCGCGCTCCGGTTCGGGTTTGTCGCCCGTGACGACGTAGATGTCAATGTCGCCGCTGGCGCGAATCAGGTGGTTGACCAGCGACCCGCGGCGCAGAAAGTCCTGCACCGGGCGGTGCAGCGGCTTGCCGACGACGATCTGCGTCACGTTGCGCTGATGCGCGATGCGCAGGAGCGCCGCGGAAATATCGTCCCCGGCGACGGTGACGATCTCGCCCCCCAGGTTGCGCGCCAGCGCGATGTTCTGCGCCAGCCGTTCCTTGGCGTCGGCGCTGAGCGCCCGCGGGGTTTCGATGTAGACCGCCAGCCAGGGCGCTTCCAGGTTGTAGGCCATGCGCCGCGTCCAGCGGATGAGCCGCTCCGAAAACGGGCTGGGACCCACCGCCACCATCAGCCGCTCGCCGGACTTCCACGGCCCGGCGATCTGCTTGAGCTGCATATAGTCCTGCAACTGATGGTCAACGTGTTCGGCCGTCAGGCGCAGCGCCATCTCGCGCAGGGCGGTCAGGTTGCCGACGCGGAAAAAGTTGCTGGCGGCGACCTCGACCCGCTCCGGCGTGTAGACCTTGCCCTCCGCCAGCCGCTTGCGCAGGTCCTCCGGCGAGAGGTCAATCAGCTCGATCTCATCGGCCAGGTCGAGCAGGGAGTCCGGCACGGTTTCGTGGACGACGATGCCCGTGATCTCGCGCACGGCGTCGGCGCGGCTCTCAAAATGCTGAACGTTGACCGTGGTCCACACGTTCAGCCCGGCGTCCAGCAGCTCGATCACGTCCTGCCAGCGCCTGAGATGGCGCGAGCCGGGGGCGTTGGTGTGGGCCAGCTCATCAACCAGCGCCAGCGCCGGGCGGCGCGCCAGCACGGCGTCGGTGTCCAGCTCCTGCAGCCACGCCCCGCGATACTCGACCTGGCGGTGAGGGATGGCCTCCAACCCCGCGAGCAGGGCGTCGGTCTCAGCGCGTTTGTGCGTTTCCACGTAGCCGACGACGACATCCACGCCGTTCGCCCTGAGCTGGTGCGCGGCCGCCAGCATGGCGTAGGTTTTGCCCACACCCGCCGCCATGCCGATGAAGATTTTCAGCTTGCCGCGCCCCTGCCGCGCCTCGTTCTTCTGGATGGCGGCCAGCAGGGCGTCGGGGTCAGGGCGGAAGTCGCTGTCGCTGTTCATAAGCTTATTGTAACGCAGCCTGCGCCGCATCCAGCGCCAGGTTGAGCAGCAGCACGTTCACGCGCGGCTGGCCGAGGAAGCCCAGCATGGGCGCTTCGACGTGCGCCTCAACCAGCGAGGCGACGGTTTCGCGCCCCAGCCCCCGCGCCGCCGTCACCCGGTCGATCTGTAAGCGGGCGGATTCCGGGCTGATGTGCGGGTCCAGGCCGCTGCCAGAGGCGAACAGCATCTCAGCCGGCACCGCCACCCCAGCCGACAGGTTGTGCGCGGCGCGGAACGCCGCCTCGCGCGCGGCGGCCGCCTGCGCCAGCGCCGCGCTGGTGCTGCCGTAGTTGGTCGCGCCGGACGCGCTGAGCGCGTCTGGCGACGAGCCGAACATGGTGTTGACCGCCGACGGGCGCGGCCAGAAGTAGCGCGGGTCGTCCGTCGCCTGGCCGACCAGCCCGGAGCCGACCGTTACGCCGTCAACCACCAGCAGGCTGCCGTTCGCCTGGGCTGGAAAGGCGAGCTGCGCGATCACAGTTATGAGCAGGGGATACAGCACCCCTGTGAACAGAGTCAGGACTGCCAGCATGCGCGCCGCCGGGATAATCTGCTTCAACATCGCTTTGCTCCTAGGCCAGGCCCAGCAGGGTGATCATGACGTCAATCAGTTTGATGCCGATGAACGGGGCCAGCAGCCCGCCCAGCCCATACACCAGCAGGTTACGCTGCAAAACCGCCGCCGCGCCCATCGCCCGGTAGCTCACGCCGCGCAGCGCCAGCGGAATCAGCGCGATGATGATCAGCGCGTTGAAGATGATGGCGCTCAGGATGGCGCTCTGTGGGGACGCCAGGCCCATGATGTTGAGCGCGGCCAGCGGCCCCGCTTCCCCCGGCGCGGCCGCGTATAAGGCGGCGAACAGCGCCGGGATGATGGCGAAATACTTGGCGACATCGTTGGCGATGCTGAACGTCGTCAGCGCCCCGCGCGTCATCAGAAGCTGCTTGCCGATCTCGACCACCTCGATTAATTTGGTCGGGTCGCTGTCCAGATCAACCATGTTCCCCGCCTCGCGCGCGGCCTGCGTCCCGGTGTTCATCGCGACGCCCACGTCGGACTGCGCCAGCGCCGGGGCGTCGTTGGTGCCGTCGCCGGTCATGGCGACCAGGTGCCCGTTCGCCTGTTCCGCGCGGATGCGCCGCAGCTTGTCCTCCGGCGTGGCCTCCGCCATGAAGTCGTCCACGCCGGCTTCGGCGGCGATGGCGGCGGCGGTCAGCGGGTTGTCGCCGGTGATCATCACCGTGCGGATGCCCATCGCCCGCAGTTGGGCGAAGCGTTCCCGGATGCCGCCCTTCACGATGTCCTTCAGCTCGATCACCCCCAGCACATCCCTGCCTTCAGCGACCACCAGCGGCGTGCCGCCCATTTTGGCGATGCCGTCCACCGTGCCCTGCACGTCTGCCGGGAACGCGCCGCCCAGCGCCTCGATGTGGTTTTTCACCGCGTCAACAGCGCCCTTGCGGATGCTGCGCGCCGGATGCCCGTCCACGGCCGGGAAGTCTGCGCCGCTCATGCGCGTCTGCGCGGTGAAGGGGATGAATTCGGCCTTGAGTTCGTGCAGCTCGCGCCCGCGCAGGCCGAATTTTTCTTTTGCCAGAATGACGATGCTGCGCCCTTCCGGGGTTTCATCGGCCAGCGACGACAACTGCGCCGCGTCCGCCAGCCGGTCCGCCGGGACGCGCCCCGCCGGAATAAAGTTGGTCGCCATGCGGTTGCCCAGCGTGATCGTCCCGGTCTTGTCCAGCAGCAGCACGTCAATGTCGCCCGCCGCCTCGACGGCGCGGCCGCTCGTCGCCAGCACGTTGCGCTGGATCATGCGATCCATGCCGCTGATGCCGATCGCGCTCAGCAGCCCGCCGATCGTTGTCGGGATCAGGCACACCAGCAGGGCGATCAGAACCGGCACGGTCGCCGTCGTCTGCACGATGCCGGATTCCGCCTCGCTGTAGGCGGCGAAGGCCCGCAGCGTGACCACCGCCAGAATGAAGATAATCGTCAGGCCGGACAGCAGGATGGTCAGCGCGATTTCGTTGGGCGTTTTCTGGCGCTTCGCGCCCTCCACCAGCGCGATCATGCGGTCCAGGAACGTGCTGCCCTGCTCGGAGGTGATGCGAATCACGATGCGGTCGCTCAGCACCCGCGTGCCGCCTGTCACCGCGCTGCGGTCCCCGCCGCTTTCGCGAATCACCGGCGCGGACTCGCCGGTGATGGCGCTCTCGTCCACGCTGGCGATGCCTTCGACCACCTCGCCATCGCCAGGAATCTGGTCGCCCGCTTCGCACACCACCAGGTCGCCTTTTTTCAACTGCAGGGCGGAAACTTTCTCCTCCCTGTCGTTCACCAGGCGGCGGGCGGTCATCTGGGTGCGCGTTTTGCGCAGCGCGTCCGCCTGCGCCTTGCCGCGCCCCTCCGCCATCGCCTCCGCGAAATTGGCGAACAGCACGGTGAACCACAGCCAGAGCGTGATTTGCAGGTTGAAGCCAAGGTCGGCGGTGTCGCCTGTCGCCGCGTCCTGAAGCACCAGCAGGCTGGTCAGCACCGCGCCGACCAGCACCACGAACATCACCGGGTTCTTGGCCTGCTGGCGCGGGTCGAGCTTGCGGACGGCGTCCGCCAGCGCCCGGCGCACGATTGCGCGTTCAAACAGTGGTCTCGGTTTCATTTCCATCGTCGTCAGCACCTAAAAAGTGAGTCCGGCATGCAGCAGCAGGTGTTCAACAATTGGCCCCAGCGCCAGCGCCGGGAAAAACGTCAGCCCGCCGACAATCAGGATGACCGCGATCAGCAGGCCGGCGAACAGCAGGCCGTTCGTCGGGAACGTCCCCGGCGAAGGCGGCGTGACCTTCTTCGTGACCATGCTTCCGGCGATCGCCAGCGCGGGCAGGATGACCCCAAAACGCCCGACCCACATCGCAACGCCGAGCAGTGTGTTGTAGAAGGGCGTGTTGGCGTTCAGCCCGGCGAAGGCGCTGCCGTTGTTGCCAACGGTTGAGGTATAAGCGTAGAGGATTTCGCTGAAGCCGTGCGGCCCGCTGTTGGCGCGGCTGGAAAGCCCGGCGTCCGTGACGGCGGACAGCGCCGTAAACAGCAGAATCGTCGCTGAGGGCAGCAGCACGGCGACGATCGCCAGCTTGATCTCGCGCGCTTCGATCTTCTTGCCCAGGTATTCCGGCGTGCGCCCGACCATCAGCCCGGCGATGAACACCGTCAGGATCACGAAAACCAGGATGCCGTACAGGCCCGCGCCCGCGCCGCCGAAGATCACCTCGCCCAGCATCATGTTGAGCATGGCGATGCCGCCCGCCACCGGGCTGAGGCTGCCGTGCATGGCGTTCACCGCGCCGTTCGAGACGGCGGTCGTGACCGCGCCCCACAGGATGCTGTTGGCGACGCCGAAGCGCGTTTCCTTGCCTTCCAGCGCGCTCGCCGCGCCGAAGATCGGGTTCGGGCTGTACTCCGCGACCAGCATCACGCTCAGCCCCGCCAGCAGCAGGAGCAGCATGGCCGTGAAGATCACCCAGCCCTGGCGCGTCGAGCCGACCAGCTTCCCATAAGTGAAGGTCAGCGCCGCCGGGATAATCAGGATGGCGAACACCTCCAGAAAGTTGCTCAGCGGCGTGGGGTTTTCGTAGGGGTGGGTGCTGTTGGTGTTGAAGAATCCGCCGCCGTTCGTGCCGAGCTGTTTGATGGCGATCTGCGACGCGGCCGGCCCCTGTGGTAGGGCCTGCGTTTCGCCGGTGAGCGCCGTCGCCGCGACCGGCGCGTTGAAATTCTGGATCACCCCCTGGCTGACCAGCGCCAGCGCCAGCGCCACCGAAAGCGGCAGCAGCACATAGAGCGTTGAGCGGGTGAGGACGCTCCAGAAATTGCCCAGCGTGCTGGCGGATTTCCGCGCCAGCCCGCGGGCCAGCGCGACGATGACGGCGATGCCGGTTGCCGCGCTGACGAAATTCTGCACCGTCAGCCCGGCCATCTGCGGCAGATAGCTGAGGGTGGTTTCGCCCGCGTAGGACTGCCAGTTGGTGTTGGTCATGAAGCTGGTGGCAGTGTTGAACGCCAGAAATGGCTCTACGTTGGGCAGCCCCGCCGGGTTGAGCGGCAGGCTGCCCTGAAACACCTGCAGCAGAAACACGACCAGGAAACCGACGATGTTGAAGGCCAGCAGCGCCAGCGTGTACTGCCGCCAGCCCTGCTCCTCGTCCGCGTCAACGCCCGCCAGCCGGTAGGTGATCGTCTCCAGCGGGCGCAGCACCGGTGTGAGCAGTGTGCGCTCGCCGTTAATTGCCCGCGCCATATAGCCGCCGAGCAGCGGTGTGCAGACGATCAGCAGCACGAAAAACACGACGATCTGCAGCAGTTCAAGCGCCGTCATCCGCTAAAACCTCTCCGGGTACACCAGTGAATACGTCAGGTACGCCAACAGCAGCAGGGCGATCAGCCCGGCGACAGCCAGTTCCCAATCCATAACGGGACCCTCCTTTGTTCTGAAGCCAGGCTGATTGTCGCAGAATCGGCATTAAAGCGGGGTCAGAATTGGCGGGGGAGGCATCAGGAAAACATCAGGATTTTGGCCGCACAGCCCTTTGTCGCCGCGCGCTGTTCTGCTACACTGATGCGTAAATCGCGCCGGAGGGAGATGCGCGCTTGAGACAAAAGCTGATTGTCGCGGGGCTGCTGGCGGCGCTGGCCGCGGCCTGCACCCCGCAGAACGAAATTGAACTGACGCTGGTCGCGCAGAATGTGTCGCTCAACACACAGATCGCCGCCGTTCGCCAGACGGCCACGGTGGACGCTGACCGCCTGCAGGTGACCGTTGAGTACATGAATACGCTGGTGGCGCAGGCCCAGGAACAGCGCAGCCAGCTTCAGGCGACGCTGATCGCGCGCGGGGCGGACCCCGCCGCGGTGGGCGCGAATATCACGCCGGCGGCGCTCACGCCGCTGCCTGTCGCGGGCGCGGACGGCGCCAACGCCGCCCCCACAGCCGCCCCCGGCGACGTGCCGGTGACCCCGCCCGGCGCGAACGTCACGCCCACCAGCGCCGCGCCAACCCTGGCGAACATCGTGACCGCCGCCAACGTGGGCGCTGACGACTGCGCCGCCGGCGTCTCGTCCACCTTCAGCGCCAGCAGCAGCCGCATCTACATTGTCGCCACCGCTTACAACATCCAGCCCGGCACGGCTATCGTGTCGCGCTGGTTTCAGAACGGCCAGCAGGTGGTCAGCCACGATTTCACGCCAGACTTCGAGATCAACGACGCCTGCATCTGGTTCTTCATTGACCAGACCGACGTGCCGTTCACGCCCGGCGCCTGGACGGTGGACCTGGAGGTGAACGGCGCGGTTGTCGGGCCGTCCACGCAGTTTACAATCACGGAATAGCGGGCACGCCAGACGGGAGGTTTCAGGCTGTGAACATCGCTGTGAGCTGGCACACCCCTTCGATTGTCCTGCTCCAATTCAGGCCGGGCTGGAGCTGGGACGACCTCTACACCGCGATCAAAGAGGCGGATGCGCTGATTGGCAGCGCCGACCACACCGTGCATCTGGTGATTGACCTCAGCCGCGCCGGGCGCATCCCTGGCGATTTCCTGCGCGTGGCTGGTGACGTGTTCGCCAGCGGCGAGGCCCGCGCGAACGAGGGGCAGCGGCTGGTCGTTGGCGCCGGGGCGCTGATTCGCGCCGGCTACAGCACGCTGGCGCACGTCTACGGCGGCAGCCTGCGCGCGCGCCCGTTCCGCTTCGTCAACTCGCTCGCTGAAGCCTACGCGCTGCTCGAAAGTGCAGGCTGAACCTGCCCATTCTGGCAGCAGCGCCGCTGCTCGCGGTTCGGTTATCATGAAACAGTGAACGCTGCATAGGCAGACGGAGGGATGGCGTGGGTTTTCACGGCGGCGGCGGCGGCTGGTTCGCCTACATGCGCGGCGATGAGGGCGACAAGCCGCCGATCACGCGCGCGCTGCTGCGGCGTGTGCTGGGCTATGCCCGCCCCTACACCAGGGGCATCAGCTTTTTGCTGGCCGCCATTCTGGTCACGACCGGGCTGGGCCTGGTGACGCCGCTGGTGTTCCGTGACCTGATTGACACCACGCTGCCCGCCGGCGACATCCAGCGGCTCAACGTGCTGGCGCTGGCGCTGGTGCTGATTCCGCTGCTCAGCGGCGCGATCCGGGTGGCGCAGCGCAAAATCAACGCCGCGATCGGCGAGGGCGTTATTTTTGACCTGCGGGTGGCGCTTTACACCCACTTGCAGCGCATGTCCCTGCGTTTCTTTACGCAGACGCGCACCGGTGAGCTGATGAGCCGGCTGAACAACGACGTGATCGGCGCGCAAACGGCGATCAGCAGCACCATTGTGGACATTACGACCAACCTGGTGACGGTGATCGCGACGCTGGCCGTCATGCTGACGCTGGAGTGGCGGCTGACGCTGCTGGGCGTCGCGATTCTGCCGCTGTTCGTTGTGATCGCGCGGCGGCTGGGCGCGCGCCTGCGCGACATCGCCCGCGAGCAGATGGACCACAACGCCCGCATGAACGCCACCATGAACGAAACGCTGAACATCAGCGGCGCGCTGCTGGTCAAACTGTTCGGGCGGCAGCGCACAGAGGTTGAGCGTTTTGGCCAGCGCGCGGCCCGCGTGCGCGACACGGGCATCAGGCAGGCGGTCGCGGGCAGCCAGTTCTTCGTGCTGATCGGCCTGGTGAGCGCGGCGGGCACGGCGCTGGTGTACTGGGTTGGCGGCCATCTGGTGATTGAAGGCGCGTTCACGGTGGGCACAATCGTGGCCTTTGGCGCGTACCTCACCCAGCTTTACGGCCCGCTGCAGGCGCTGATGACCGCGCCGGTCGCGTTCGCGCAGTCGATGGTGAGCTTCGAGCGCGTGTTTGAGGTGCTGGACCTGCCGCTGGAGGTGGCTGAAAAGCCGGACGCGCTGGCGCTGGAACAGGTGCGCGGCGCGCTGGTTTTTGAGGACGTGACCTTTTCCTACGACGTGGACGCCGAACAGCGCCTCAGCGCGGTGACGCGGCACGGCAGCATGGACAGCGTGGGCGCGGTGCTTTCCGGCGCGGACGCCGCGCACAGCCCGGCGCACCCGGCCGGGGATGGCCGCAGCCAGGCGCGCGACACAGCTCTGGAAGGCGTAAGCTTCAGCATCGAGCCGGGGCAGCTTGTGGCGCTGGTGGGGCCGAGCGGGGCGGGCAAAACCACGCTGACGTACCTCATCCCGCGCCTGTACGACCCGTCGGCCGGGCGCATCCTGCTCGACGGCCACGACCTGCGCGACCTCACGCTCGACACGCTGGCGGCGAATATCGGCATGGTGACGCAGGAAACGTACCTGTTCCACGACACGATTCGCACCAACCTGCTGTACGCGCGCCCCGACGCCAGCGACGCCGACCTGGAGGCCGCCTGCCGCGCCGCCAACATTCACGACTTTATCGCCGCGCTGCCCGGCGGCTACGACACGATCGCGGGCGAGCGCGGCTACCGGCTCAGCGGCGGCGAGAAGCAGCGCATCGCCATCGCCCGCGTGATTCTCAAGGACCCGCGCATCCTGGTGCTGGATGAGGCGACCAGCCACCTGGACAGCCACTCTGAGGCGCTGATTCAAGAGGCGCTCAGGACCGTGCAGGCCGGGCGCACGGCGCTGGTGATCGCGCATCGCCTCAGCACGGTGCTGGCGGCTGACCTGATTCTGGTGCTGGACCGGGGGCGCGTGGTGGAGCGCGGCACACACGCGGCGCTGCTGGCGCGGGGCGGGCTGTACGCGCAGCTCTACGAGACGCAGTTCAGCCCGGAGCGCGAGCCGGCCGCCGCCGGCCAGGGCTGACGGCCGGGAAAGGCCGCCGCGCGCGCGGCCAGGCTACCAGTCCAGGTGGTAGAGCGCCGACGGCTGGTCGGCGGGCCAGGCCACCGTGTAGGGTTTGCCGTTCGCGTAGAAGGCGTTCACCTGAAGCTCGCCGGTGGTCAGCCGGTAGACGCTGATCGGCTGGCCGGTGAACGGATCAGCGGCCTGCGCCAGCAGCGTGTTGGCCGCCGGCGCGGCTGCAGCGGCAAGGTCGTCGTCTGTCAGCCGCAGCACCAGGTAGCCGCGGCTGGTGGCCGGGTCTATGCTGTAGATGTCAACGGAGCCGGTGTAGATGGCGACCGGCGCGCCGCAGTCCAGCAGCGCATCGTTATTGATGCGCCCGTCGAGCAGATTGGGGCAGGCCGCCGCGACCACCAGCGTGCCGCCGCCGCTTGCGGCAGGCAGGCCGCAGCTCGCCGACACGGTGATCGTGCCCCCCGCAGTTTCCGCGACCTCAAACAGGCGAAAACCGGCCGCCGGGATCGTAAAGGAAACGGTGATCGTGCCGCTGACTGGCGCTGTGGTTACCACCGCCAGCGGCAGCGCCATCGCCTGGCTCAGTTGGAAAACAGCCGGCGCTGCCCCGCTGATCTGTAACGTGAGCATTTCGCCAGCGTTGAACGCCGCGCCGAACGTCGCGCTGTTAGAGGTAAACGTCCCGTTCAGAAAGGAAGCGCTGGTGTTGGCGCAGCCTACGCTCAGGGCCTGGCCGCTGGCGATATGGGCGGTGATCAGCAGAACAAACGCCGCCACAGCCATCACGATCCGTCCTTTGCCTGATTTCACGATAGTTCCTCTTTAACTTTACGGAGGGAAAGCCTGCTGCGCTTGTGGTTCAGTATACTGAAATATGCCATATTATACTATGTGGTTCATAACTAAACCCTTGCGCAGCGCCGGTCGGCGGCCTAAAACAGAGCCAGCCTTAAAGTTTTTGTGACGAGAGGTGTTGTCTGGTGGGGTGCAACCGACAGCAGGGATGATCGTATGGCTGACCTTTACCTGATCGTGGGCCTGGGCAACCCCGGCCCGAAATACGCGGCGACGCGCCACAACGTCGGCTGGCATGTGCTGGACGCGCTGGCGCAGCGGCACGGCCTGGCCTTCGCCAAAACCGAGAAGAAGGCGCTGACGGCCAGCGGGCAGATCGCGGGGCAGCGCGTGCTGCTGGCGAAGCCGCAGACGTTCATGAACCTGAGCGGGGAGGCGGCGCGCGGGCTGGTTGATTTTTACCGGATTGACCTGGCGCGCCTGCTGGTGATCGCTGATGACCTCGACCTGCCGCTGGGGACGCTGCGCCTGCGCCCTGCGGGCAGCGCCGGCGGCCAGAAGGGCATCGCCAGCATCATCCAGCACCTGGGCACGCAGGGCTTTAACCGGCTGCGCTTCGGCATCGGGCGGCCGCCCGGCAAGATGGACCCGGTCGCCTATGTCCTGCAGGCGTTCAGCGGCGACGACGCCATCCTGGCGCGCGAGGCCGCCGAGCGCGCCGCCGCCGCCGCCGAAATGTGGCTGCGCGACGGCATCGAGGCGGCCATGTCGCATTATAACGGCGACATTCAGGACAAGGCGGCCCCGCCGGCCAGCGACCCGCAGGCTGACCTGGCGCTGTACCTGCGCGCGCACGAACTCGACCGCGCCGACCCCGGCCCGGTGGAGAAAATCATCGCGGCGCTGAAGCGTTTGCAGCGCGCCGACGAAGCCGCCGGCTGGCACATCGCAGCGGCCGACCTGTACGAACGCGGCGCTGAGACGCGCCGCGCGCTTTCGCACCTGGAGCGGGCGGCGGCGCTGCGCCCGCACGACGCCGCCCTGCGCCTGCGGCTGGCGCGCGCCTACGCGGACGCCGGCGTTGAGAAGAAGGCGCTCAGCACCTATCTGCTGCTGGCCGAACACCTGCGCCGGACAGGCAGGCCGATGGACGCGCTGCAGGCCGTTGGCGAGGCGCTGCGCCTCAACCCGCAGCACCCGGAAGCCGCGCGCCTGCACGACGCGCTGCGCCGCGACATTACGTACTGAAACGCTGGTGGTGGCTATGATGAACCGCGTACCGCTGCTTGTGTCTGGTGTCCTGCTGCTGGCGGCGCTGGCGGGCTGCCAGACTGCGCCGATAGACGGACCCTCGCGCAGTGTCTACACGCGCCCGGCGCGCACAGTGGACTATTTCCAGCACGGGAATGCCGGCTCCTGGCAGGTGTTCACCGCGCCGGGCGAGGCGGCCCTGTTTCGCGTCAGCGACGGCGCGCTGGAGGGGGCGGTTGTCGCCGACCGGGGCTATGTCTGGTCGCTCAACGGCGCCGCGCACACGGACGTGATCATCACGGCGACGGTGCAGCAGACGCAGGGCGCTGACGGCAGCGCCTTCGGCCTCATGTGCCGGGCCGACAGCGGCGGCAATGGCTACTACTTTCTCGTCGGCAGCGACGGCACGTTCTCGATCAGCGTGGCGACCGACGCGCGCGGCGACCTGTTCCAGCTTGTGCCCTGGCAGGCCAGCGGCGCGGTGAGGCGCGGAAAGCAGCCCAACAGCCTGCGGGCGGTGTGCGTCGAAAACTACCTGGCGCTGTTTGTCAACGACGTGTTTGTGGCCGAGACCTTCGACGACGAATTCACGCAGGGACAGGCGGGCGTGGCGCTGGGCGCGGTCCAGGCGACGGCCTGGGCGCGCTTCGACGACATCGCCGTTCAGGATGCCTATCTGGCTGGGCCGCGCTAGGCGTTTAGCTGGCCGGGATGATGATCTCCTGGCCAACGTCCAGCCGGTTCGGGTTTAACAGGTTGTTGGCGGCCGTAATCGCGGCGATGGTCGTGCCAAACCGCAGCGCGATCGCGTAGAGCGTGTCGCCGGGCTGGACGCGGTACACCTGCTGCTGGCCGGGAACGGCTGGGGCGGTCGGCGTCGTGCCGGCGGCCGGAGCCGTCGTGGCCGCGGCCACATCGCCGGCACAGCCGGGCAGCCGCAGCACCTGGCCGGGCTGCAAAATGGGCGCGTCCCCGGTCAGATCCGGGTTGGCCGCGCGCATGGCGGCCAGGGTGGTGTCGTTGCCCATGGCGATGCGGTAGAGGTTGTCGCCCGGCCGCACGGTGTAGGTGCATTCGCTGGGCAGGGCGTCCCCGGTTTCAGCGCCCCCCAGCGGCAGCGCGGTCGGCGTGATCAGGCCGGTGGTTTCGGCGGGCTGAAGGCCGGGCGGCGTCGCGGACTCAAACAGCGGCCCCAGCGGGCTGACGGGCGTGATAAACTGCCCTGACGCCGCGGCGTCGTCGGTGCTGGTAGGGGGCTGGCCGGCAGGCGGCGGCGTTTCCTGCGAGCGCGTGGGCTGCATGAACACCGTGATCGGCAGCGCGGTTGGCGTGCTGAGCGCCTGCGCGCCGGTGTTGGGGGCGGGAACGATGATTTCGAGCGTTGGGGTGCTGGCGGCGTCGTTCGTGTCGGAAACAGTCAGTTCAACAGTGGGCGCGGCCACCGTGGGCAGCGCCGTGCTGCTCGCCGGCTGGAAGGACTCGCCGCGCTGCTGAAAGCAGCCGGCCAGCAGCGCCGGCAGCAGCAGCAGCCATAAACCGCGTTTCCCATGAAGTGCCACAGGCATATCCTCACCTCGCAGCCAAAACCCTGCGTTTCCCTGATGAGGATACACCGAAGCGCGGCGATAGGCAATTGGATAGTTTTGGGCGCGCAGGTGGATATTGCAAAGCCGGTGTCGCTGCGCTACAAATAGCACCGCACTTGTGGCAGAACACGCACAGCAATATGAGGGGGCAAGATGGCGGAGGGAACCCGGAGGCGCGTGCTGGTCGTTGACGACGACGCCGAGCTGCAGGAACTGGTCCGGGTGCTG
>CAZDVL010000022.1:0-24553 GCA_964508745.1 uncultured Anaerolineaceae bacterium | reverse complement strand
TCAGGGCGGCGTAGCTGCCCTGCCACGAGCCTTCGCGGCGGGTGAACTTGTTGATTTTGATGTCGCTGAAGTAGGGCAGCAGCCGGACCATCATCGGCGGCAGCTCGGCCCAGTTGTCCGCGAAAACCAGCTCCTGAAGTTCAGCGGTCATGACGCCGGCCCAGCGCCAGCGCTCGCGGAACTCCTCGGCCTTCATCCAGTAATCGCGTTTTTCCCACACCTGGGCCGACTGTTCGATGCCGGCTTCGACCTCGCGCAGGCAGAAAACCAGCAGCGCCGTCATATCTTTCGTATCGTCGTCAACAGCGGTTTTCTGGCTGAGGCGGCGCAGGGTTTCGGCGGCAGTGCGCATCATCTGGCTGCGTTTTTTGCCGGTGCTGTCAGTATTGATAACGCGGCTCATAAACCTGGACCTGTCGTTTGTTCAATCAGGGATGTAGGGGCGGATGCCTTTGTAGATGCGCACGCCGCCGAGAGTCTTGAGGATGGTGTTGGCGTCGCGCCCGGTTTGCGCGGCGAGTTCGCGCGGCGTCAGCGGCAGGTTGTCGTTCGCCAGGAACACGCGAAAGATGCTGTCCACCAGCGAGGTCTGCGGGCTGATGAAGTTCGGGTCAGCGGCGGCCAGCCGGATCGCCAGCGCCAGCTCGTCGAACTGGAACACCTCGCCGGTGTCCGGGTCAATGTGGTCTATCAGGCGGCGTTCGGTCGCCTGTGACAGGGATTCGCGCTGTTCAGGCAGCAGATGGCTGAGCATGTAGATGTTCAGGTCCCCTTCGCTGCGCTCCCACCAGGCGTAGTCAATGTAGAAGCGGGTATCAAGTGTTGGCTTGATGAGCGCGCTCGGTTTGCCTGAAGCAGCCATACGGTCGGACTCCTAGTTGTCGCTCAGCTTCCAGTAATCGCCGCCGACATTCTGAAAATCGGGGTTTGCGGCCAGCATCGCAAAGATCGGGCCGGGCGGGCAGCGTCTGACAACGTTCACGGCGCTGTAAAGCGTTTTGGCGTGAACATTGCTCTGCGGCGTGAGGCGGCCCAGGGAAGGAATGATGGCGCGCATGATAGCGGGCAGGGTGCGTTTCTGCTGCTGCATCTGGGTAAAGAGTTCGTCTACGGCGTCGAGGTCGTCGGCGCCGAGGATCATCAGGTCGTCGTACTCCGCGCCGATCGCGCGCTTGGCGTTCTCGAAGCCGATCTGGCCGCCGTGCGGCGCCACCAGGCGAATCCACTCGGTGCGCGGGCGGTACGCATTGTAATCAACGATCACCTGCTCAGGCTCGTCGCCGCGCCTGACGGTGACAAACGCCCCAATCGGCAGGCGGTGCTTGCGGTAGAAGCGGTCCAGACCAAAGACATAGCGATCTTTGCGGACGACCCAGCCGGGATATGTCTCGCCGTCCTGGCCGTCAACCAACTGCACATGAACGCGCGGCGTCTGGCGGGCGGTGGGGAAAACGTGGCGGGCGGCGGCGGTCAGCGGCAGCGTGCCGGTGCGCCGGTGCGGGTAGGTCAGCGTGATGGTGGCCGTTTGCAGCTTGTCGGCGGGCGGGGCCGATGGGGAAAGCTCGTCGTTGATCTCAGCTTCCAGCGCCAGCATCTCTGGCGAAAGCAGGCTGCGATCATAGTCAATGGGCGTGTAGCGCAGGCGCGCGGGCGTGTTCAGCACTTCTTCAGGCTCCAGCCGCCGCAGATGCCACAGCACCAGGCCGGTCGGGCCGACCTCGTCAAAGCGGTCATCGTCGCGCATGGCGAAGTTAAGTGAAAATTCCTGAAGGGCGGCTGTGCCGCTGCCCAGGCCGCCGATCTCCTGCAGGATGGCCTGGGTTGAAAGCGGGCCGCCGGCATTGATGTCCAGGATCGCCTCGGTCAGGTGCAGGTGGCCGAGGTTGACCTCCACCAGCAGGTCGCGCGGGAACCACAGGCCAGCAACCTGCACCAGCGAGCCGACATCGGCCAGGCTCTGGTCAAGCGTGTAAACGATGTCGGCGCCCGCGGCCTGCA
This sequence comes from uncultured Anaerolineaceae bacterium, assembly GCA_964508745.1. Classification (GTDB taxonomy): domain Bacteria; phylum Chloroflexota; class Anaerolineae; order Aggregatilineales; family Phototrophicaceae; genus DAOTWC01. The sequence goes on along the minus strand of CAZDVL010000022.1, from coordinate 22,555 downwards.
TGATTTCGTCAGTCGTGAGCTGGCCGGCCTGGAAATGGGCCGCCAGGTCAGCGCCGTTGCCCTCGCTGAGCGCGTGCGCGGCGGCCATGTTCGCGGCAAATTCGCGCAGGCGGCCGGACGGGTTGTGGGCGTTGTCGTCGAAGCGGACGGCGATGACATCGAACGGCTCGCAGCCGGGGTTGACCCCTGGGCGGACGCGCTCCACTGTGCCGGCGGCGTAGTCCAGCGCCGGGAAGATCAGGTGCTGGCCGGCTTCATAGGCGGCTGATGGGTTGTAGGGCAGGGTGTCCTGGTAGCGTTTGCGAATGGCTTCTGCTTCGCGGTTCAGGCGGTCGCCTATGAGCGCGCGCGCCAGGGTTTCGGTGCTGAGGGGGGTTTCTTTTTCCAGGAGCAGGCCGGTGACGAACTCGACATCGCTCTTATTCAGGGTAAAGCTGCGCGCCCAATGGCTTGCTGGCATCAAGGCGGTTGTGCCTCCAAACATAAAAGGGGATTGCGTGGTTGCGGGTGTCCGCGGGTTAGCGGTCAAACCGCAGACCAGAGTTAAGATTATACTTTACTCAGGTAAGTCCGGCAAGCGTTGGGTTGACCGTGCTGCGGCGGTAGGATATACTTGCGTCTCGGAATCCACGTAGTGCTAACAAACTGCCCTGGGGGCAGTTTCTCTGTTTGCTGAAGGGATAAAAACATGACCACCAAACGTACCTGGCAGCCGAAAATCCGCCGCCGCAAGCGGGTGCACGGTTTCCGCCAGCGCATGCAGACGAGCACCGGGCGGCGGGTGCTGAAGGCGCGCCGCAAGCATGGGCGGCACAGCCTGGCGGTTACACCCAACCATGTCAAGAAGGTCAACTGGAAAGCGTGATCGGCGAGGATGCAGCGGCGGTTCCGGCTGACGCGGGGCGAGGATTTTGCGCGGGCGCGCGAGCAGGGTAAGACGTACCAGCACCGGCTGCTGACGCTGACGGTCAACGCGAACGACCTGTCGGCCAACCGCTACGGTTTGATTACCAGCAAGCGGCTGGGCAACGCGGTTGCCCGCAACCGCACCCGGCGCCTGCTGCGCGAGGCCGTTCGCCAACTGCACCCCCAGCTCAACCCTGGTTTTGACGTTGTGATTGTGGCCCGGCGCGCTGTTGTCGGGCAACATTTTTTATCGGTGAGTCGTACATTGTATGAGTTGGTTCAGCAGGCGGGCCTGCTGCGGGTGGAAGGTAAGCTGCCGTGAAGTTTGTGGCGCTGGCTTTAATTCGGTTCTACAAGCGCTTTCTCTCGCCGCTGCTGCCGCCAAGCTGTCGTTTTCAGCCGACCTGTTCGGTTTACACCTACGAGGCTATTGAGCGATACGGGGTTATACGCGGCGGTTGGCTGGGGATCAAGCGTATTTCGCGCTGTCACCCGCTGAACCCTGGCGGCTATGACCCGGTTCCTGATCTTGAGGAGAGAAACGGTTGAACATACTGCGGAAGCTGGCGCGTAACCGCCTGTTTGCACTGGCGCTGGCGGCGGGCTTGCTGGCAGGGGCGTGTGTGCCTGTTCGCCTGGAGTCCAGGTGGCCGTCGGTGAGCGTTATCGGGCCGGAAAAGAACCTGATGGTGGCCTACCACGACCGGCTGGTGCTGGTGGATGTGCGCGACGGCACGCCCGTCAAGCTGCGCAACGCTGACGGCGAGGTGCGCCTCGACAACGAGGGCAAGGCCCGCATCTGGGAATTCACCGCGCCAGCGGGCGGCCAGCCGACCAATTTCTACACGGCCCCGGTGCTGACCGACAACAACCAACTGCTGGTGGCGACCTATCACAACAAGCTGTTCGAGATTGACCTGCCCACGGCGCGGCCAACCTCAGCCGAGGGCATTGACCTGCCGGGCGCGGCCCTGTCTGACCCGGTGCTGTACGGCTCGCGGCTGCTGCTGGGCCTGGCGGAGTCCGACTTTGTGGCGCTGGAGAACGGCAGCTTCACGAGCGAAGCCTGGCGCGTGCCGACGCAGCGCGGCGTGTGGGCCAACCCGCTGCTGGTGGACGACACGCTGTACTTCGGCGCGCTCGACCACCATCTGCGCGCGGTGAACGCCGACACCGGCGCGGAGAAATGGCAGCTTGACCTGGGCGGCGCGGTGATGGGCCAGCCGGTGTATCACGATGGCCACCTGTACGTTGGCAGCCTGGCCCGCCGGCTGTTTGATATTTCGACGGACGGCGTAGTTCTGGCGGAATACGAGACGACTGATTGGGTGTGGGCCAGCCCGACGCTGGTTGATGGGGTGCTCTACGCCGCCGACCTGAGCGGAACGGTGTACGCGCTGGAGGTTGGCGCCGGCGGCTTCCGCGAGGTGTGGCGCAGCAAGCCCGCCGCCGACTCGATCGCGGGGCGCCCGCTGGTGTGGAACGAATATGTGATTGTCGGCGCGCGCGATCGCAACGTATACTGGCTCAACCGCGCGGACGGCAGCACGTTCTTCTTCCGCCCGGTGGCTGACGAGGTGCTGTCTGACCCGGTGCTGATTGAACCGGATCAATCAGTTGACATACCGGAAGCGTATGTTATTTTCAGCACGATTGCCAATGGCGAACTGCTGGTGGCATTTACGGCACAGAACGGCGAGCGTGTGTGGTCGTATGGACGTTAAACTGGGTGCTGGAGCGTAAGTTATGTGGGATATTATCATCAACCCGTTTATCACTGTCCTCACCTTGCTGTACTCGGTGCTGGGGCAGAATATCGTCCTGGCGATCGTCGTGTTCACCATTCTGGTGCGGGTGGCGATTTTACCCCTGACGGCCCAGCAGCAGCGCTCGACCAAACGGATGCAGGCCCTTCAGCCAGAGCTGAAGAAGCTGCAGGAAAAGCACAAGAACGACCGCGAGAAGCTGGCCCAGGAACAGATGGTGCTGTACCGCGAGCATGGCGTAAACCCGTTTGGCGGCTGCCTGCCGCTGCTCATCCAGCTTCCGATTCTGATCGCGCTGTATCAGGCCATTATTTACGCCCTGGCGGCCACGCCGTTCCAGCTCATCGACCTGTCGGGGCGGTTTCTGCTGTCCGGCCTGGACCCGCTGGTTCCGCTGAACAATATGTGGCTGGGCATGGACCTGACGAAAGCGCCCACCGCGAACCCGGTCTGGGCGCTGGCGCTGCCGGTGCTGGTGCTGGTGACGACCTGGCTGCAATCGAAGCTGACGGTTGTGCCGACGCCGCCCAGCGACGACGGCAAGCCCAACCAGGCGCAGGCGATGCAGCAGTCAATGACCACCGTTATGCCGCTGATGTTTGGCTTCTTCTCGCTGTCGTTCTCGGTTGGCCTGTCCATCTATTTCATCGTCAGCAACATCGTCGGCATTCTTCAGTACGGGTTCATGGGCGACTCGCAGTCCGGCATTGCGCGCCTGCTGCGGCGCGGCGGCGAGCCAGCGCCCGCGGCCAAGGGCAAGCACAAGCCGGCCGCGCCGAAGATCACGGCGGAGCAGCAGAGCGCCGCCGCCAGCGCCGACGGCGCGGGGGACGCGCCGCTCAACAGCGGCCAGCAGGCTGACCAGCCCAGGCCGAGGACCAAGACGAAGACCAAGGCGAAATAGAACCGCGATATAACATGGGCGCTGCTGGCGTCCATCTTCATTCTGAAGGGTGAACGTATGAGTTCAGAGCGCTTTATCGAAGCCACCGGCGGCAGTGTTGAAGAAGCCATCGCGAAGGGGCTGGAGCAGCTTGGGGTTGGCCCCAACGACGTGATTGTCGAGGTGCTGGAGGAGGCGTCGCGCGGCATGTTCGGCCTCAATTCGCGCCCGGCGCGCGTCCGGCTGCAACTGCTGGTCCAGCGCAGCGCGCCGGCCCCGGCGGTTACATGGCAGGCCGAGATCGAGGAAGACGAGTACGGCGGTGGCGACGAGGGCGGTGCGGTCCGATATGCGGACGAGGCGACCACCGACGAGGACGCTGAGGTAGCGCGGGTCGTGCTGGGCGAAATTCTCGAAAAGCTGTCTATTCGCGCGAATGTGGATGTGCGCCGGGCGGAGAGCGCTGAGGATGAGGGTGAAGCGCCCTGGCTGCTCAACGTGACCGGCAGCGGCGACCTGAGCGCGTTGATTGGCAAGCGCGGCGAGACGCTGGCCTCGCTCCAGTATCTGACGCGCCTGATCACCAGCCGCGAGCTTCAGCGCCGCGCAAATATCGTGGTGGACGTTGACAGCTACAAGGCGCGCCGCACCAGCAAGCTGCAGGAGCTGGCGCTGCGCATGGCCGACCAGGCGGTGCGCGAGCAGCGCACGATCTCGCTGGAGCCGATGCCGCCCTATGAGCGCCGGATTATCCACATGGTGCTGCGCGACCGCGCTGATGTGTCCACCGAGAGCGTTGGCGAGGGGACCGCGCGCAAGATCACCATTGTGCCCAACAAGTGACGCCGGGCGATGAGCGGCGCAGTTGAATACGTACTGATCGGGCACATCTCCGCCGATCTGACGCCTGCCGGCGGGCGCGTGCTGGGGGGCACTGTGTCGTTTGCTGCCCGCACGGCCCACGCCTTCGGCCTGCGCGTCGGCCTGGTGACCAGCGCGGCGGCGGACGAGCCGCTGCTGGCCGAGCTGCTGCCGTTTGTCGCCGAAACCGCCGTTGTGCCCGCCGCAGCCACCACCAGCTTTGAAAACCTGTACAGCGCCGCCGGCCGCACGCAGTACCTGCGCGGACGCGCCGAGCGGCTGACGCTGGCCGATGTGCCCGCTGCGTGGCGTTCGGCCCCAATGGTGCACCTGGCGCCGCTGGCCGACGAGGTTGATGTGGCGCTGGCGCACGGTTTCCCACGCTCAGCCGTGATGCTCACGCCGCAGGGCTGGCTGCGCCAGTGGGACGCCGCCGGGCTGGTGCGCTTCAAGCGCTGGTTTGACCCCGACGCGCTGAAGGCCCTGACGGTCGTCGTCCTCAGCGAGGAAGATATTGCGGCTGACCCTGACCTGGAGCGCCTGTATGCCCAGGCGGCGCCCTGGGTTGTTGTGACGCGCGGCGAACACGGCGGCACCTGTTACCGCGGCGGCGAAGTGCTGACGTATGCGGCGGAGCGCGTTCAGGTGGCGGATGTCACCGGCGCGGGCGATGTCTTCGCGGCGACGCTGCTGGCGTCCTGGTCGGCGATGGACGGCGACCTGCGGGCGGCGCTGCGGGTGGCGGCGAAGCTGGCGGCGCGGTCGGTGACGCGGCCTGGCCTGACGGGCACGCCTGTATCTGATGAGGCGCGGCGAGCGCTGGCTGAGGTGACCTGATGATTGATCTGATTCTGTATAACGGCAGCATTGTTACGCTGGACGCGCGCCAGCCGCGCGCGGCGGCGCTGGCGATCTGCGGCGGGCGCGTTGTCGCTGCCGGCGACAATGACGAGCTGCTGGCGCTGGCCGGGCCGGCGACTGTCCGCGAGAACCTGGGCGGGCGCACGGTGATTCCGGGCATGGTGGACGCGCACATCCACTGGCAGTGGACGGCGGCGGCGCTCAACCAGGTGGATGTGTTCGAAGTGCCGGACAAGGCGATCGCTGTCGAGCGCGTGGCGGCGCAGGCGGCGCTGGTCGCGCCCGGCAGTTGGATTGTCGGGCGCGGCTGGGCGCAGGATTTCTGGCCAGAGAAAGCCTTCCCGACCGCGCGCGACCTGGACGCCGCCGCGCCACACAACCCGGTTTACCTGAGCGCCAAAAGCGGCCACGCAGCCTGGGTCAACAGCCAGGCGCTGCGGCTGTGCGGCATCACGGCCGCCACGCCCGACCCGGAGGGCGGCCAGATCATGCGCGACGCCGCCGGCGCGCCGACGGGCATCCTGTTCGAGACGGCGGAAGAGCTGGTGGCTGAGCGCATGCCGCGCCTGACGCCGGCGCAGATCGCGGCGCAGATGCAGACCGCCCAGGACCTGGCGCTCGCCGCCGGGCTGACCGGCCTGCACGACTTTGACGGCCCGGACTGCCTGCGCGCCCTGCAGATTCTGCGCGAGCAGGGCAGCCTGGCGCTGCGCGTGGTGAAGAACATCAACAAGGAATGGATTGACCACGCGCTGGAAACCGGGCTGCGCTGGGGCTTTGGCGACGAGTGGATTCGCATCGGCGGGCTGAAGATTTTCGCGGACGGCGCGCTGGGCACACGCACCGCTTACATGGCCGCGCCTTACGAGGGCGAGCCGCAGAATTACGGCATTGTGGTCACGGAAAAAGAGGGCATGTTTGAGCTGGTCAGCCGGGCCAGCGCTGCCGGGATGCCCTCGACGATCCACGCGATCGGCGACCGCGCGGTGCACGATGTGCTGGATGTGTACGAATCTGTGCGCCGCGAGGAGGCCGCGCGCGGCGAGGCGCCGGCGTCCCGCCGCCACCGCATTGAGCATGTGCAGGTGATTTTGCCGGAGGACGCGCCGCGCCTGGCGCAGTTGGGCGTGATCGCGTCCATGCAGCCGATCCACGCCACCTCCGATTATCAGATGTCGGACCGGTACTGGGGCGCGCGCAGCCAGTGGGCCTACAACGCGCGCGTGCAGCTTGACCAGGGCGCGCACATTGCCCTGGGGTCAGACTCCCCGGTCGAGCCGTTCGAGCCGCTGAAGGGCATTCACGCTGCCGTCACGCGCCGCCGGCCCGACGGCGCGCCCGGCCCCGAAGGGTGGTATCCTGAGGCGCGGCTGACGGTTGACGAGGCGCTGCGCGGCTACACCGCCGGCCCGGCCTACGCCGCCGGCCTGGAGCGCAGCCTGGGCCGCCTGGCCCCCGGCTATCTGGCCGACCTGGTGGTGCTCGACCGCGACCTGTACCGCGTGCCGCCGGATGAGATTCTGGAGCTGGGCATTCTGGGGACGATGGTGGGCGGCGTGTGGCGTTTCGGCGGCGTTTAGTTCTAACGCGGCGCTTATGCGGAGCGGTTACAATAGCTGCATGGAGTAATATTCTGGAAGCTGATCTACAGGAGGTTACGCAGTTATGAGCAGCCGTCCCGGCATGCAGGTGGGCGACAAGGAGCATCACGTACAGGGGCCGATGCTGAAGGTTGGCGAGAAGGCCCCTGATTTTACGCTGATCGCCAATGATCGCTCTAGCCGTTCGCTGGCGAGCTACGCCGGCAAGGTGAAAATTTTCAGCGTGGTGCCGTCGGTTGACACCGGCGTGTGTTCCGCGCAGACGCACCGCTTCAACCAGGAAGCTGCCAACCTGGGCGATGGCGTGGCGGTGCTGACCGTCAGCGCCGACACACCGTTCACGCTCCGGCGCTACTGCGGCAGCGAGGGCATCGACAGGACCGAAACGCTCAGCACCTTCATGGACATGAAATTCGCTGACGACTACGGCGTGCACGATACCGAGTGGCGCCAGTGCCAGCGGTCGGTGTTTGTGCTGGACCGCGACAACGTGGTTCGTTATGTGGAGTACGTGCCGGTGATGGGGCACGAGGTGAATTTTGACGCAGCGCTGGCGAAAGCGCGCGAATTAGTCTGACGCGGGACGCCGCTGAAGCAGTTTGCCGGGCCGGTTGATACCGGCCCGCTGTGTTGGCGGACACTGCCGTTTCGCTCAGGTGTGCGGTATACTCGCGCCGGTAAGGCGCAGGCGGAGGGCGCAGCTTGTGACGACGCTCAGCAACCGTGAAATAGCCGATCTTTTCGAGACCACCGCCGACATGCTGGAGATACGCGGCGACGTGATTCACCGCGTGCTGTCGTACCGGCGCGCTGCCGAAACGGTGCGCGACCTCCCGCGCGACCTGCACGCGATCGCCGCGGAGGGCGGGCTGGAGGACCTGCCGCACATCGGCAAGACGCTGGCGGCCAAAATCACCGAGATGCTGGAGACGGGCCGGCTGGAGTTCTATGACCGGCTGGCGCAGGAAATTCCGCCGGGGCTGGTCGAGGTGATGCGCGTCAACGGGGTCGGGCCAAAGAAGGCGCGCCTGTTCTGGCAGCAGCTTGAGATCACCGACCTGGCGCAGCTTGAGGCCGCCGCCCGCGCTGGCCGGCTGCGCGAGCTGCCGGGCATGGGCGCGAAAAGCGAGCAGAAGGTCATCCAGGGGATTGAAGCGCTGGCCCGGCAGACTGGCCGCGCGCCGCTGGGGGTGGCGCTGCCCGCCGCGCAGGCCATCCTGGACCTGCTGCTGGCGCTGCCGCAGGCGGTTGAGGGCGCGGTGGCGGGCAGCATCCGGCGCGGCAGGCCGACAATCGGCGATGTGGATCTTCTGGTCGCCAGCATCGACGCGGCGCCGATTATGGCATACTTCGTCGCGATGGAGAACGTCGCGCGGGTGCTGGGGCACGGCCCGACCAAAAGCAGCGTCGAGCTGCTGAACGGCCTTCAGGTGGACCTGCGCGTCCTGGAGCCGGCGCGCTGGGGGACCGCGCTCAGCTACTTTACCGGCAGCAAGGAACACAATGTGCGCCTGCGCGAGATCGCGCTCAGGCAGGGCTTCAGCCTGAACGAGCACGCCTTCAGCCCGGTGGACGCTGCCGGCAGCGTCGTTGAGGCCGCGCCGAAAATTCTGTGCGCCACCGAGGAAGCCGTGTACGCGCAGGTCGGGCTGCCCTGGATCGCGCCGGAGCTGCGCGAGGACAGCGGCGAGATTGAGGCGGCGCAGGCGGGCCGGCTGCCCCGGCTCATCACGCTGGCCGATATGCGCGCTGACCTGCACATGCACACGACCTGGAGCGACGGCACGCTGAGCGTGCGCGAGATGGCGGCGGCGGCGCGCGCGCGGGGCCGGCAGTATATCGTCATTACCGACCATTCGCAGTACTCGGCGATCGCTAACGGCCTGTCCGTCGAGCGCATCATGCAGCAGCAGGAAGAAGTGCGCCGGGTGGACGCCGACATGGGGCCGGGCTTTCGCGTCTTTCACGGCGTCGAGCTGGACATCCGCGCCGACGGCGAGCTGGATTATCCCGACGACGTGCTGGCCCGGCTGGATTTTGTGATCGCGTCGCTGCATTACAGCCTGCGCCAGGATCGGGCGCAGATCACCAGGCGCCTGCTCAACGCGATCAGCAGCCCGCACGTGGACCTGATCGGCCACCCGCGCGCGCAGTACATCCCCGACCGCGAGCCGGTAGACGCCGATCTGGACGCGGTGTTCGCGGCGGCGGCGCAGCACGGCACGGCGCTGGAAATCAACTCCAACCCGCGCCGCCTCGACCTGGAGGCGCAGTATGCCCGCCGCGCCGTTGAGCTGGGCATTCCGCTGGCGATCAACACCGACGCGCACAGTGCCGACCAGCTAGATCTGCTGTCTTTCGGCGTCATCACGGCGCGCCGGGGCTGGGTAGAGGCCCACAGCGTGCTGAACACCTGGCCGGTTGAGCGCTTCGCGGCCTGGCTGGACAGCCGGGGGAAGCAGCGCCATGCACCCTGACCCGCCGCCGTTTCTGCCGGGAGAGCCGCACCCCCCGGAGGCGCGCAAGCGCAAGCCCGCAGACCGGCGCGACAACCCGCTGTATATGCCTTTGTGGGCGGTGCTGCTGATGCTGGTGGGCGTGCTGGGCGCGGCGGCGTGCGCCGTCGCCGCTGTGATCGGCCTGGGCGGGCGGGCGACGTTTCCGGCCAGCGCGCCTGAGATTGTCATCCTCACCGCCGCGCCGACCGCGACGCCTGAGGGCGGCCTGCTGGGGCTGGCCGCTTCGCCCACGCCGGCGCTGCCCACGGCGCAGCCGCCGCCGGACGCGCTGTTCCAGGGGCCGACGCTGGCCCCGACGGTGACTCCCACCACAACGCCGGCAGTGATCGCTGTCGGCGCGTGGGTTGAGGTCGTTAACCGCGCCGGCGCGAGTGTGCGCGCCTCGGCGGGCCTCGACAACACCGTGAACAGGGTGCTGCGCGTCGTCACTTACGGGCAGGTGTTTGAAATTATTGGCGGGCCGCAGCCGGCGAGCGGGCTGACCTTCTGGCAGGTGCGCGACCCGCAGAGCGGCGATGTCGGCTGGATGGCGCAGGACGACGGCCAGAGCCAGATTTTGCGGGTGCTGGAAAGGTAAGGGCGATAAGCATGGCTGACGACCTGGCGCAGCGGGCTGCGGCGCTGCGCGCGCAGCTTCACGACCACAGCTACCGCTACTATGTGCTCAACGACCCGGTGATCGCTGACGCCGATTATGACCGCCTCTACCGCGAACTCAGCCAGCTTGAGGACGAGCACCCGGAGTTAATCACGGCGGATTCGCCGACGCAGCGCGCCGGCAGCGACTTAACCGAGGGCTTCCCGAAGGTGCGCCACCCGTCGCCGGTGCTGAGCCTGTCGAACGCCTTCAGCGCCGACGACCTGCTGGCGTGGGAAGAACGCAACCAGCGGCTGCTGCCGGCTGACACGCAGCCCGACTATGTGCTGGAGCCAAAGCTCGACGGCCTGTCAGTTGTGCTGACGTATGAGCGCGGCCTGCTCACGCAGGCGGCGACGCGCGGAAACGGCGAGCTGGGCGACGATGTGACCGCCAACGTGCGCACGATCAGGACCGTGCCGCTGCGCATCCCCCAGCGCGCTGACGGCCCGCCGCCGCCGGCGCGGCTGGTGGTGCGCGGCGAGGTTCTGTTCCTCAAGGCCGATTTTGAGGCGCTGAACCAGCGCCAGCGCGCGGCTGAGCTGCCGCTGTATGTCAACGCGCGCAACACCGCGTCCGGCACGCTTAAACAGAAGGATTCGCGCATTACGGCGTCGCGCCCGCTGACAGCGTACATTTATGACATACTGGATTCTGTGGGAATTGCGCTGGATACACAGTGGGAAATGCTGGATTACCTGCAGCAGATGGGCTTCAATATCCCGCCTGGCTGCGCTTACTTTCCCACGCTATCCGACATTATCCAGCAGTTACCCACATGGGAATCCCGCCGGCAGCGGCTTGATTTCGAGATTGATGGCGTGGTGATCAAGGTCAACAGCATGGCGCTGACGCGCGAGCTGGGCGTGGTCGGCAAGGACCCGCGCGGCGCGACCGCCTACAAGTTCCCGGCGCAGGAGGCCGTCACGCGCATCCTGGGCGTGACGGTCAATATCGGGCGCACCGGCAGGGTGACGCCGACGGCCCAGCTTGAGCCGGTATTTGTCGGCGGGGTGACGGTGAGCAGCGCCAGCCTGCACAACTATGACCAGGTGGAAAAGCTGGACATTCGCCTGGGCGACGCGGTGATTGTCAAGCGCTCTGGCGACGTGATTCCCTACGTCGTCGGGCCGGTCATCGCGAACCGCGACGGCAGCGAGCAGCCGATCCGCCCACCGGCGGCGTGTCCCTTCAGCGGCGACCCGCTGGCGCAGCCTGAGGGCGCGGTGGATTACTACTGCTCCAACCCGCGCTGCCCGGAGCGCGTGCTTCGCAAGGTCGAGTTCTTTGTGTCGCGCGCGGCCATGAACATCGAAGGCATGGGGGTGCAGACGGTCAAAACGCTGATCGAGCGCGGCTTTGTCGCCGACGAAGCGGACGTGTTTTACCTTCAGCCGGGGCCGCTGCTGGCGCTGGAGGGCTTCGCGCAGAAGAAGGTGGACAATCTGCTGGCGTCCATCGAAGCGGCGAAGCAGCGCCCGCTGGCTCAGGTGCTGACATCGCTCGGCATTGATGGGGTGGGCGGGACGATCGCCGAGCTGCTGGCGCAGCGCTTCGGCTCGCTGGACCAACTGGCCCAGGCCAGCGTCGAGGAAATTGACGCGCTGGAGGGCATTGGCCCCATCCTGGCGCAGAATGTGGCGGACTGGTTTGCCGACGATTTCAACCGCCAGCTTGTCGAGAAGCTGCGGGCAGCGGGGGTCAACCTGCGGGCGCAGGAAAAGCGCGTGGTCAGCGAGGCGCTGGCGGGGCTGACGTTCGTCCTCACGGGCACGCTGCCCACGCTGACGCGCGACGAGGCCGTCGCGCTTATCGAAGCGCACGGCGGCAAGGTGCTGGGCAGCGTCAGCAAAAAGACCAGCTACGTGCTGTTGGGCGTCTCACCGGGGAGCAAGGCCGACAAAGCGGCGGCGCTGGGCGTGCCGGTTATCAGCGAGGCTGACTTCTACCACATGATTAGCGAGGGAAACCAATGACCGAGGGTGTTGTTATGATCCGCGCGGGGCGCGAGAAGCCCATCCGCCAGGGACACCCCTGGGTATTCTCCGGCGCGGTTGATAAGACACAGGGGGCGGCTTCCGGCGGCCTCGTGACGTTGGTGACGCACGATAACGCTTTTCTGGCGCGCGGCTACTGGAACGCGAAATCGCAGATTCAGATGCGCGTGCTGACGTGGCAGGACGAGGCCATTGACGAGGGCTGGTGGCGGCGGATGCTGGCGCGCGCGCTGGCGGCGCGCTTTTCACAGCCGCAGGCCGGCGGCGGGCGGCGCATCGTCAACGCGGAGAACGACTACCTGCCGGGCCTGATCGTGGACCTGTACGACGATTTTCTGGTGCTGCAGGCCCTCACGCTGTACATTGACGAGCAGAAGGCGCTGCTGGCGCGGCTGCTGGCCGAGGTGTTCGCGGCGGCCGGGCTGTCGCTGCGCGGCATCTACGAGCGCAGCGACGTGGATGTGCGCGGCAAGGAAGGGCTGCGCGCGGCGGCTGGCGCGCTGTGGGGCGCTGAGCCGCCGGAACAGATCGTGTTCACGGACAACGGCCTGGCGCGGCTGGTGGATGTGCGCGAGGGGCACAAAACGGGCTATTACCTCGACCAGCTTGACAACCATCGCCTGCTGGCGGCGCTGACCGCGGACGCGCCCGCTGGCGCGCGGCTGCTCAACCTGTTCAGCTACAGCGGCGGCTTTGGCCTGGGTGTGGGCGGGGAGGTCGTCAACGTGGACGCCTCGCGCGAGGCGCTGCGGCTGGCCGAGGACACCTGCCGCGCCAACAGCCGGCCCGCGCCCACGAATATCCAGGCGGACGCCTTCCAGTATCTGCGCGCGGCGGCAGCGGCAGGGGAGCGCTTCGATGCGATCGTGTGCGACCCGCCCAAATTCGCGCACGCGCAGCAGCAGGTTGACCGGGCGGCACGCGGCTACAAGGACCTGAATCTCCACTGTTTCCGCCTGCTGAAACCGGGCGGCTGGCTGCTGACGTTCTCGTGTTCGGGGGCGATCAGCGCTGACCTGTTCCAGAAGATCGTGTTCGGTGCGCTGGCCGACAGCGGGCGGCAGGCGCAGATTCTGGCGCACCTGGGGCCGGGCAGCGATCACCCGGTGGCGCTGACGTTCCCGGAAGGGGCGTACCTCAAAGGGCTGCTGCTGCGGGTGTATTAGCGGGCCGCCGGCTTTCGGCGGCAGCAGTCAGCCGCCGAGGCGCGCTTCGTCGGCCATTTGCAGCTCGGTCAGGCGTTTGATTTTGGCGAAGGTTTCGTGCCAGCTCGTGTCGCTGAGGCCGAGCTTGTCGCGAATGGCTTCCGGCTCTGCGCCGGCGCGGTAATCGCGCACGGCGGATGTCCAGCGCAGCATCTCGAACGACAGCTTGACCGGCAGTTCTGCGCCTTCGCCGACCGCCTCCAGAATGTACTCAAGGTTGCGCGAGGTGCAGGTGAACAGCGCGTCCTGCGGCTTGTACTGCGCGATGTAATCGTCCAGCAGGCCCAGCCAGGCGGGGTCGAGCGCGATGCGGCGCTCTTTATACACGTTGTGGATGCGGTGGCGCACAACCAGGACGGGGTGCTGTGGGGCGCTGCGGTCGATATGGTCGGGTTTAAGTGCGGCGGTTTCGCCTTTTTTGATGGCGGTGTCCAGCAGCAGGCGGAGCAGGAGTTCAGGCCGGGCGTCCGGCTTTTCGCCCCGGTTGAGACCCTTCGCATAGTCAATGGACTGGCGCATCTCCGCCGGGTTCAGAACGGTGGCCAGCGGCGCGGGGCCGGAGCGCTGCAAAATGGTGCGGGCCGGGTCGTGCGCGATCGCGCCCACGCTGTGCAGCCATTTGAAAAACACCTTCAGCGTGGTGACGCGGCGCGCGTAGGACTTGCGGCTGCACGGCACGCCGCGCCCATTTTCGAGCCAGGCGAGAAATTCGTTCAGGTCCGTGGTGGTAAAACTGCCGATCGCGGTGTCGTCGCCGCTGTGTTCAGCCAGCAGTTGCAGGTCAGACGTGAAGGCGGTGACGGTGTGCTCGCTTTTCCCTTCGCGGGCCAGGTGCCGCTGAAACAGCGCGAAGGTGTGGCTCAGCCGCGTCTGTTGGTGCAGGTCTTCAACTTTGTCCGGCTGGTCAGTGAACAGAGGAATCTGGCGTAGATCAGACATAGCACCTGCTCAGGCACGGTCAGCACAGGCGAACTTACGCACAGCTTAACGGCGCACACCTGTGCTGTCAAGGGCGTCAGCGGCGGCGAATCCAGGCCGGCGCGCCGTACACGTCGGCTGCCAGCCGGTCGGCGGTGTCGCGCTCGGCGGCCGTCAGTTGGCCCGGCTCGCCGCCGAAATCAACCGCGAACGCCTCGGCGAAGCCCGCCGCCAGCGCGGCGGCGGCGGCGTCCCAGGGGACGTGCGCCACGCCCAGCGTTTCCGCCAGCGTGACCGCGCGCGCGCGCACCTGCGCCCGCGCCTGGTCGCGTGCCGCCGCGTCGGGGTAGGCCAGCACGTCGCAGATGCGGGCGAGGTCGCCGTGCAGCGGCAGCGACCCGTGCTGAAGCACGCCGTCGCGGCGGCGCGCCTGGGCGCTGCCGACCAGCTTGCGCCCGCCCACAGTGATTTCGTACTGGCCGGGCGTCTCGAAACAGACTGGCCCCGCGCCCGCCGGGCCGCCGCTGGCGTGTGGGGCCGCGTCGGGCGTGACCCCCAGGCGCAGCAGCGCCGCCGCCAGCGCGCCGCTGATGCGCCGGTAGCTCTCGGCGATGTCACCCGCCGCGACCGGGTCGTCGGGGGGGAGAATCAGGCTGTAGGTCAGCTCATCGGCGTGGAGGATGGCCCGCCCGCCGGTGGGGCGGCGCACGATGTCCCAGTTGGCCGCCGCCAGCCGGGGGAAATCCACGTCGGCGGCGCGCTGGCCATAGCCGAGCGACAGGCAGGGCGGCTGCCACGCATACAGCCGCAGCGTTGGCAGGTGCCGGCCAACGGTCAGGATGGCGTCGTCAACCGCCATGTTGCGCGCGCCGGAAGTGGGGCAGTCGTAGATGAGCCGCCATTGACGCATATTTCAAGCAAACCTATACTGAAAACGATGTGACGGCTATTGTACACAGTTTGATGGCGGCGGATGACCCCGAACAGCAGCAGTGAACCCACAGCGATAAGCGGCCAGCCAGTCAAGCGGCCTGGCGCGCCGCCGCTGGCCGCGCCGACCGCGCTGCACGCGCCCAAAGCGCCGCCGCTTTCCTATGCCGCGCCGCCGCCACCGCCGCCGCTGCCGCAGGAATCGGCGGCGCGCGCGCGCGTCCGACGGCGGCGGGTGAAGTCGCGCGGGCGGGGCGGGGAATGGGCCTGGGTGGTGATCGCGGCGGCGATGATGGGCATTGTGATCGTGCTGGGCATGAGCGTGTCGCTGGTGCTGCGCGTGTCACAGTCGGCGACGGAGGCTATCCCGACGGCGGCGGCGTTTCTGCCGACGGCGGTGGACGTGCGCGCCGACTTCACCAGCCTGTCGAGCGCCACCGGCGGCGAGCGTGTGATCCTCAGCGACGGCCGCAGCATCACGCTGGTCCCCTGGGACGGCATGTCGCGCTTTACGGTGCTGGTGATGGGCCTGGACCGCCGCCCCGGCGAGGACGGCCTGGCGTTTCGCACCGACACGATGCTGCTGGTGAGCATGGACCCGCTGAGCAACTCGCTCGGCGTGCTCAGCATCCCGCGCGACCTGTACGTGGACGTGCCGGGCTACAGCCAGCTCCAGCGCGTCAACACGCCGATGGTGCTGGGCGAGCTGCGCCAGCCGGGCTTCGGCCCGCAGCTTGCCATGCAGACGGTGCAGTACAACCTGGGCATCCGGGTTCACGATTACGTGATTGTGGATTTCAACACCTTTGTGCGGTTCGTGGACCTCATCGGCGGGATCGAAATGGACGTGCCGTACCCGATCAGCGACGCGCTGTACCCCGACATGAACTACGGTTATGACCCGTTTTACATCCGCGCCGGGCGGCAGGTGCTGGACGGCGCCACCGCCCTCAAGTACGCGCGCACCCGGCACGGCGACAACGACTTTCAGCGCGCTGCCCGCCAGCAGGCCGTTATGTACGCCGTGCGCGACCGGCTGATGACGGCGGACGCGCTCACGCAGCTGATTATCCAGGCGCCGACGCTGTGGGCGACGCTCAGCGAGGGCGTCTACACGGGCCTGACGCTGGAGCAGGTGATTCAGCTCGCGCTCTATCTGAAAAATATCCCGGTGGCGAATATCCACACCGGCGTGATCAACGAGGCCTACACGATGAACTGGGTCACGCCGCAGGGGGCCGCCGTGCTGGTCCCGGACCGCGCGCGGCTGGGGCAGTTGATGGTTGAGGTGTTCGGCTCCACTTACTCGCAGTAGGGCAGTTGCCTGTAGATTAACCACACGGTATGCTTTGAGGCTGCATGGGCATCTGGCGGCTTGCTGAGAGAGGATAAGCGGATGGCAACCTGGATGGTTGTCGAGGACGAGCCAGACCTCTATGATATGGTGCTGGCGATGTACGAAACCCTCGGTATTGACGGGGTCGCTTTCCTCAGCGGCGAGGACGCTGTTAACTGGCTGGAGGACGTGGACGCCGGCGCGCTTGGCGTTGATCTGCCGCAGCTTGCCCTGCTGGACATCCGCCTGCCCGGCAAAATCAGCGGGACGCTGGTCGGCGCGCGCATTCGCGCCAGCCAGCGGCTGGGACACATACCGATCGTGCTGATGACCGCCTACCGGCTCACGCCGGCGCAGCTAGAGGAAGCCCTGCACGAAGCCGGCGCCGACCTGCTCATTTACAAGCCCCTGCCTTCGCTGGACGAATTCCAGCGGTTGATGCACGACGTGCTGGCCCGCCGCTGACCTGTGCATGCGTGGTGGTATAATTGGGGCTGCGCCGCGAGCAGAAGGTGAAGATGGTGGCCGCCGAACAGACAAAAGAGCTGGATACACGCCTCGCGACAGACTATGAGGCTATTCGTCGCCGCGAGTACGAGCTGATTACAGACCTGCTGGACGTGCTGCCGCGCGTAGACAACCTGCCGCCTGAGCGCGTCGCTCAGGTGCGCGACGCGCTTTTTCACGCCGACCACCCCTACCTGATGGTCTTTGTGGGGCCGTTCAGCTCCGGCAAATCGAGCCTGATTAACGCGCTGGTGGGCAAACCTGATCTGCTCAACGTTGGGGTCGTGCCAACGACCGACCGCATTTCGATTCTGCGCTGGGGCGACGATGTCCAGCGCGCCGCGGCCAGCGGCGATGTCGAGACGGTGTTTTACCCGTCTCCGCTGCTGAAGAAGGTCAGCTTTGTGGACACGCCGGGGCTGGAATCGGTGTTTCAGACGCACGAAGAGACCACGCGCAGGTTTCTGCACCGCAGCGATGTCGTGCTGCTGGTGATGCTGGCGACGCAGGCGATGACCGCGCGCAACCTGGAATATCTGCAAACACTGGCCGGTTATGGCAAGAAGGTCATTATTGTCATCAACCAGGTGGACCTGCTGACGCCGGAAGAAGCCGCCACCGTGCGCGATTATGTGCTGGAGCAAAGCCGGTCGCACCTGGGGTATGAGCCGGAAGTCTGGCTGATGTCTGCCCGGCAGGGGCTGGCGGCGCGCAGCGGCGACACGCTGGAGCCGGTGGCCTGGGAGGCCAGCGGCCTGGATCGCATCGAGGCGTATGTGGATGAGCAGCTCAGCGACGCCGACCGCCTGCGCCAGAAACTGAGCACGCCGCTGCAGATCGCGCGCAACGTCAGCCAGGCGGCGCTGGAGGCGCTGCGCGCGAACCAGGCGGCGCTGGACACGTACCAGAGCATCTCGGAAAACATTGAGCAGCAGCTTGGCGCGCAGAAGCGCGACCTCGACAAAATCGTGCGCGAGACCAACGCGCAGATCAGCGAGAAGTTTGGCGCGGCGGCCATGAACGGCAGCGAGGCTATCCGCGATATTTTCCGGCTGTCGCGCGCGTTCGGGTCGCTTGGGCGGGGGTTCGCGGAGCTGGTGGGCCTGGCGCGGCTGGCGCGCGGCGCGGGCAGCGCGTCGTATGTGCGTTCGGCCTTTGAACGGCACGCGGCCTTCGCGCCGATTAACGACCTGCCCGGCGTGGTGGACAAACTCGGCCCCCGCCTGGAGGGCAAGGATGTTCAGGATATTGATGACCTGGTGAAATACGCCCAGCACGAGATCAGCGGCCTGCCGGCCAGCATCCGGGCCAAAGTCATCGGCACGGTGCAGGCCCCGCTCAGGTATGACCGGGCGGCGCTGGAAAAGGCGCGCGCTGACCTGGAAACCATCGAGACCGCCGCGCGCGAGGACGAATCGGCTAAGCTCGACCGGGCGGCGCGCAACACGCTGCTGTACCTGGTCGTGTATGAGATTCTGCTGCTGCTGTTCGGCTTTTTCTTCGCGCAGATGCTGCCACCAGAGCAGCTTCCGGTGGTGCTGATTCTAACGCTGGGGCTGATGCTGCTGGGCGTGCTGGCGCTGCCGCTGCGCGGCCGGGCGCTGGAGGCCGCCTACACGCGGCGGATGCTGGCGCTGCAGGCGCAGTATGTCGAGACGGTCACGAAGGCGGCCGACCGGCAGATCGCGTATGGCATGCAGCTCCGGCGCGACGCCATCGCGCCGCTGACGCGCCTGATCGAGGCGCAGACGCAGATTCAAACTGAGCAGCTCAAGCGGCTGCAGGCGGCGGAGCGCGAGATGGTGAGCATTGAGACGGCGCTGACCGCGATGGGTAAGCGACAGCTTTTCAGCCGGTGACTGCCCGTTAAATTGAACAGGCCGGTGCGCCGCGCCTGAAGCACAGAGAAAGTAGTGACGATGCAGACTATTGCGCTGGAAGGGCCGCTGGCGGCCCTGCGCGAAGCAGAGATTCGCCTGATCAACGACATTTCCGCCACCCTGGCCGAGATGGGGGAAGTGACCGCTGAAGACCGGCGGCATTTGCAGGATGTCATCACGGACCTGCGCGACCTGTTTTTTATGGTGGTGGTGATCGGCGAGTTCAACGCGGGCAAATCGTCGTTTATCAACGCGCTGCTGGGTGACGACCTGCTGCCGGTCGGCATCACGCCGACCACTGAGGTCATTGAGCTGATGCGCTACGCCGAGGCCACCACCGGCCGGCCTCAACTGCGCGAGGACGGCACGCGCGAGTGGGTGCATCCCGGCGTGGGCGCGCAGGGTGTGGCCATTGTGGACACCCCTGGAACTGGCTCTGTCTTTCAGCGGCACGAGACGACCGCGAAAGAGTTTCTGCACCGCAGTGACCTGGTGATCTTTGTTATTTCGGCCAAGCGGGCCTTCGCCGAGACCGAGCGCCTGTACCTGGAGCTGGCGAAGAATTACGGCAAAAAGATCATTCTGGTTGTCAACCAGATTGACCTGCTGCAGCCGCGCGAGCAGGCTGAGGTGCGCCGGTTTATCGAGCGCCAGGTGGAGGACCTGCTCGACCTGCGCCCGCTGCTGTTTATGGTTTCGGCCAAAGAGGCGCTGGCGGCGCGCCGCGCCGGCGGTGTCGCGGCGGGCGACCCAGGCGGCGTTGAGGCGGTGCGCGCGCACCTGCGTGGGGTATTTAACCAGGCGCCGCCGGCCAAGCAGAAGCTGCTGGCCCAGCTTGACATGGCTGAGCGGATTGTGCGCCACACCCAGCAGCTCGTGCAGGGCAACGCCGACCTCGTCAGCGCGGACACGGCCAAAGTGCGCGATGTCGAGCGCGAGCTGGAGCAGCAGGCCGTTGGGCTGGACGCGCAGCTTGTCGCGGCGCGGGCCGAGATTGAACAGGTGTTTGAGGGCGTTCGCCAGCGCGGGATGAGCTTTATTGACTCTAACCTCTCGATTCGCAAGCTGGGCCGCGCGCCAAAGCGTGAGGCGCTGCAGGCGGAGTTCCAGGATGTCGTGGTGGGGCGGGCGCTGCGCGACATCAGCGAGGCGACGGGCGGCTATGTGAACGCGGTTGTGGACCAGAGCCGCCGTTACTGGCGCGGCATCATTGACCGGCTGAACCAGCTTCAGGACCTGCTGGAACAGGAATTGAGCGGCCTGGACGCGGGCGTGTATGCCGAACAGCGCGAGAGCCTCCAGGAGGCGATTCGCATCGCGGAGGCGGAGCTGAAATCCTACTCCAGCGGGCAGGTTGTGGGCGAGATGCAGCACGTCTTTGAGACAAACATGAGCGCGTTCACGGCCTCGACCGCGGCGGCCCTGGCCGGCCTGATCGTGGCGCTGGTGGGCGTCGCCACGCCCGGCCCGCTGGTGGGCGTGGTGGGCGGCGTGGTCGCGGCCCCGCTGGCGCTGCCCGCCGTGCTGATCGGCGCGCCGGTGGCGCTGGTGGGCGGCGGCCTGGCGCTGCGCTATTACCGGCGGATCTCGCGCCAGACGCGCTGCGACTTTCACGCGCGCATTGATCAGCTTGAAAACACCTACCGCGAGACCCTGAGCGACCTGACGCAGAAGGAGCGCGGCCGCCTGACTCAGTACGGCAGGCAGGTACTCACGCCGATCTTCAGCCGCCTGGAGGTGCTGGCGCAGCGCTATGCGGGACAGCAGGCCGCGCTGCGCGAACACCTGAGCCAGCTTGCCACGCTGCGCCAGGGCATCGAAGAAAGCCGCTAGCAGCTATCCGTCCCAGCCGCGGCAGGGCAGCAGTGATGCGGGCTGCTGTCTTTTTATTTCTTCAGACAGGTTGTTTAAGAAAATGTTAAGGAACGATGCTAAAATAGAGCAAAACAGTTTCATAATATACCGGCCTGATGGCCCGTTCTGAGGCAAAGGAAAAGGGCAGTGAGCCTGGAGCTACAGTTAGAGATAGGTGGTATGCTGCTGCTGGCGGCGGTGCTGAGCATGGCGATCGGCCTGGACCGCGAGTCGCACTCGCCGGCGGGGCTGCGCACCCACATGCTGGTGGGCGTGGGCGCGTGTCTGTTCACACAGATATCTATTCACGGCTTTGAGGATGGCGACTCGGCGCGCGTTGCGGCGCAGGTCGTGACCGGCGTCGGCTTCCTGGGCGCGGGCACTATCTTGCAGCGCAAGCAGAACGTCCACCACCTGACGACCGCGGCGAGTATCTGGGCGACGGCGGCGGTGGGGATGGCGGTTGGGGTGGGCGCCTGGTTCCTGGGGATCCTGTCGGCGCTGATTATCTGGTTCATCCTGGCGATCGTGCGGCATATACGGCACAAGCGCCATCCGGTGCTGCCGGCGGCCAAGGGCGGCTCAACAAATAACAAGGTGCGCTTGGAAGGCGGCCTGCGCACCAGGTCAGGCAAGATTGTGAATACGACGAGCATAAGCGATGATTGAAGCCGCCTCTGGCTGCGCGTGTGCCGCCGCCGGGCCGAGCGGGTCGCTCATGGCGCTGTCGCCCAGCAGCAGGTGCGCGATGTTGCGGACGCCGTGCGCCAGCGCGCCGAGGTTGTAGCCGCCCTCAAGCACAAAGACGATTTTGCCGTCGCACAGGCTGGCAGCCATGGCGATCAGCTCGCGCGTGAGATGCGCGTAACCGGCCAGGCTGAGCCGCATGCCGCCGAGCGGGTCCGCCCAATGGGCGTCGAACCCGGCTGAAACCACTATCAATTGGGGTTGAAAGCGCTGCGCCAGCGGCCAGATAATAGCGTCACACAAGGCTGCGTAGGTGGCGTCACCGTGGCCGGCGGGGAGCGGCAGATTGACCGTGAAACCGCGCCCTGCGCCTGCGCCGGTGTCCTCAAATGCCCCTGTTCCGGGATAGAAGGGGTACTGGTGCGTGGAAACAAACAGAACGTCCGGATCGTCGTAAAAAGCGTCCTGGGTGCCGTTGCCGTGATGCACGTCGTAGTCAACGATCAGAACGCGCTCAAGGCCGAAGGCGCGCCGCGCGTGGTGGGCTGCAAGGGCGACGTTCGCCAGCAGGCAGAAGCCCATCGCGCCTGCGGCGGTGGCGTGATGGCCGGGCGGCCGCACGACGGCCAGCGCGTTAGCAGCCTGGCCCGCCAGCACGCTGTCCACTGCGCTGACAGCGCCGCCGGCGGCCAGCAGCGCGATCTCAAACGAGGCCGGCCCGGCGTAGGTGTCGGGATCGAGCAGCAGCACCTGGTCTGTTGACTGTGTGAGCCACCGCAGTTTCTGGGTATAAACAGGGCTGTGGACGGCGTGAACCAGGTCCAGGTCCGCGGGGGTTGGGTTGAGCGCACGCATGCGCGCGCTCAGGCCCGCGTTATCCAACTCGCGCCACACAGCCCGGATGCGGGCAGCGTTCTCAACATGGCCGGTGAGTGTGTGCTCGGCATAGCGCGGGTGCGTGACATAAGCGGTGACAGCCATCTTTGTTTAACCTGCTGGTTGGGTTTCTGGTCAATTGCGGGGCGGTCATAAATCGTTGTGCGCCTTTGCTGCCCTCGCCCAGCGGCAAAACTGACTTATAACCATGCCTTGTTTAATTCTGGCTGCGGAACAGGCCGCGCGCAAGCGGCAGTCCGCGGTGTTGTGAGTCGTAAGGAGGCTGTATAATGAACCCTGATCCGACGCATAACTCTCGCCGGCGCGCCGC
>CAZDVL010000021.1:2199-24793 GCA_964508745.1 uncultured Anaerolineaceae bacterium | reverse complement strand
GATCAAGGGCGGCAACGTCAGCGGCCTGTATGGTGCGGATGGCCTATCCGGGCGGAATGCTGCGCTGTTCTGCGAAGGCGAGTTTGATGCGCTCATCGTCGGGCAGGAAGCGGGTCAGTTGGTCGCACCAGTCACCCTGAGCAGCGCCACCGTCATGCTCAGCTCGCGTTGGTACGCTGAGCTGACTCACTGCCATACCATCCTCGTTGCCTACGACCGCGACGCAGCGGGGGAAAAGGGCGCGAAGCGCCTGCTCTCTCTTTCACCACGTTTTCGTATTGTTGAACTACCCACCGGCAAGGACATTACCGAGTTCTACCTGAACGGTGGTGATGTCTACTCGTGGATTGAAAAGGAGTTGGCAACGCAATGCAGTTCAGACCAACGCCTCAAACACCTGACATAGCCGTTGAGGAGATCGCTAATTCTCCTGAAAACACAGCTATGAAAGCCAAAGAACTGTTCAAACGGGTGATGATTGTTGCCGAACTGCTGGCAAAATCCGGGCAAGAAACACCTGTTAAATCTACACGAAAAACACCCGCAAAAACACAGAATTAGAAATCGGGTGTATGGTGTCCAGAAACGGATCGGATGAATTGATTTATGGCGCGTTCGAGAAAGAAAAACACGATTACACCTGCCGCAGGATGGGCAGTTTACCTGCGTACCAGCGATGAAGAAGCCCAAAATCCTGAAGCGTCACAGGCGCGACAGCGTTATCTCATCCAGAAATCCGTTCTGGATCGCTCGGATTTGCCGGTCATAGATGAATACATCGACTTATTAACCGGACGCACGCCCCGACGCATCGGCTACCAGCGAATGCTGGAAGATGCCCGGATCGGACGGTTCTCACATGTGATTGTCGAGCGTGCTGACCGTTTTGGTCGCAATGATACTGAAGCATTACGTGCGATTGATGAACTGGATGAGTTTGGTGTATCAGTACGTTTTGCCAATCAGCCTGATCTTGATCCGATGTCACCCGATGACCGTGTGATTGTCGCGCTTTCATTTACTCTGGCGCGTCGTGAGAGTATGATGACGAGCCTGCGAATCAAAGGGGCTGTTGACGCTAAACGCGAGAATGGCGGCTACATCGGGCGTGCGCCGGATGGCTATATCAGCGTTGAAGATGAGCAACCTCATCGCAAAACCTATGCGCGGCGCACCCACCATATCGAACTTGACCCCGAACGCGCTCCAATCTGGCGCTTGGCGTGGGATTTGCTGCTCGAAGATCGCCTGACACTGGCGGAAATCGCTGAAGAACTGCACGCACGCGGCTATCGCTACCGCAGTGGTCGTCCTTTTGTTGAGGTGAAAGCCAATGGCAAACGCAAAGCTAACTACAACTCAATGGCTTATAGCTTCCACAACTGGGCTTACGCGGGCTGGATTGTCAACGAAGAACTGGGCATTCTCCCCAAAACGCTGCGGGGCGACTGGGAACCTCTTGTCTCAACCCAGGAATTTGAGCAGGGTTTGGAAATCCTGGCGAAGCGGTCACGACACAAATACGCCAAGCGTAGACATGATTATCTGTTAAAAAAGCTGATCTTTCTATCTGCGTCATCGTTTGACCCAACCCAACCAGGTGACAAACTCTATCGACTGACTGGCTCAACTTCTAACCCTGGTCGCTCAGGCGGCGGCACCGCGCATTACCGTTTGGATCATCACCCCATTCATTTTCTCTGTTCCGAGGTTGAGAGTCAGCTTTCTTTCCACCTCCAGCAGGTTCAGGTCGATGATGCGGTAATCCCTCTCATCCGCGACTACTATATCAACGAGGTGGCTGACAAACTCGGACGGCTCCGCCCGGATGAACGCACCGAGATTGAACGGGCACTGAAACAGATTGATGAAGAGGAAGCGAGAGTCCTGCGGCTCTATGCGGCGACGATGGTCACGGAAGAAAACTGGCGTAATCTATGGGCAGAGTGGCAGGACAAGCGTCATAAACTGCGAGCAAGTCTGGACTTGCTCGACCAGAAATGCGAGAGCTACATCGACGACCTGGATGAGGCGCTCACCATAATTGCAAAATTGGGTATACTGTATGAAACATTATCGCGCGGTGACCAAAAAGAACTGCTGCGGAATATTGTTGAGAGAGTCGTCGTCAATACTGAGGGCGAGATAGAACGTGTGGATTTGCTGCCGCCATTTGCTTACCTACGTGAAGTCTGCGAGAAGGTAAGCGGGGGTGAGGAAACTTCGGAGAACCCCACAAGAATCGAAACAGGTGACGTTGCCGCCACCTGTTCGAGTAAAGTCCTAGAATGTGACCCCGGAAGGATTCGAACCTTCGACACAAGGCTTAAAAGGCCTCTGTTCTGCCGCTGAACTACGGGGCCAGGGCAGGTGCCATTATACACGCCGCGCCCACCTTTTCAACCCGCGATTAGCGCGCCTTTATACCCGCGTCAGCCGGTAAACGCGCGGGTGCAGGCCGCCCTGAAAGACCCGCTGCACCTGCGCCACCGACCAGACATCCGCGCAGTCGCCCAACACTCGCTCCATCAGGCGGATTTCGTGCGTGATGAACGCGGCGCGCGCGCCCGCCGCCGCCACGCGCGCCGCCTCACGCAGAACAGCGGGGTACAAACGCTGATTCTCGTCGTGGCTGCTGACAAGCTGGCCCCAGGGCAGGTCGGCCAGAATAACGTCGAGGCAGGCGTCGGGCATATCCAGTCGCGCGGCGTCCATGGCGAACAGCTCCGCCTCCCCCGCCAGGCCGGCCGCGCGCAGGTTCGCCTCGGCGCAGCGCAGCGCCGCCGCGTCCGTGTCACAGCCGCCAACAGCCGCCGCCGAACAGCGCAGCAGCCGTTCGATCAGCAGCGTGCCCGAACCGCACATCAGGTTCAGCGCCCGGTCACCGGGGCGCGGCTGCGTCATCTCGACCATCGCAGCGGCAATCACCCCATTGAGCGCGCCCAGCATATCGCACACGCGCCACGCCCGCGCCGAGAGCGGCCGCGGCGTCAGGCGCGCCAGCACCTCCCAGCCGTCCGGGTGCAGCGCCGCCGGGCGCACGCGCAGCACCAGGTCCGCCTCGTCCTCCACCGGCGCAAGACCGGTCGCCGCGTGAATGGATTCCTTGACGCGCTGGAACACCGACGACCCGCTGCCCGCCGCGCTGATCTTGAACGTGCTGAATGAGCCTGCCGGGTGCAGGCTGCGCACCGTGTTCACCTGGCGGATCAGCTCGGTGAGAGACTGGTGGCCCAGCAGCGCCTGCGGGCGCGGGATCGGGTAGTGCCGCACCAGATAGACGGCGAGCGTCAGCCGCAGATCCGCCAGGCCCGCCAGCGGGCCGTCGAAGGAAAACGGCAGTTCTTCCGCCCGGCCGCCCTCTAACAGGTTCACGCCATCTTTATACTGGGCGCGCAGTTCGGCGGCGGCATAGTCCTTCAGCCCGGTGACGACCTCCCCTTC
Source organism: uncultured Anaerolineaceae bacterium (assembly GCA_964508745.1). Lineage (GTDB taxonomy): Bacteria > Chloroflexota > Anaerolineae > Aggregatilineales > Phototrophicaceae > DAOTWC01. The sequence continues at coordinate 21,349 of CAZDVL010000021.1, read as the reverse complement.
ACAGAGGTAGCGCGGGCCTGCTCGGTGTTTCTTGTCTGGCTTCAAAATCGTCCCAGTTCTGTTGATTTTGCGGGAGCGCAGCGCCTCAATCGCCGCTGCCGAGTTTACCCCTTAACGCCCCCCGCCGCCCAAACCTCGATTGATGAAAGCGGTGGAGTATGGTACGGTATAAGCTGAATTCTGACGCTGTTTGGGGCTGATCTGCGGGATGGACAAGCAAACGCTGGCCCTTACCCGGTCTGACTGGACGCTGTTTAGCCTGCGCTGGGTTGTCATCACGGTGCTGGCGGCGGCGGCTTATCTGGCCGTCGTTCGTGCCAGCAGCAGCATGCTGGTCTCCGATATTGTCCTGGCGTTTGTGGTCAGCGGCGTCGTCAACGGTCTGTTTTTGTTGTTTGCCGCTGCAAAGCCGCTGCGGCCGGCCATCCCGGCGGTCGTGATCGCCGGCGACATGGCGATGGCCGCGCTCTTTGTCCGTCTGGACGGCGGCAATCCGCTGTATGTTGTGGCATGTGTCTCCGCCCTCATCCTCACCAGCGCGCTGTATCTGGGGGCGCTGTGGGGCCTGGCCGGGGCCGTCGGCATCGTGCTGGCGGTGGAAGCGGCCCTGTTCTACACGGCCGGCCAGGACCCGCGGCTGCTGCTGGCCGGGCAGGCGGAGATTCTGTTGGTGGCGGCACTGGTAGGCGGGGTGGGCCTTGTCTGGAGCTGGTCGCTGCGGCGGCGCATTGCTGACCAGGAGGCCGACCTGCAGGAAATGCACACCCACCTCGCCAGCGAGCTGGGCCGCATGCGCGACAGCACGCGCGCCGTCGTCGAAATGGCCACGACCTTAAGCCGCACACTGGAGTACGAGAAAGTCCTGAACGCCGCGCTCGACACCGGCCGCATGGCCCTGCACGAGCGCAGCAGCCGCCAGCGCGTGATCAGCGTGGTGCTGCTGTTTCGCGACGATGGCGGCCTGCACATGACGGCCTCGCGCGGCCTGCCGCGCAGCGACAGCGGCCGCAGCGTGCCGGGACGCTCTGGAATTCTGGGGCAGACCCTTACTGACTGTGTGCCAGTCATCGGCAGAGACGCGCGCAAGGACCCGGAGCTTCAGTATTTTACCGGTTTTCAGCCCATGCGTTCGGTGCTGTGCATCCCCCTGCGCGCCGGCTTCGACAACTTCGGCGTGCTGCTGTATGGCAGCGAAGAAGCCGACGCTTTTACAACCGACCAGATGGATTTATTAACCGCCATCGGCACCCAGGCCACCATCGCTCTGCAGAATGCCGTCCTCTACCGCAACCTTTCCCAGGAGCAGGAACGCCTGATCGCCGCCGAAGATGAGGCCCGCAAGAAGCTGGCGCGCGATCTGCACGATGGCCCTACGCAGCAGGTGTCGGCTATCGCCATGCACACGAGCTACATCTCGCGCCTGCTGGAGCGCAGCCCGGACGAAGTGCCGGAAGAGCTGAAAAAGGTGGAGAATATGGCGCGGGAAACCACCAAAGTCATCCGCACCATGCTCTTTACGATGCGGCCGCTGGTGCTGGAAAGCCAGGGGCTGGCCGCCGCTGTCGAGCAGCTCGCGCAGAAGACCCAGGAAACTTACGGTCAGGCGGTGGCGGTGCGCATCGAGCGCGACGCCGAAGCGGCGCTCAACAGCCAGCAGCAGAGTGTCATCTTCTCGATTATTGACGAAGCCGTCAACAATGCGCGAAAACACGCCGTCGCCGAACTGATCAGCGTCACCATGGTTAAGCAGAGAGATATCGTGCTGGTAACGATTGCCGACAACGGCGTCGGCTTTGACACAGGCGCGGTTGACGCCAACTATGACCAGCGCGGCAGCCTCGGCATGGTCAACATGCGCGAACGCACCGACCAGCTTAACGCCACGCTGCGGATAACCAGCGCTGAGGGGCGCGGCACAACAATTACGGTGGCTGTGCCGCTCAAGGACAATCAGGACCTCACCAGCGGGCGCAGCGCCGCGAACAACCGGAAATAACCCTCTATGACCCACTCTCAACTGGCTGCTCTGCGCGGGGAGCCGAGTTATGTCTGGCGCGCCGGCCAGGAGCGCCGCCTGCAGATGGTTGCGCGCTGGTCGCGCCTGGACGGCGCGCGCGTCCTGGTTGATGGATGCGGCGTGGGCATGTACGCCGCGCAGATCGGGCGGCGCTACACTGCCCACGTGGAGGCGTTCGACATTGAGCACGAGCGCGTGCTCGAGGCCCGGCGTGAGACGCCCCGCGCGCTGGTCGCCGCCGCTGAATACCTGCCTTACCCGGCCAACGCCTTCGACACGCTGCTGTCGCACGAAGTCATTGAGCACGTCCAGGACGACCGGCTGGCCGCCCAGGAGATGGTCCGCGTGCTGAAGCCCGGCGGCCGCGCCGTGATTTTCGCGCCCAACCGCTGGTATCCCTTCGAGACGCACGGCCACTACTGGCGCGGCGTGTATCACTTCGGCAACACCCCCCTGCTCAACTATCTGCCCGATGCCCTGCGCGACCGGCTGGCCCCGCACGTGCGGGCGTATACGGCGCGCGGCCTGCGCCGCCTGTTCGCGGGCTGCGCGGTGCGGGTCGTGCTGCACCGCCGCGTGTACGGCGGTTACGACAATCTGATCGCCCGCCTGGGCGCGCCTGGCCGGCTGGGCCGCGACCTGCTGTACGCGCTGGAAGGCACGCCGCTGGACACCTGGGGGCTGTCACACCTGCTCGTGCTGGAAAAGTTAGCCGCGATTTAACACGATTCTTATGCCCGGCAAGTGCGTGTTTTACCTGCGCCTGTTATGATTAATCCTGTTGGTTGAAACCATATGCAGGAGGCATCTGATGGCCAGCAAACAAGAGTTAATCAATGCGCTTAACGAGGACCTGGCGAACGAATTCCAGGCCGTTATTATGTACGCTGTCTATTCCGCCCAGGTGAAGGGGCCGTACCGCCCGCAGTTGGTCCAGTTTATGCAGGCTGAAATTCCCGACGAGCTGGGGCACGCCCAGTTCCTCGCCGACAAAATCGTCTCGCTGGGCGGCACGCCCACCACCACGCCGGTGGCGGTGCCCGAAGCCAGCACCTCGCGCGAGATGCTCGAAGCGATCCTGAAGGCGGAACGGCAGGCGATCGCCAACTACACCGAACGCGCTGACCAGGCCCGCGCCGCCGGCGAGATCGGCCTGTCGGTACAGCTTGACGACATGGTGCTGGACGAAACCGGCCACTACGAGGAAACCAAAAAGCTGCTCGACGGCTGGAAGTAACGGCCGCCGCCAGCTTTCATCGTACTTGAAACGTGTTAGCGCAGGCGCCGGGGCAGCCCCGGCGCTTTGTCGTTCGCGCTCAGCCCTGGTCCACCAGCACAGGCAGGTGCCCCAGCGCGATAATGTCGTGCCACTGGGCGCGGTCCCCTTCGGTGAAGATGGCGGCCTCGGCGACGATCTCCGCGCCCGCCTTGTGCATAATCAGGCGCATTCCCTGGAGCGTGCTGCCCGTTGAGATCACATCGTCAATCAGCGCGACGCGCTTATCCTGCACCAGCTCGCGGTCCTTTTCATCCAGAAACAAGGTCTGCGGTTTCCCGGTCGTGATGCTCAGCGTCTCTGATTGCAGCGCATCCCCCATATACGGCTTGTAGGATTTGCGCAGCACCACATAAGGCAGATTCATCACCGCCGACAGCGCGTGCGCCAGCGGGATGCTCTTGGCCTCGGCGGTCACCAGCACAGCGGGCTTGTGCGGCGCCAGTTGTTCCGCCAGCGCCTTGCTCACCGCTGTCACCAGCTCGGTATCGCCCAGGATATTCAGGATGGCGATGCGCACGCCCGGCTTGATCTCGAACAGGCGCAGTTCGCGGCGAACCCCTGCAATATCTACTGAGTACGTTTCACTGTCTCTGTCTGCGGCACTCATGCGATTGGCCTCCGGGGTACGGGCTGGTCGTCTCAGCCAGCGTGGAAAGTCAGACGTTCCTTGCACAGGTACACTTCGTCGCCGGCGCTGAGCAGGTGCGCCTGCGTGATCGGCTGTCCCTCGACCACAGTGCCGTTGGTGCTGCCCAGGTCCTCCAGCAGCAGCCTGCCGTTGCTGCGCCAAATCCGGCAGTGAAAGCGTGAGACGCCGTTGGCCCTGATGATGATTTCATTCTGTGACGCGCGCCCGATGCGGATCAGGTCACCGTCCAGCGCGAAGATTTTTTCGTTCCAGCGCAGATGCGTGGGCGTCACCCCCGGCTGCCGCGCCGGGCGTGAGGCGCCGGCGTCCTTGTCCGCCCGGTTAAACTCGCGAACACGCATCGCCTGGGTGCTGCTGTGGCGGTCGGTCATCGTGTAGACGGCCTGCGAGGACATCATCTTGCGGCTGTACTCGTCATAGGTTTCAGCGCCGCGCGCCATGTTCGCCGCTTCCTTGCTGAGCGCCTGCTGTTCCTCGTCGAGCACGGCGCTGTGGATGCCGGATTCGGCGATGGCGTCAGCCGCCTGCCGCAGCGCCTGCGAAGCGCCGCTGTAGTTGCCCTGGTCAGCCTCGCGGATGGCCTCGCTGCGGGCCTGCGCCGCCTTGAGCAGCAGCACCGTCTGGCTGACCTCCGGGTTCGGCAGGGCGGGCTGCGCCCCCGGCGGCGCAACATCAATCATCACCGGCAGTTCCAGCACCCGGTGTTCCGCGCCGGTCCCGGTCAGCTCGTCATATTCGAAGCGCAGCGTGGCGATCTGGATGGACCCGATCTGCTCCAGCCCGACCAGCGTCAGCTCCAGCGCCAGCGTTTTGACTTCTTCGCCAAACACATCGCCCAGGCGAAACGCCGCCTGCCCCGCGCTTTCCGCCGCCGGGTAGGCGTTGAGCTGGCGCACGCCGGCAACGTAGGGCGACATCGCCAGGCTGATCACCAGGTTCTGGCCGACCACGCTCAGCAGGCCGCGCAGCTCTTCCTGAAAAATCAGCGGCGCGACCTCCGGGCTTTCGATGAAATAGAACGCGCCGCCGCCCGCGCTGGCGATCGCCACCAGCAGGTCCTCGTTGAAATCGGCGCCCAGGCCCATCGTCGTCGTGCTGATGCCGGCCTCAAATTTCTGCTGCGCCAGGGCCACCAGCCGCTCGCGGTCGGTGATGCCCCGGTTGGCCAGGCCGTCAGACATGAGAATCACGCGGTTCAGGTGGTTGGGGTTCAGCGCGCGCGCGACGTGGTTGCAGCCCTCAAGCCAGCCGCCGCTGAGGTTGGTGGTCCCGCCGGCTTTGACGGCCTCAATGCGCTGCGTGATGGCGTCCTTGTGGCGCACCGGCTCCGGCAGAACCAGCGTCTCGACGTTTTCGTTGTACAGCACAATCGAAAGCGTGTCGCGCGGGTTCAGGTTCTGCACCAGAAACACCGCCGCCTGCCGCGTGTAGCTGAGCTTTTCCCCGGACATCGAGCCGCTGCGGTCAATCACCACGCTCAGGTTGAGGGGCCGGCGCAGGTACGAGTCGGGCGCTGGGCCGGCAGTCAACCGCGCCAGCAGGTAGAGCTTCTGTGTGTGCTGCACAGTCAGCACGTCGTAATCGAGCGCGAAATCTGCCCGCATCGTTCCATCCCGAATCCAGAGCCGCCTATTGCCTGTATTCTAGCACAACAACGGCCGTGACGAGACAGGTTAACAGGTTAACAAAGGCTAACTGGCCTGGGCGGGCGCGGCCACGCCCTCCACCGCGGGCACGATCTCCCCATCAATGAGCGTGACCGTGCGGCCCGCGAAGCGCGCGATGTCGGCGTCGTGCGTGACGATCACCACTGTGGTGCCCGCCTCGCGCTGAATCTGCGTGAGCGCCTCCAGCACTCGCCTGCCCGATTCGCTGTCCAGGTTGCCGGTCGGCTCGTCCGCCAGAATCAGCGGCGGGTTGTTGGCCAGCGCCCGCGCGATCGCGACGCGCTGCTGCTGGCCGCCCGAAAGCTCGGCCGGGCGGTGATGCAGCCGGTCGCCCATGCCCAGCATCTCAAGCAGCTCTTTGGCGCGCGGCTGCGGGCGGAAAAGCGGCTTGCGCGCAAACTGAATCGGCAGCGCCACGTTCTCCAGGGCGGTGAGGGTGGGGATGAGATTAAAAAACTGGAACACAAAGCCGATCTTCTCGTTGCGAATCTCGGTCAGACGGTCCTCGTTCATGCGTGTGATGTCCACGCCGTCAATCTCGACCGTGCCGCGCGTTGGCGAATCCAGGCCGCCGATGAGGCCGAGCAGCGTGCTTTTCCCGCTGCCAGACGGCCCGATAATGCTCACCATCTCGCCCGAATAGACCGTTAAGTCCACGCCGCGCAGGGCGTGCACGGTGACTTTCCCCATCGGCAGGTCGCGGGTGAGGCCGCGGACGCGAATCACAGCATTGGTGTCGGGCATCGCTGACTCCTGGCGGTTGAGCGCTGAAAGCTTGCAGTTCGTTGACTATTACGCAGGGTTCAGCCTGTCGTTGCGCGGGCAGAACCGGCAGCCCCGGTTTACTATACCGGAGCTGCCGGCAGGCGTCTATGCGTGTTCGCGGTGGGGTGGAATGACAAAGACCGGGCACGGGGCCGCGCTCAGCACTTTGTTCGTGACGCTGCCCAGTATCCAGCGGCTGAGACCGGAGCGCCCGTGCGTGCACATGACAATCGCGTCGGCGCGCTGTTCCTCGGCCACCTTGATGATCGTCTCCGCCGGCAGCCCCACCTCAACCAGCGCGCGCACCTGAAAGCCGGCCTGCTTCAGGTCCGCTGTCAGCCGCTCCAGATACGCGTGAGACTGCGCCGTCATGTCTTTCGACACCGCCGCAAAGTCCGACTCGCTGCGCGCCGCCACGGCCTGCGGCGGCACCGGCTGTGTGCCATACATGCTGTACGAAAGAAACTCTGGCGGGTCAACCGCTATCAGCAGCACGATCTCGCCGCCCGGAACAGCGATTTTCTGAGCTTCTGGCAGCGCCTTCTCCGCCAGCTCAGAGCCATCAAGCGGAACAAGAACACGGTTTAGCATTTTACGGACCTTTCTCTGTCTGCCACGAGTGGCAGCCCTGCCGCGCAGGTTTTACAGCGGCCGGGCGTGCTCAACGTCATACATCGGCTCGACCCAGCCGCGATACTTCTCCATGCGCCCGGTAATCACCTTAAAGAAGATGTCCCGCACCTGGCTTGTAATCGGGCCGATGCGGCCGCTGCCGACGACGCGGTGCTCCACGCGCGTGACCGGGGTAAGCTGAACGCCGGTGCCGCACAGGAAAATTTCGTCGGCGAGGTACACCTCGGTGCGGTCAATCTCGCGTTCGACAACCTCAAGGTTCAGGTCCTCGCGCATGAAGTGCATCAGCGAGCGGCGCACGATGCCTTCCAGGATATTGGCCGAAACCGGCGGCGTAATCACCGTGCCCTTGCGCACGATGAACAGGTTGGCGGCGCTGGCCTCCGACACGTGCCCGTCGTTGTTCAGCACCAGGGCCTCGTCGTAGCCGGCCAGCATGGCGTCCGTTTTGATGAGCGCCGAGTTCGCATAAGCGCCAGCGATCTTCCCGCGCGCCGGAATGGCGTTGTCATCAATACGCCGCCAGGCCGAAAAGCCGACGTGCGCGCCCTCGTCGTCGTCCTTGAGATAGCTGCCGAACGGCAGCGCGAAAATCGTGATGTCACACTCCAGGTCGTGCAGGCGAACGCCGATCACCTCCGACGACTTGTAGGCCAGCGGGCGAATGTAACAGTTCTCGCGGTAGTTCTCGGCCTGCAGCACCTCGCGCAGGGCGCTCAGCAGGTCCTCTGGCGTATAGTCGAACGTCATGCGCAGCAGCGCCGCCGACTGTAAAAAGCGCTCGAAGTGGTCCAGCGGGCGGAACACAAACAACTGTTCCTCTTCGGCGTTCCAGTAGCCGCGCATCCCGCCAAAGACGCCGGTTCCGTAGTTCAGCGCGTGCGTCATCACGCTGACAGTGGCCTGTTCAAAGGGGACGACCTTCCCTTTAAAAAAGGCGTATTTTGGTTTTGTCTGTGCCATTGGAAGTCCTCTAATTTCCGTAAAAGAACGTTACTTACATTATAGGATTGGGCAGGATATACAGTCAAGAAGCCTTAAATTCCACAAAAGCGAAAACAGGAATCCGCCAGGCGTCTCTATTCTAAAATCAGTGTCTGAGAAACTGGCCGGGCCGTGGGCAGCAGGTGCGGGGTGCGGGGGTTGGGCCTAGCAGGATTCGAACCTGCAACCAAGCGGTTATGAGCCGCGTGCTCTGCCGTTGAGCTATAGGCCCTGGTGATGGACAAGCGGGCAACGGGATTCGAACCCGTGACTGAACCTTGGAAGGGTTTTATGTTACCACTACACCATGCCCGCGCGGTCGAGGTCGGGGCGCCCGGATTCGAACCGGGGACCTCACGCTCCCAAAGCGTGCGCGCTAACCGGACTGCGCTACGCCCCGTCTGCAAATGACAGTATACCACCAGCGGCCGCCGGCGTAAACCTTATTTACGCTGCCCGCCCCGGTCAAAAAACGCCAGCCAGTCGTCCACATCATCCGGCGACATCCGCACGTCGGCGGCCTCTCCGGGGTCAGGCTCCGCCGGCGCGGCCGCCGGCTGCGGCCTTTCCAGCAGGGCCGCGAAGTCCGCTGAGTTCAGCACCGCCATGCGGTTGCGGCGCGCCGCCGCCAGCACGTCGCGGTCCGACGACACGACCGTCCACTGTGTCTTATCGGCCGCGCGGCCAATGCGCTCAATCATGACAAAATCCGCGCTGGATTTCGCCGGCGCGAACACCACCTGCACCTGTCGGGTCGACATGCGCGACATGCCGCCGGGCACGCCATAATCGAACACGACCACACATTTTTTGTTTGTGCGGGCGTTAAACGCGATCAGCTTCTGCACCAGCATCGCCTCATCGTTCGGGTCGTCCAGCGCGATGTCGGGCATCTGGCCGATCAGGTTGTGGCCGTCAATCAGGTAAGGCATCCGCCGCGTCCTTTCGTTACGTCCGGGCTGCTTACAGCCAGTATACCGCGCGGGCGCGCGGCGGTGGCTAAAGGAAGGCCGCGTCAGGCGCGCTGGCGCAGCAGCAGCGCCGAGAAGATTCCCGCGATATTCCAGGCGTCGTCATCGCCCCGGTGCTGCGTGCCTTCCAGCTCGTGCCCCAGCATCTCCAGCGCGCGCGTCATGCCCACTTCATACGGCAGCGCGTAAAACAGCGCGAACAGGCTCTTGACGTTGATGTGGCCGGCGCTAAAGGGATATTCGACGCCGCGCGCCCCGCATTGGCGCTGAAAAATCGTGCGGTCATAGTCGCCATAGCTGGCCCAGATGCGCTTGCGCGACACAAACTCGCGCTCCAGCACAGCGCACGCCTTCGCGAACGTTATGCCATTCTTGTTCACCTGCTTCTTCGTCAGGCCGGTAAGCTGGGTGCAGAACTCGCTCACCTTCGACTGTTCCGGCTTGACCAGGATGCTGCGCTTTTTCAGGCGCTCGCCGGTCAGGACATCCAGCGTGCAGATGCCGATCTGGATAATTTCGCTTGCTTCGCCGTCCGGCGGCGCGCCCGACCAGCAGGTCGCTTCGACATCCACCACAAGAATCTGATCCAGTTTGCGGGTCACGATCACCTGTCCTCACCGGCATATCAACCGGCACGGGCCGGAAGTCTGTAGTGTAAACGACGATTGTTAAGAAATCCATAAGGCAAATATAATGTGCGCGCGGCAGGTCGCCGCGAATATTGAACACCGTTTACGCCAGGCCCGTAGTAAGGGGTGAACAGGAAGGAACGCGCACCGTGATTGCGCCAGAGCCGCAGCGCACCGTCCCACCCGCAGCGCACGACCTGACCCACCTGAGCGAGGACGAGCTGCTGGCCCGCGCACAGGCGGGCGACGATATGGCCTATGGTGCGCTCGTGCTCAAGCTGGAAGCGCCGGTTCGCCGGTTTGCGCGCCGCCTGATCGGGCAAAGCTGGGCGGAAGACGATATCGTACAGGATGTGTTTGTGGCCCTGTTCCAGCATCTCAACCGGGTAGACCCGGCGCGCGGCGTGCGGCCTTACGTCTTTCGGATGGTGCGCAACCGCTGCTACGACGAGCTGCGCCGCCAGGGCCGCTACGAAACGGTGCCCATTGACGACGAACCGGCTGAGGATGGCGGCACAGTCGCGGCGCTGGAAGCGCCCGGCAGCCAGCCCGACGACGCCGCCCACTGGCTGATGCTCCAGCTTGAGGTGCGCGACGCGATGGACCGCCTGCCAGAGCCGCAGCGCCAGGCCCTGATCCTGTTTGCTGAGGAAGAACTGTCCTATGCCGAGATCGCTGAAGTGTTAGGCACCAACATCGGCACCGTAAAATCCCGCTTGTTCCACGCCAAAAAGACGCTGCGCCGGCTGCTGCGGCCGGAAACGGTCCACGCTATCGAAACCGGCCTGCGCGACGGTGGGTGAATTTGGGAGGCAGCCGGCGCCGCCGGCCTACACAAAACGGAGTGTAACGTAACCATGATGGACGAACAGCTTGTCAACCAGATCCGCCGGCTGCTGCCCACGCTGGAATCGCTCGCACGCTCAGCGCGCGAGGCGCTCGACAGCGGCACCTATCAGGGAACCGCTGAGATGGCCGCCCGCAGCTACCGCAGCCTGCACACCAAAATCGCCGCGCTGCTGCCCGACGACGCCTATGTCACGGAGGCGCTGGCGCTCGACTACCCTGACACCGCCAGCGACCAGGAAAAGGTCGCCGCCGTCCGGCTGGCCGCCACCCAGCTCATCGAGTACCTGAAAGGCCAGATACGCGGCGTGCCCGCCTCAGGCGGCAGTTGGGCCACGGAAATCGAGCAGCTCAAAGATGTCACGCGCTCGCTCAGCGACCGCATCCTGGCGCAGACCCGCGAATCGCTGCGCCGCGCGATGGCCGACATTGATATCGAGATCAACCTCGACGACGATGAACGCCGCAAACGCGGCGGTAAACTCAAACGCCGTGTCGTCCTCAGCGACGAGGAAGACCTGGTCGGGGCCGATTTCTCCGGCCAGGACCTGACCGGCCGCCGCTTCGGAAGCCAGGACCTGACCGGGGCCAACTTCAGCGGCGCGGTCCTGCGCGACACTGAGTTCAGCGGCTGCCAGCTCGTCAAAGTCAACTTCAGCGGGGCCAACCTGGAGCGCGCCGACCTCGACAGCGCCGACATCACCAAAGCCAACCTGGCCGGCGCCGTGATCCGCGACGCCAACCTGGAGGACGCGCTGCTGGTGAACGCCAACCTCTCTGCCGCCAACCTGGAGCGCGCCAACCTGGAGGACGCCGACCTGTCCGGCTCCAACCTCAGCGGCGCGATCCTGCGCGATGCCAATCTGGAGGATGCGCAGTTGGTTGGCGCCAACCTGGACGCCGCCAACCTGGAGCAGGCCAACCTGCGCAGCGCCGACCTGACCGGCGCGCAGCTGCGCGGCGCCAACCTGCGCAACACGTCGCTGCGCGACGCCGATCTGACGGACGCTGATCTGCGCGACGCCAACCTGCGCGGGACTAACCTGCGCGACGCCGACCTCTCTGGCGCCATCCTGCCCGACGGCTCGCCCTACCAGCCCGGCGCTGATCTGCACCGCTTCAACGTCAGCAAGGCGCCGGAACATCGCGGCGGGCGCGCGCCCGAACCGCCCGCCCCGCCGGAGCCGCCCGAACCGCCTGCCCCACCGGCGCCGCCGGCCATCCTGTAACGCGGCGGCCCTCATTTCCGGCCCCTGAACGCTCAGGGGCCGGGGGCGCCCCCGGCGGCCCGCGCCCTCAGGCCACCCGCCGGGGCGGCGCGTAATAGAACAGCAGGAACTGCTTCTCCAGCGGGACGTTATACGGGCTGGGCTGGCCCACCGCCAGCCCCAGCTCAAAGTGCAGCCGGCTGCGCGCCGCGCCATCCTCCGCCTGAATAAAGAAAGCGTGATTTGTCCCCTGCCACAGGCCGGCCAGCGGCGGCAGCGCCGCGAACTCGTCCGGCGTCAGAATGTGCAGGTCAGCCTCACGGTCAATGCCCCAGAAGCGGCTGAGAAAGACCAGCAGCGGCGGCCACACGATCTCATCGTCCGTAACGATGTAAATCTGCGTGCCCGGCGGAAAGTCGCGGGCGCGGAACATCACGTCCTGCTGGTCGTGCTCCGGCCTGATCTGACGGTTGTACAGCGCCAGGTGCGGCCCGAAATAGTACGCGGCCTGCGCCGCGCACACCAGCGCCACCAGCAGCGCCGGGGCCGCCGCCCGCCGCCGCCAGGCGGGGATGCGCTCCAGCAGGCCCAGCGCCGCCGCCAGCCCCACGCCCAGCAGCAGCGCCAGCGGCGGGAAAATCACCACGTAGCGCGCGCTCCACACGTTATCCTTCAGCAGGCTGTTGCCCAGCGCCGCCAGCGCGACCCACAGCAGCAGCAGGACGCCGGCCGCCGGCCGCCGCAGCGCCGCTATCACCCCCAGCAGCAGCAGCGGCAGCAGCGGCGGCAGCACCAGCGCCGTGTCGCCGCCATAGTAAAACGCGCTCTGGTCGGGCAGGCTGACGATGTGCAGCAGCGGCGGCGCGAGCTGCTGGCGCAGGTAGGCCGCCAGCATGCCAGAGTCGCCGCCAGAGAGCAGCAGCGCCGGCCAGTACTCCGCCGGGAGCGCCTGCCGGCTCAGGCGCGCCGCCAGCGGCATCTGCCAGGCCGCCAGCGTGAAATACACCGGCGCGGCCACCAGCAGCGCCGCCAGCAGCGTCAGCAGCAGGCCGCGCGCCCGCGTCCGCCACGCCATCAGCCCGATGCCCGCCCAGGCCAGCGCCAGCGCCGGGAACAGCAGCCGCCCGCCCTCGTAGAAATACTGCGTCAGCCCCAGGAAAACGCCCGCCAGCGCGAAATCGCGCCGCGCGCCGCCCTTCAGGCCGCGCGTGAGGAAGGCCAGCGCCAGCGTCCCCAGCAGCGGGTCAGCGATGTTGTTCAGCCCCAGCCGGCTGAAGTGCAGATGCGGCGGGTACACCGTCAGCAGCAGCGCCGCCAGCAGCGCCGCGCGCCGGTCGAACAGCGCCCGGCCCAGCAGGTAGACCGCCGGGATCGTCAGCGTGCCCAGGGCCGCGCTGACCAGGCGCAGCGCCAGCAGATTCGGCCCGAAGATGCTAACCGACACGTACTGCATGTAGGGATAGGCCCAGGTGAAAGCCGCGACCCAGTTAAACGGCCCCAGCAGCTTGATGTGCGGCTCGGCCCACAGCCTGAGCACGCCCTCGACAAAGTTGCCCTCGTCCACATAAAAATGAACGGCGTGCTCCAGGTTGATGACGCGCAGCGCGAACGCCGCCAGCGTCACAATCGTCAGCGGCCACAGGTCAGGGTTGAGCGCACGCCGGCGCGCTGGCCGCGGCCCGCCCAGCCCCCACGCCAGCAGCCCCGCCCCGGCGATCAGCAGCGCCGCCTGCACACCGTTCGACGCGCCGTGCAAAAACGTCAGCCCCAGCGCCTCGCCGTTGATCTCCGCCAGCGCCAGCAGACACACCGCGCCGGCCACAGCGGCCAGCGTCAGGCGGCGCGCGCGCATCATGGGCTTTGCGGCGGGCTGGCGTAAGGGCAGCCCTGCGGCTCTGGCGCCGGCAGCAGCGTTTCCGAATAACCGGGGATGTACGGCGCGTAGTACAGCGCAAACTGGTCTTTGGCGCGCATGTCAGCGTAAGGGCTGGCCTGCGGCGGACGCAGGTAGAAATGCTGCTTCAGGCATGCCAGCACGCTGTCCAGCTCCGGCTCCAGGTAAAAAGCGTGGTCCACCCCGCGCGCCAGCCGCGCGATGTAGCCCGCGTCGAAATCCGCGGCCGCCAGCACATGCACCGCCAGGTCCTCGCGGAAGAAGCCGGCGAAGCCCTGCGTATAGCCACCGTCCGCCTCCACCCGGCTGATGATGTGCACCTGCGTGCCCGGCGGAAAATTCAGCGAGCGCAGCACCGCGTCCTGCGGGTCGCGGTGCGGCTTGCTGTCGCGAAGCTGCTGATTATAGACCGGGATGTGCTGGTTGAAATAATAATCCGCCTGATACACCCCCAGCGCCAGCGTCACGGCCGCCAGCGCAATCCACTGCGGCCGCGCCCACCCCCGGCGCGGCGCACCGGCCTCCGGCAGCATCAGCGCCAGCGCGTGCCGCAGCCCCGCCGCCGCCAGCAGCGCCAGCGCCGGAAACACAACGGCATAGCGCGGCGAGTGCATGTTCTCGACCAACAGGCTGTTGCCCAGCGACGCCATAACGACCCACAGCAGCAGCAGCAGGCTGCCCGGCGCGCGCGGGCGACGCACAGCGGCGAACGCGCCCAGCAGCGCCAGCGGCGAAACCAGCGTCAGCAGCAGCGGCGTGCTGCCCCCGTAGAACAGACTGCGCTCGGCAAGCTGAATGTAGATCAGAAACGGCTCAACTATTCGGTCGCGCGCGTGTTTGACCACGCCCACCGCGCCCTGGTCGAACACGCCGCGCCAGTACTCCAGGCTCAGCGCGGTGGCGTTCTCGGTGGCGCGCGCCGCCAGCGGGCGCTCGGCGCTCCACAGCGTTGTGTAGATCGGCGCGGCCACAATCAGCGCCGCCAGCAGCGCCACCAGCAGATGCGACCCGCGCAGGCGCGGGCGCCACAGCAGCGCCAGCCCCACCAGCCAGACAGCGGCCAGCGGCCAGTACAGCAGCCTGCCGCCCTCGTAGAAATAGTGCGTCAGCCCCAGGAACGCGCCCCCGGCAGCGTATTCAGCCCGCCGCCCCTGCGCGATGCCGCGCGCCAGAAACGCAAACCCCAGCGTGGCGAACAGGGGGTCAGCGATGTTGTTCATGCCGACGCGGCTGAAATGCAGGTGCGGCGGCAGGGTCGCCAGCAGCACCGCCGCCGCCAGCGCCACCTTGCGGTCGAACAGCGACCGCCCCAGCAGGTACACCGCCGGAATCGTCAGCGCGCCGACAATCGCGCTGGCCCCGCGCAGCCCGGTGAACGTCTGCCCGAACCACTCCACGCTGATCGCCTGCCAGTACGGGAAGATAAACGGGAAAGCGGCCACCCCGCTGAACGGGACCAGCAGCGCGATGTTGTCAATGTCCTGAAAAGCGCGCGCCGGCGTGGCAAAATTAAGCTCGTCCACAAACAGACGCACGCTGGTTTCCAGCTCCCAGAAACGCAGCGCCAGCGCCGCCAGCGTGATCAGCGCCAGCGCCGCCCATTCCCAGCCGCCAATCCCGCGCAGACGCGGCAGCAGCCGCCCGCCGCCCAGGCCCAGCACCACGCCAGCCATGCCCAGGCCCAGCAGCGCGAACTGTACATGCGCCGAAAACGGCGCCTGGTAGCCGCCGCGCACCAGCGGCCCGTTGGCCAGCGCCAGCAGCGCCAGCAGCGCCAGCCCGCCGCCGAACAGCGCCCGGTGCGCGCGCATCATGGCCGCTGGCGCGTGTGTCGCCGCCGGAAGCGCCAGCGCCGGCTCACACGCCATCCCCTGCGCCAGCCGCAGCGCGGCCCCCAGCATCAGTCCGGCGGTCAGCAGCAGCGCCAGCGCCGCCTCCGGCAGCGGCGCCCCGCCGGCCGGACGCAAAAACTGCACACCGATGTACGTCAGCGTGACGGCGCCCGCGCCCAGCACATGCGCCAGTGGGCCGCTGCGGATCTGCAGGGCGCGTGTCAGCGCGCTGTGTCGCAGCGCGCTGCCTGTCCAGCGCAGGCCAGCGTAGACGCCCGCCGCCGCCGGAACCACCAGCGCCCCGGCCAGCAGCAGCGTTGAAAACGGGCGTTCCAGCGTCAGCAGCAGCCACGTGAAGGCCGCCAGCGCGCCCGCGAACAGCGCCCAGCGCAGCGCCCGCCGCGCCCACAACCTGGCCAGCGCAGCGCGCAGCGCCCGAAGGTCGCGCTGCAAGGGCGGCAGCGCGTCCTCACGGCCGCCGGCGCCCCCTGCCGGCGCGGGAACAGACATCTGGCCGGCTGGGCCAGCGGGCAACGCGGGGCCGTCAGCGGGCGCGGCGCGGCGCAGCCGGGCGGCCACCAGCAGCGCGCCAAGCACGCCCGCCACCGCCAGCAGCAGCCAGCGCGCCGGGCGAACAGCGCCCGCGAGAGGATGACCAAACGTGTCGTTCACAACTTTCATGATAGCCCAGGCCGCGTCCGTAAAGTATAAGTGTTTTGTTCGGAAACGTTCTGTTTTGTGAAATTTTTCATTTTTCATGCAACCCTGCGCGGGGTAGCGCGTATACTGTAACTGATCGTATGCCACCGGCATTTACGGTCACTTCTGTTCGCTTCAGAAAGGAATCTCATGAAGAAACGGCTTCTGTTCCTTATCCTGACGGCTTTCGTTGTCATGAGCGCCCTCCCCGCGCTGGCCGCGTCACCGGCAGACCTCAACGCGCTGGCGCGCTACTTCCCGGCCAGCACGCCCCTGCTCATCAGCGTCCGCACCGACGACGACTTCCTGGCCACTATCAACGGGCTGGCCGAAACCATCGCGGCGCGTTTCCCCAACGCAGATATGGATCAATCCCTGCAGGAAGCGCTGGACGAGATGGTCCAGCAGCTTTACCCGGACGGCGATTTCCAGACGACGGTGCGCTCATGGCTGGGCGACACCGTTTCGGTCGGCGTGCTTTCGTTCGAGAAAGCCTTCGACAGCAGCAGCGCCAACGACGATGATACCCCTGCGCTCATCGCCATCAGCATCAGGGACCAGGCTGCCGCACTCGACTTTGTGATCAACGCCCTGAACCAGGATCGCACACCCTTCTTCCAGACGACCGGCGACGGCTACACGCTGCTGGTCGTTGGCAAAAGGGCGATGCCCGCCTCACTCAACGAGGCCGACCTCATCATCGTGCGCGACGATGTGCTGCTGTTCAGCGCCAACACCGACACCAGCCTGGTCGCTGCCAGCGGCCTGCAAAGCCCCAACCTGCTGGATCAGCCTGAGTTCAGCGCGGCGCTGGGCTGGCTGCCGGCCAGCGACTACAGCGTGACCGTCTACGCTGACATGATTGCCGACATGCTCAACATGGCCGCCGCGATGGACTCCGAGGCAGCCGCGAGCATGGGCGCGCTGGCGAGCATGGGCATCAACATGGCGGCCCTTGGCCCGCAGGTGTTCGGCTTCACGATTCTCGGCGACAGCACGCTGACCTTCGACATCGCCCAGGCGCTGGACCCGGCCAGCATGCCTGCAATGGTCGCCCTGCCCGGCCCGCTGGACCCCGCCTTCGCCGCCCACATCCCGGCGGGCACGCCGCTGGCGCTGCACGGGACCGATCTGAAGGGGCAGCTTGAGGCCGCCGCCGGCAGTTACAGCCTGCTGTTCGAGTCTCTGGCGGCCCAACCCGGCGTGGACGCTGACGAAATTGAGGCTGCGCGCGCACAGATCCAGGAACAACTGCTGGAGATCAACAAACTGTTCACAACGTTCACCGATCTCGACTTCAGCGAGGACGTGCTGTCCTGGCTGGACGGTGACTTCGTTGCTTTCATCAGCTTTAACCCGAATCTGGACGCCAGCGACTCAATGGCCCTGCTGAAAACCTTCCCGTTCGAGCTGGGCCTCGGCATCGAAGCCACCGACCCGGCGAAAGCGCAGGCCGCCGTCGAAGGGTTCACGCAGGCGCTCAACCAGCTTGCTGAGCTGGCGAACACGTCCATGAGCAAAGGACCCGGCCGGCCGACTGGCGAGGTCACCGTGACGAGCGAGGAATTGAACGGGACTCCTGTTACCGTCGTCACGCTGGTCACCAGAAAGCTGTCCTGGCCGGTCGAACTGCTGCTGGGCGCGAACGACAGCGTGTTCGCCCTGGGCACGCGCGGCGCGGTCAGCGCCATCTTCGCCGCTGACGGCGGCCTGCCGTCTAACGCCAGATTCCAGGCGGCCCAGGCCCACATGCTGCCCAACGCCAGCGCCTTTGCCTGGCTCAACACCGAGGGCCTGCTGCCGCTGGCCGATCTGGCCAGGGGATTTTTGTCCGGCCCGGGCGAGGAAGCGGACCTGGCCAACCTGAACGCCCTGCTGAACCTGATCCACAGCGGCACGATCACCAGCGCCTACGACGCCGAAAACAACATCGCCCTGGCGCGCTTCACCCTGACGCTGGCCGCCGAATAGCAACCAGCAGCTAACCTGTGAGGGGCGGCTCAGTGGGCCGCCCCTTTTTTGTTCCTGCGCTGTCCTGGTCAGGTGGCCGGGTTATAAATTTCTCAAACATGTGTATACTAAAAAGGTGTGGATTCACCCTCGCCTGAGCGCCGTTCAGGCTTGTTCTGGTCGAAAGGAAGCTGCACAGCGCGCGGTTCAGATGCTGTGCCCTGTTCTATGGCGCAAATCGTGGTCATCGAAGATGACAGCATCATGCTGCTCAACCTGATCGAGGTGCTGGAGTACGAAAATTACGCGCCGGTCGGGGCGCGCAGCGGCGGCGAAGGGCTGAAACTGATCGAGTCCAACCCGCCCGATCTGATCCTGTGCGACGTTATGCTGCCCGACACTGACGGCTTTGAAATGGCGCGCACGCTGCGCGCCCGGTCGGCCACCGCCCACATCCCGCTGATTTTTATCAGCGCCCACGCTGAGCGCGCTGACCATGAACAGGGGTCGGAAACCAACGTTGTGAACTACGTTATGAAGCCGTTTGATGTCAGCGAACTGCTGGAGATCATCCGCAGCACGCTGGATGGCGACTCGCACGACGCGGGCCAGCAGGTGTGACCACGACGCCAGCTTTCGCCATCCCGTCGCCCCAGCTTTACCGCTGCCAGGTTTACCGCTATTTCAGCGGCCTGTCGCGCCTCTACCTGAGCGCCTTCAAGCCCTATCAGACCGTCCCCGCCTTCTTCCTGCTGTTTTCTGACGTCGCCTACTTTGAGGGGCCGATGGGCTGGGAAAGCGCCGACTTCCACCTGGCGCCGCACGACGCCTGCGTCGCGCTCATGCTCTCCGCCGGCATCATCGGCGAGGCGGTGCTTCAGTTCCCGGACGCCTACGCCGCCGTGACCGCCGCCGCCAACCTCTACACTGTGCAAACGCCGCACGCCAGCGTGCGCATCATCGCCGGCAGCGCGGCCCTGCTGCCTGAAATCCCCGCCAGCCTGTAAGCCGTCGTCCTATAACCGGCAGCGGTTTTAAGCTGTAAGCTGACCACTGCCGACTGTAAGCTGTCACGTCAGCGGCACCATGTGAATGACCGTCACACCGCCGCCGCCTTCGTTGGGCAG
>CAZDVL010000021.1:0-2099 GCA_964508745.1 uncultured Anaerolineaceae bacterium | reverse complement strand
TTGCTCACCAGCGGGTGGCCTTCAACGCGCTCGCGCACGGCCTTTTTCAGCGCGCCCGTTCCCTTGCCGTGAATAATCCGCGCGAAAGGCAGCCCTGAGGTGTACGCGGCGTCCAGGTACGTTTCCAGCCGGGCCAGCGCATCCTCGACGCGCTCGCCGCGCAGGTCCAGCTCCAGCCCCGGCATTTTACCCCTGGGCACGACCGGGTCCGGCGATTTCTCGTACTCGCGCTTGTGGCCGCGCTTCATCTCGCGCTTCTCGCTGCGGCTGCGATGCTGCAGCTCGTCCAGGCCGGCACGCACCCGCAGCGACCCGACCTGCACCAGCGCGTCGCTCTGGTCCAGCTCGGTAATCACGCCCTCAGCGTTCAGCGTGCGCAGCCACACGGTGTCGCCCAGGCGCGGCGTCCAGCCGCCGTTGTCCGGCATCTCAACCGCGTTCTCAACCGCGGCCTGCACCGTGTTGTTCAGCCGCGCGGCGGCGCTTTCTGCCTCGCGCAGCGCCTCCAGCGGCAGCGAGGCCAGCCGCATCTCGCCGCGCAGCCGTTTGATCTCGCGCTGGAACGACGCCAGCTCGCCCTCGGCCTGCCGGCGGGCGCTGGCGATGATGTCGCGGCGTTCATCCTCGATCTTGTCCAGCCGCGCTTCAAGCTCGGCGCGCCGGGTTTCCGCATCGTCCTGGGCGGCGCTGACCGCGGCGTGGCGGCGGCGGATGTCCTCGCGCGTGCGCTGAATCTCGTCCAGCAGGTCGTCGGCGACCAGGTCCTCGGTCGCCACCATGCCGCGCGCTTCCTCGATGATGTCCGGGTCCAGCCCCAGCCGCGCGGCGATCGCCAGCGCGTTCGAGCGCCCCGGCAGGCCGACGATCAGCCGGTACGTGGGGCGCAGCGTTTCCAGGTCAAACTCAACGCTGGCGTTGCGCACGCCCGGCGTTTCCACGCCGTAAATTTTCAGCTCAGGGTGGTGCGTGGTCACGACCGTGGTCACGCCGCGCCGCAGAAGCTGCGACAGCAGCGCCCGCGCCAGCGCCGCCCCTTCCGCCGGGTCAGTCCCCGCGCCCACCTCGTCCAGCAGCACCAGCGAGCGGTCAGTCGCCTCGCGCAGAATCTGAATGGTGTTCGTCATGTGCGACGAGAAGGTGCTCAGCGACTGCTCAATGCTCTGTTCATCGCCAATGTCTGCGTAGACGCCCTGAAACACCGTCAGCGCGGCCGCCTCAGCGGGCAGGTGCAGCCCACACTGCGCCATCAGGCACATCAGGCCCACCGTTTTCAGCGAGACTGTCTTGCCGCCGGTGTTGGGGCCGGTAATCACCAGCACCCAGGTGTCGGCGTCCAGCTCCACATCAATCGGCACCACGCTGCCCGTCAGCAGCGGGTGGCGCGCGCCCTGTATGTTGATGGTGCTGCCGGGGTGCAGCGGTTTGTCAGGCCGCCTCTGGAAAGGGACCAGCTTCGGCTCAACGGCCCGGCTGTCATCCGCGTAGCGCGCCTTCGCCAGCACCAGATCCAGGTACGCCAGCACCTCGACCGTGCGCACGATGCGCTCGCTCTCCTCGCCAACGCGCTCGGTCAGCGCCTGCAGGATGCGGCGAATCTCCTTCTCCTCCTCAAGCTGAAGCTCGCGCCACTCGTTGTTGATCTCAACCGTCGCCAGCGGCTCGATGAAAATAGTTGCCCCGCTGGACGACATATCGTGAACGATGCCGGGGATGCGCCCCTTGAACTCCGCCTTGAGTGGAACCACATAGCGCCCGTTGCGCGTGGTGATCAGCGCTTCCTGCAGATAGGGCGCGTTGCCGCTGCTGGTGATGATGCGGTTCAGGCGCGACATCAGCTTGTCGTAGCTGACTTTCAGGTCGCGCCGGATCACGGCCAGCCGCGGGCTGGCGTTGTCGAGAATCTCGCCGTTCTCGCTCAGCACCCTGCCAATTTCATCCTGCAGCGCGGCACATTCTTCAGCCTCGTCCACCAGTTCCGCCAGCAGCGGGTACAGGCTGGTCATGCGCCCCAGCGTCCGGCGCAGGCTGGTGGCGCGGCGCAGCGTCTGGCGGATGTCGAGCAGCGTCTGCGGCTCAACGATGATGCCGCGCGTCGCCTG
>CAZDVL010000020.1:0-25782 GCA_964508745.1 uncultured Anaerolineaceae bacterium | reverse complement strand
CGTCCACGCCCTTGACCAGCAGCACCGTCACGAACACGTTCGGCGCGAAGTCCGCCGTGATCGGCAGTTTGTAGACATACGAGTTGCTCGCCAGCGTGACGCGCTCGGCCAGCAGCACGCCGCCGCGCTCGACCGTCACCAGCGCCTCGACCGCCCCCTGGAAGGGCGACGTGATCAGAATCTCGGCGGTGTCGCCCACCGCGTAATCCGTGCCGTCGGCGATCAGGTCAACGCGGTTGCTGTTCTGCTGCCGCCACGACACATATTCCTCGCCGGCCACCCACAGCGTCGTCGCCGCGTTGACCGGGTTGCCGCGCGTGTCGCGCGCGCTGACCTTCACCTTGAAGATGCCGCCGTTGGCCGGCGTGAACGTGAACGTCGCCCGGCCGTTGGCGCCGGTCGTGACGCTGCCGGTCGTGACTGGCAGTTCCTCGACATCCCACGTCCAGGTGGTGCGCCCGGCCTCGTCCTGTTCCTGCACGCTGAACCAGCGCCGCTCCACCACGGCCACGTCAACGGCCTGGCCTGCCGCCGGGGCGCTGTCCCAGTCAACGGCGATGATCTCGACCTCCGCCGCGCTGCCCGCCGTGCCGACATAGCTTGTGGGCCGCGCGCCGACGTACACCAGCCCCTTGTGGACGACCACCTCGGCCCGCCCGGAGACGGTCAGGCCGCTTTCGTCGCGCACCGTCGCCTCGACGGTGTACACCAGGCTCTGCCCGCTGTCCTTCAGGTCCGCCGGCACTTCGATCAGGAAGCGGCCCGCGGCGTCGGTCGTGCCGCTGCCGCTGGCGATCTCCTGGCCGTAGAAGCCGTACAGCTCCGGCGGGCCGGCGTCATAGTCGAAGTCGGTGAAATCGTAGTAGCCCGGCCCGTCATAGCTGAAGTAGTAGGGCGCGGCCTGCACGCCGTATTCCACGCTGGCGTCAGAGACGCTGCCGCCGAAGAAGTAGGCGCTTTCCACCAGCACGCTGATCGTCTCGCCCTGCACGACCGCGTCCCGGTCCGGCGTGACGTTCACCTGGAACTCTGGCACGCGGTATTCGGCCACGCCAAAGCTGAGGTTGGCCCCGCCGGTGTATTCGCGCTCGTCCGGCATCTGCACGCTCAGGTTGTAGTAACCCAGGCGCGCGTCGTCCGCGATCTCGAACACGCCGCTGAACGTGCCGAAGTCCGTCAGCGGCAGCTCCTCGCTGTAGATGATGTCGCCCTCGGAGTCGCTGATCGTCACCGGCACGGTGGCCGCGTCGGGCGGCGTGTAGGTCACGTCGTCGCGCAGGCGCACCACGCCGCGGAAATAGACCGGCTGGCCGGGGCGGTAGATGGGCCGGTCGCTGTAGAGATAAACCAGGTAGCGCTCCGGGTAGTAGTTGAAGTTCATACCGAACTGGTACGGCTCGATGCCGTTCGTCCAGTCCGTCGAGGCCATGCCGAAGTGTTCTGCCGTTTGCAGCACGGCCACCCGCGTTTCGTAGCTGTTGTCGGCCGGCGGCAGCTCCAGGCGCAGCAGGCCGTCGGCGTCGGTGACACCCTCGGCCAGCGCCTCCGCGCCCATGCCGTAGACCGTGATCGGCGCGCCGGCAAGCGGCTGGCCGCTTTGCGCGTCGGTGGCCCACACCAGCATCCCGTCCAGCGTGGCCTTCACTGTCAGGCTGGCGGTCGAAACCACCAGCATGTGCCGGCGCGGCTCGTAATCGGCGGCCTCCAGCTCTGGCGCGGCCACCTGCAGGAAGTAGATGCCGGGCGGCAGCGCGCCGCCTGACGGCGACACCTGAACCGGCGTCGTCTCGCCGGCGGACTGCACGTCAATGAAGTATTCGTCGCCGGCGCTCTCGGCGATCCAGGCGCTGTCGCCGCTGCGCAGCCGCACCTGCCACCACAGCGCGTCGCCAATGCAGTTCGGGCCGCCGGTGATCTCCAGGCGGTAGCCGCGGTACAGCAGGTCGAGAATCTCGCCGTCCGGCGCTGTGGCGCGCGCGCGCAGCGGGTCTGGCTCGGTGGTCACAACCGCCGAGTCGCCGATTTTCACGCGCGGCTCCAGCGCGCCAGGGCAGTCCACGCCGCCGTTCAGCGCCAGCAGCTCGTAGCGCGTCTCGTTCAGCGCCGTGTCAGAGGCGATCTGCCAACTGCGCAGCAGCGTGTCTGGCGGCGGGTTGTAGCCATACGCCGGGTCATACGAATCGTTCAACAGCGCGCGCACAAAATCGCCGGTGTCCACCCGGTACAGGCCCAGGTCCAGCCGGCTGACGTTGCGGTGCTTGAGGAACAACTGTGTGTCGTCGTTGTAGGCGTTGTAGAAGCCCACCGGGCCGGGAACCTGAAGGTTCACATCGGGGTCAAGCGGGCCGGTGGTGTAGCGCACCGTCAGTTCCCGGTCAATGGTGTTGCCGTAAATGTCGGCCATGCCCGGCAGCAGCGTGATCGTGTAGTCGGTGCTTGGCTCGGTGGGGAAATTCACGGAAAAACTGTTGTCCCATTCCGAATAGTAATAGTCCGGGTCGCGCCAGGGTTCCGGCTCGATGACGACGCGCTCGCTGAGCGTGTCAATCGCCATCGGCGAGGCGAAGTAAATGCGAAAGCCGCCCCAGGGATAGACATCGGTCTGCCCGTCAAACGGCTCGGTCTGGGTCACAGACGGCAGCGGGATGGTCATAAACTCCCAGCGCAGGTCCGCCAGCGGCGCGCCGCCGGCCGCCCCGCGCGCGCCGTCGCCGAAGCCGGCGCTGTAAAGCGCATCCAGCGCCAGGGCCGCCGCCGGTGTGAAGGCGAAGCCGGCGCTGTCGTCGGCCCATTTAAACGCGCCGGCCAGCGTGCCGCTCATCTGCCCCGGCGGGCGCAGGAAAAACGCCGCCTCCGCCGAGGCGCGGTCCATCGGCTGGTTGAACGCCACCTGCACCGGCGCGCTGAGCAGCACGCCGCTGGCGCTGGCCGTCGGCACAACCTCCGCCACCTGCGGCGGGGCCGTGCTGAACGACCACGTGAACGGCTCGTCCAGCGTCGCGCCGTCCGCCGCCTGCAGGCCCGCCGCCACCGTGACGGTGTAGGCCGTGCCGCCGGCCAGCGCCGGGTCCGGCCGGAACACGTAGATTGAGGTGTTCAGCCACTCGCCGCTGCCGGCGGCGGGCGGGTCCAGCGTCAGCGGGCTGGGCAGGCTGGCCGCGTCCTGGGCGACGCCCAGCGGCACCACCGGATGGTTGAAAATCGCCGTGATGACCGCGTCGGTCTCAACACCGCTGCTGCCGTCCACTGGCAGCACCTCGGTCACCTGAAGCGGGATCGCCGTCGTTTCCTCCGCCTGCTGGGCGACCAGCGCGGGCGGCGCTCCCAGCGCCAGCAGCAGAATGACAAGCGCATACGCGAAGCGGGACATACCAGACCCCCTCATTTTGTGTCACAGTCTGCCCTGATTATAAGGCCAATCTTAAGAGGTGGGATAATGCGCCTGGCTGACGCCTGGGCTACGGTTCGCCGCCCTTACAGCAGCGAAATGTAGGTGATGGGCAGGTTCAGCACGGTTTTGACCAGCAGCCAGTGAAAGGCGGCCACCTCGCGCCCCAGCGCCGCCAGCAGCCCCGTCAGCGGCGGGCCGCTGGCGGCGGCGCTGGTCGTGTGGGCGATGCCCTCGCGGCTGAAGATCAGCGCGGCGCGCAGCAGGTGATAGCCGTCGCTGACCACCACCGCCGTTTTCCAGCCGCGCGCGTCCATGATGGCGCGCGTGTAGAGCGCGTTTTCCTCGGTGCTGCGGCTCTCTTCCTCCAGCGCGATAGCCGCCGCCGGCACGCCGCGCGCGCGCAGCAGCTCGGCGCAGGCGTCGGCCTCGCTGCGCGCCCGGCCGCTGCCGACGCCGCCGGTGCAGATCACCGCCGGCGCGATGCCGTCCGCGTAAAGCTGGGCGGCGTGGTCGGCGCGGCGGGTCAGCGCCGGGCCGGGCTGGTCGCGGTGGTTGAGGCCCGCGCCCAGCACCACGATCACGTCAGCCGTCTGCGCGCGGTCAACGTGCCCATAGGCCACGATCGCGCCCACCAGCAGCAGCGTCAGCAGCAGCCACAGCAGCAGCAGCCGCGCCAGCCAGCGGCGCAGCGCCCACAGCCAGCGCAGCGGCGCGCGCAGCATTCTACCCAGGTGTTTCAGCACAACATTTCCTGCATCTCAGCCGTCAGCAGCCGCCATTATGCCCCGCCCGCCCGCGGCTGAACAGGAAGAATCGGCTTAAAAACAGCGCCCGCCGGGTCAGGGGCGGGCGCTGGCGGCTCTGCTTTTGCTCTTGGCTGATCGCTGGGGCTGGCCGCCGTCAGCCAGCTTTCCTAGCACTCACTGTAGCCGCAGGTGAGGCACTTGCGGCAGCCCTCCGCGCGGATCAGGCTGACCGTGCCGCACTCCGGGCACAGGTCGGCCCCCGAATAGATGCCGCCGTGCGGCTGTTCAGGCGCGCTGGCCGGGGCCGGCTGCTCTGCGTCGCCGTTGATCGGCAGCTTGAGCTGGCGGTCGCTGGCGGGCGGGAAGTAATGCTCCAGCAGCGAGCCGGCCACCACGTCCGGCAGCGACGTGACGCGCTGCGCCCCCAGCCCCATCGAGCGCGCCCCGCCGATGCCCAAAAGCTGGTCAATAATCAGCTTGAGCATCTCCATGCGGTTCTGAGGCGCGGTCGTCCGCAGTTGCAGCGAGACCATCCGCCCCAGGCCCTCGGCGTCGGCCTGCAGGTCGCTGCCGGCCTTGCCCACCGTGACGAACACCTCGAAGGGACAGTTGTTCTCGTCGCTGTTCATGGTGATGTAGGCCGTGCCGAACGGCGTCTTGCGGCTCACTGTGACGCCTGAAAGCTGCCGCGGGCGCGGGTAGACCTTGTGCGGCGTCGTCACCTGCTCGACCTTGCCGCTGCCGTTCTCCGACGCCCCCGCGCCCGGTTTGTCGTCCTCTTTCAGCATCAGCACCTGCTCGCTGCGGCTGCCGTCGCGGTAGATCGTGCCGCCCTTGCAGCCCAGCTCGTACATGTACCAGTACAGGTCGCTCACCTGCTCGACCGTGTACTCGTTGGGCACGTTGGCCGTCTTGCTGATGCTGCTGTCCACCCAGCGCTGGATCGCGCCCTGCACCCTGACGTGCTCATCGGGCGTCAGGTCCATCGCTGTGACGAAGTAGTCCGGCAGTTCGGCGGCGCCGGGGTGCGCCTCGCGCCATTCCTTCACCAGCGGCACCTGTTCCTCGTGCAGCCCCAGGCGGCTCTTGCGGTAGTAGACCCAGGAAAAGAACGGTTCGATGCCCGTCGAGGTGTTCACCATCGTGCCGATCGTGCCGTTGGGGGCCTGCGTCGTCAGCGTGACGTTGCGGATGCCGTGCTGCCGCACCTGCTCGCGAATGTCCGCCGGCATGGACTGCATAAAGCCGCTCTGCACGAATTTGTCGGCCACGAACTGCGGGAACGGCCCTTTTTCCTGCGCCAGCTCAATCGAAGTCTCGTAGATGGCGCGCATCAGGAAGGCGTACAGCCGGTCAATGAACGCCACCGACTCGTCGCTGCCATAGCGAATGCCCAGCCGGATGAGCAGCTCCGCCAGGCCCATGTTGTTCAGGCCCACGCGCCGTTCGCTGAGCTGCTGCGCCTCGTTCTCGGCGAAGAAGTACGGCGTGGTGTCAATGATGTTGTCGAGGAAGCGCGTGGCGTAGCGCGCCGTTTTGTCCAGCATTTCCCAGTCCACGTCGTGTTTGTCGGCGTCGTAG
The DNA here is from genome assembly GCA_964508745.1 of uncultured Anaerolineaceae bacterium. Lineage (GTDB taxonomy): Bacteria > Chloroflexota > Anaerolineae > Aggregatilineales > Phototrophicaceae > DAOTWC01. Next base: position 20,064 of record CAZDVL010000020.1, on the reverse strand, counting down.
AAGCGCGCCAGGTTGATCGCGCCCAGGTTGCAGACGCCCCACGCCGGGAGGCCCTGTTCGCCGCAGTCGAACGACACATAGCCGTTCGTGACCCACGTCAGCGTGTTCGGCTCGTAGACATCAAAAACTTCTTCGTCGCGCTCCGTGTCCTGAATGGACACCACCGCTGCCGTCCAGCTTCCGCCGATGCAGTGCCAGTTCTCGGCCACATCCTTCAGCCGGGCCGCCTTCTGCGGGTGGCTGAGGCCAATCTCACTGTAAAAACGCTGAACCCCTTCGTTCATCACCACGACATCGTACTTGACGCCCGTGCCGTACATTGAGCGCCCGTCATACGTCAGGGCTTCGTCGCGCTTCACCGTGTAGATGCGGCCATGGATGCCGAACTGGAGCAGCAGCAGACGCACCTGCTGCGCCAGCTCATATGAGGCGGTGCTGAAGCGCAGCATCGGGTTGTCGCGTTTCATGTTCACGTTGCCATCGGTCGAGAACAGCCCGTCGAGCAGCCCCGCCAGGAACTCGCGGTCCAGTGTCATGAACGCCTGCGGCACAGCCTTATGCGCGGCCCTGACGTTCGGCTGCATCCCGATCTTGATCAGCAGCGTAGATAACTTGTAGCAGTCCAGCGCGATAGATTGGTGCACCAGCGCCGCGCCGCCGGGCTGCGGGATGTTCTTCTTTGTGTGGGTAATGTGCGAGTGAATACCGATCGCGCCCAGCGTGTGCCGGAAGCTCTCCAGCCACTCGCTTTCTGCCGCGCCAAAAGCCACTTTGCACACATTCTGGTAGCTGTTGCGGTTGGGAAGCTGGCGCAGCGTGCCATCGCCCAGAACAGCGCCCGCCAGGAAACCGAGCACGCGGTCATAGCGCGCGGAGACGTTCAGCCCGCGTTTCTGGATATACCGGACGGCCTCTTCCGGCAGGTCGCGTGCCGCGCCAAACGCTTCATTAGCCGCAACCAGAACCTTGTCGCCCTGGCGCAGTTCCGAGACAGCCACCCACTCATATTTCTTGTCGCGCACAACCTTCAGCTTGTGGTCTGCGGTGCATTCCAGGTGGCCGCCGTCGGAAAATTCGACACGATAGATGTGCTGCACGCCGTTGTTGTAGACCTTCTCAATTGGCTTCAGCCCGGCGGGCGTGCGGATAAACATTCCCACTTTCAGATCGCGCGCTGGTGTGTAGCCAGCCTCGGTTGCAACCAGCGTGTCACCCGTAACACATGGATTGGTAGCGATGATAGGCGCATAGTAGGCGCTGTTCGACATTTTGTTGTAGCGGTCGCGGAAAAAGACGCCCGGCTCCGCGCTGGCCCAGGCGCTCTCGATAATCGCGTCCCACACCGCGCGCGCCTTGACCGTGCGGTAGGTAATCACGCGCCGGCCCGCTGCGCGCCACGCCTCCAGGTCGCCGTCCCAGACATCGTCGTAGTCGTCGTAGCTGGTGTCCGGGAACACCAGGTCCCAGTCGCCGTCCGCCTTGACCGCTTCCATCAGCGTGTCGCTGACGCCGACGCTGATGTTGGCGTTGGTGATCTGCCCGGCGGTGCGCTTGCTGTTGATAAAGTCGAACACGTCGGGATGCCAGTCGTTGAGGATGAGCATCAAAGCCCCCCTCCGGCTCCCGCCCTGTTCGATCAACCCGGTGACGAAGCTGTACAGCGCGCCCCACGACACCGCCCCGCTGGAGCGCCCGTTGACGCCTTTCACATACGCCTGCCGGGGCCGCAGGCTGGACACGTTGATGCCCACGCCGCCGCCGCGCGACATGATCTCGGTCATTTGCAGCAGCGTCTCAATGATTCCGCCGCGCGAGTCGCGGGGGTGTGGTATGACATAGCAGTTGTAATATGTTAGTAATTGCTCCGTGCCCGCCGCCGCCAGGATGCGCCCGGCGGGGACAAACTTCCAGTCCTCCAGCAGCCAGCGAAAATTCGCGGTCCACTGCTTGCGCAGCCGGGCCGACTTCTCAACCGCCGCCACGCCCGCCGCCACCCGGTCCATCATCTGGCCGGGGTCGGTCTCGATAGGCTTGTCCACGTTCTCAACGTCGCGCGTGACCGTCGCGCCGTCCAGCAGCTCAACCGTCACCGTCGGCAGGTCAAGCGCGCTGACCCTGCCGATCTCGCGCTGGCCGGTCTTGGCGTCCACGACCACAATCACCAGGTCGCCCACCGCCAGCGAGGCGCGCGTCATGTCTTTTTGTGCATAGCGGTCCAGAAAAATCTTAAAGCCCAGCTCGTGCAAAGCATTCTTTTGCGCCGCTTCCGCTTGCATCATCTGTCCTATCGCCTCCATGCCGTTTGTGACAGGCCCGTGTCCGCCGGTCAGGCGTCTATCGCCAGCATCCGGTCAATCTCGCAGCGCACGCTCTCCAGGTTATCCAGCCCCAGGTAGATCAGCGCGTAGCGAATGTAAGCAATTTCATCCAGGTCGCGCAGCCGCCGCACGACCATCGCGCCCACCGTCCGGCTGGGCACTTCGTCGGCCCCGGTCTGCCGCAGCGCCGCCTCGATGTCGTCGGCGACTTCGTTGATCGCCGCCGCCGGGACCGCGCGCTTGGCGCAGGCCATGCGAATGCCGTTAATCAGCTTCGCCCGGTCGAACTGCTCGCGGTCGCCGCTTTGCTTCACCAGCAGCGGCGTCGCCGTCTCCACCCGTTCGACGGTGGAGAAGCGCGCGCCGCAGCCCTTGCACTCGCGGCGGCGGCGCACCTCGCCCCCCGCTTCCCTCACGGTGGCGATCACTTTCGAGTCTGGGCTGCTGCAAGCCGGGCAGTGCATGGCGCTGGAACACCCGTTCTTTCCAAGAGAGTAAATAGACACACAACCCCCATCAGACAACTGGGGGCGGCTGGTTCTCTGTAAACCGTGTTCGCGTGGGCGGCGGCAGATTGAGCGTGTGCTTTCGTTGGTACTGTAGCATGGCCCGCTGGCTTTGTAAACGAGTAGAGGGGTACAACTTGGTTAGAAAATGGTTTTTCCGTATAACGTTTTTCCCACATAAACCACTTCATCCCACACGCGCGCGCGGCCCGCTGCCGAAGCGTTTGTTTACTTTTGTGACGGGTCCTCATACGATAGGTGAGGACAACGCACGCTTACGGAAGCGCCATGAGTCGCCCACCTTCGTCCCACCGCCGCCGCTGGGTAACAGCGGCAGAGCTGGCCGCCGTCGCCGTCTTCGGCCTGCTGTACATCGCGCTCATTTTCTCGTCGCTCACCGGCGACAGCGCCGCCCTCAACCTTGACCACCTGGACGCGACCCAGCGGATGATCTCGCTGGAGCACGAGCGCCTGGCCGGCGTGCTGCTGCCGGTCAAGCTCGGCCTGGAGCGCTACGGCCACGTTCCCGGCTGGAACCCCTACCTGGCGAACGGCACGCCGCTGCTGAACAACGCCTTCAATTACCTGTTCAACCCGTTCCAGAGCGCGCCGGTGCTGCTGCTCGGCGGCGTCCAGGGCAGCAAAGTGAGCGTGATGGTCACGCTGCTGATCGCCGGCTACAGCGCCTGGGCGCTGGCGAAGGCCCTGGGCCTGGGCGCGGTCGCCCGCGTGACCGTCGGCGCGCTCTACATGGCCAGCGGCGGGCTGGTGGGCAAGTTCGCCGGCGGCCATTTCCAGCTTGGCCTCAGCCTGGCGTGGCCGCCGCTGGTGCTGGCCGGCCTCTACTGGACGCTGAAGACCGACGACCGCCGCGCCCCGGTGCTGATGGCCGCCGCCTTCGCGCTGCTGTTCTTCGCCGGCAACATCTACTACACGCTGCACACGCTCGTCAGCAGCGCCGCGGTCGCCCTGCCGTATCTCGTCGAGCGCGCCGGCGGGCGCTGGCGGCTGCGCGCTGGCCGGCTGCGGCGCGTCGCCGTCGGCGGCGCGCTGGCGCTGGGCTTCGCCCTGGTGCAGTTCCTGCCGGTGTGGACGACGCGCGGCTTCGTGATCCACCAGGCCGACCCGCTGCTGGAGGCGCGCTACGAGATGCCGCAGGCGCTGGCCAACTTCCTCGTCCCCTGGGAACAGTGGAACGCCTTCCGCCTGTACATGGTCGTGGATTACTCATATATCGGCCCGGCGGCGTTCCTGTTCATTGTCGGGCTGGCGCTGGCGCTGCTCAGCGCGGCAGCGCCCGACCGCCGCCACCGCCGCGCCGCCTGGACCGCCTTCGGGCTGGCGCTGCTGTTCACCATCTGGGGCGCGGGCCAGACGCCGGTCCTCGAATACCTGTACCGCAGCGTGCCGCTGCTGGCAGAGTTCCGCTTCACGGGCCGCGCCCACGCCATCGCCGCGCTGTGGTGGATCGTGCTGGCCGGCGTCGCGCTCGACGTGCTCTGGCGCCAGGCGCGCGCCTGGCTGCGCGTGGACGCGGCCTTCGACGCGCTCGACCGGCGGCGCACGCTGCGCGCGCTGCTCGCCGCCGCGCTGCCCTGGGCGCTGCTGCTGCTCTACAGCGTGGCCGCCACCGCCGACCGCCGCGCCGCCACGCTGCACAACAACAGCCTGTTCTGGCTGCTGGAGGACCTGCGCTACCGCAGCTTCCAGGACGCGGCGCTGAGCCTGGGGCTGCTGCTGACCGCCGCCGTCGCCCTCGACACGCTGCTGCTGTTCCCGGCGCTTGTGCTGCGCCGGCGGGCGCCGGTTCTGCCGCGCCCGGCCCTGCGCATGGTCGGCGTGCGCGCGCTGCGCCTGCTGCTGCTGGTGCTGGCGCTCAGCGCCATCAGCGACGCCATGCTGGTGAACAGCCGCCTGTTCCACTTCGACCTGCCCGGCGGCAGCTTCGCCCGCCTCTACCCCTTCATCCAGGGGATGGATACAGAGACGCCCTTCCCCGCCGTTATGGAGCCGTTCTCGCCGTCGGCCTTCGACACCTACTACAACGAGCTGCGCAACTGGGGCCTCAACGAGGGCTGGGTTCCCAACACGCTGCCCGACCACACTGTCGAGGGCAGCCCGCCCTTCAACCCGCTGCCCGGCTGGGCCATCGTCTCCAACGAGTTCGGCGGCGCGTCCTACGAGCTGTCGCGCGCCTTCGTGGAGGGCCGGACGACCATCACCCACCAGTGCATCATCCTCTACCCGGTGGAGCGGCTGGAAAACAACTGTGACCTGAACACACAGTCCGGGCTGGCAATCTACGAGCTGCCAGACTCGCCGCCCTACGCTTTCGTGGCCGAGCGCGCCGCCGTCCTGGCCGACTCCGAGGCGATCACCCGCGCCAGCGTCTACCCGCTGCGCGGCGTCCGCCACGAGCAGGACACGATCACCCTGCGCGCCGAGCCGCCCGGCAGCGGCGATTACGTGCTGTCCGTCGCCGAAACCAACTACCCCGGCTGGCAGGCGTTCGTTGACGGCGTGCCGACGGCGCACTTCACGGCGGGGCGCACCATCGCCATCCCGCTGCAGGCCGGCGCGCACACCTACACGCTGCGCTTTCAGCCGCCGGGGCTGGCCGCCGGGCTGCTGGGGACGCTGGTCAGCGCCGTCGCCGCCGGTTTCTACCTGTGGGATGGGCGCAAAAAACGCGATCCCGCCGCTTAAGAAAAATCCCTCTCCGTGTGGAGAGGGATTGGGTGAGGCAAACCGCGCGGGCTGAGGGCCGCGCTACCGGCGCTTGCGGATAAACGTCGGCACTTCGATGTCGTCCTCGTCGTAGACCCGCGCCGAGAAATCTGGCTGCTGCGGGCGCTGCGCCGGCGGCTGCTGCGGCTGCTGCTGCGCCGGCGGCTGCTGCGCCGGGGGCGCGGCGGGCTGCTGGTGCTGAATTGGCGGCATCGGGCGGGCCGCCTGCTGCATCTGCGGGCGCGCCAGCGTCTGCTGGTCAATGCGCCGCGCCGCGCGGCTCTGCTCGAAGCCGGTGGCGATCACGGTGATGCGCACCTCGTCGCCCATGCTCTCGTCCACCTGGGCGCCGAAGATGAGGTTGACCTCCGGGTGCGCGCTCTCCTTGATGATCGCCGCCGCCTCGTTGATCTCGAACAGCGTCATGTCGCTGCCGCCGGTGATGTTGAACAGGATGCCGCGCGCGCCGTCAATCGTCACGTCCAGCAGGCTGCTGCTGATCGCCGCCTCGGCAGACTTGCGCGCGCGGTCGTCGCCGGTCGCCCGGCCCACCGCCATCAGCGCCGCGCCGCCCTCTGACATGATCGTGCGCACGTCGGCGAAGTCCAGGTTAATCAGCGCCGGCACGGTGATCAGCTCCGAAATGCCCTGGATGCCCTGGCGCAGCACGTCGTCGGCCAGCGAGAACGCCTGCTGGAGCGTGGCGCGCTTGTCGGCGATCTGCGCCAGCCGGTCGTTCGGGATCACGATCAGCGTGTCCACCTGGCTCTTGAGCGCCTCGATGCCGGCCTCGGCGGCCTGCTGCCGGCGCGACCCCTCGAACGTAAACGGCCGCGTCACCACGCCGATCGTCAGCGCGCCCAGTTCCTTGGCGATCTGCGCGATCACCGGCGACGCGCCGGTCCCGGTGCCGCCGCCCATGCCGCAGGCGATGAACACCATGTCGGCCCCGCGCAGCACCTCGTACAGCTCGTCGGCGCTTTCCTCGGCGGCCTTGCGCCCGATCTCCGGGTTGCCGCCCGCGCCCAGGCCGCGCGTGAGCTTGTCGCCAACGCGCACCCGCGTCTTGGCGCGGGACATCATCAGCGCCTGGTTGTCGGTGTTGACCGAGATAAACTCAACGCCGCCCAGCCCCTCGTTAATCATGCGGTTGACCGCGTTGCCGCCGCCGCCGCCCACGCCCACGACCTTAATCTGGGCAAAGTTCTCGCCCGGCCCTAACTCGTTCATGTCCATCATATCCATCCGCCACCCTCCCTAAAAAAACGCACCCGCTCAGCCCTCACCAGTTGAGCAAAATGACTGGTTTCAATTGTACGCAGAACCCCCGGATTGGCAACTAAGCCCCGTCATCCGGCAGCAGCCGTTTGAAAAAGCCGCCCAGCAGGCTGCCCACCTTCGCGCCCGACACCCGCTGCCCCCGGCCGCTGCCGCCGCTGTGGGCGCCCTCCATCTCCAGCCCCAGCCGCAGCAGGCCGACGCTGGTGCTGTAGGCCGGGCTGCGCAGCGCGTCGGCCATGCCGGTCAGGCGCTCTGGCCGGGCGATGCGCACCGGAAAGCCGAACACCTGCTCCGCCACCTCGTGAATGCCGGGAAGCTGCGCGCTGCCGCCCGTCAGCACCGCCCCGGCCCGCAGCAGCCCGTCGTAGCCGGACCGCTTGATCTCCTTCTGCACGAACTCGAAGATCTCGGTCACGCGCAGCTCGATGATCTCCGCCAGGGCGCTGCGCTGGACTTCCGTCGGCAGCCCTTCGCCAAACGGCTGCACCAGGAACGTGTCCAGCATGTTGACCGCCCGCCGCTGCGCGTGGCCATACTGGATCTTCACCGCCTCGGCCTGCTCGAACGGCACGTGCATCCAGTGGGTGATGTCGTTGGTGATCAGGTCGCCGCCGATCTCGATCACCGCCGCGTGCCACACCGTCCCCTCGATGAAGATCGCCAGGTCGGTCGTGCCGCCGCCGATGTCAATCACCACCACGCCCATCTCGCGCTCCTGCGGCGTCAGCACCGCGTCGCCAGAGGCCAGCGGGTTGAGGATGAAGCGGTCCACCGACACGCCCGCCCCCTGCACCGCCTGTTCCAGGTTCGCCATGCACGTCGAGGACGCCGTGATGATGTGCGCCTCCATCTCCAGGCGGAAGCCGTGCATCCCGATCGGGCTGCGCACGCGCTCCTGCCCGTCGAGCGAGTAGCTGCGCGGCACGACGTGCAGCACCTCGCGGTTGTGCGGGATCGCGATGGCCCGCGCCGCCTCCATCGCGCGCAGCACGTCGTCACGGCTGACGCCGCGCTGCCCGGCGATGCCCACCATGCCCCGGCTGCTGATCGAGGCGATGTGGCTGCCCGCCACGCTCACGAAGGCGCGGCTGATGTCGTAGCCGCTGCTTTTCTCCGCCTTGTGGATTGAGGCGGAGATGGCCGCCGTAAGCTGGGCGATGTCGTTGACGATGCCTTTCTTCATGCCCCGGCTTGGCTCGATGCCCACGCCCACCACAAACACATCGTCGTCGCGCACTTCGCCCACGATGGTGCAGATCTTATTGGTTCCCACATCCAGCCCAACGACCAGATCGTTCAACTTAACGTCCCCTCACCTCAGAATAATACGGCGCGTCGGGGTTGGCGACGTTCAGCAGCGCGGGCTGTTTGCCGCGCGCCAGCAGATTGCCTACGATAGCATTGTAGACCAGGATTTTCTCTGGCATATCTGTACCGGTCCCGAACCACACTTCCCAACCGCGCCCGTCCTGGTAGCCCAGGCCCCGGTCCGGGTGATAAAGCATGCGCTCGATATTCGGGTACATGCTTTTTAACTGCAGCGCGCCGACCACCGCCGCCACGTCCACCCGCACATCCGGCCCCAGCGGCCCCTCCGCCGCGATGTCCACAATCCGCATCAGGTCCGGGCGATCCTCGCGCATCAGCATCACGCGCCCCTGCACGTCCACCCAGGTCGCCACGCCGGCCTGTTCCCACACCAGCGCCGGCTGCCGTTCCTGAATGGCGATGCGCACCATCAGCGGCGGCCAGCCAAGCTGCACCTCAGCGTCAGCGACCGTCGGCGAGCGCAGAATCCCGGCGCGCACCTGGGCCGCGTCCACCCAGAAAATGTGCATGTTGGCGATGTCGGTCAGCGCGAACACCTCCTCTTTGGTGAGGTACTGCAGGCCGCTGACCGCGATGCTGTGGACATAGAACGCATCGCTGCCGATGAACATCGCCAGCACCGCCAGCAGGCAGACGATAATCAGCCCGCTGACCAGGCGCGTGCCCACCACCTGGCCGCCGCGCGCGCCGTGCTGCACCGCCGCGCGGCTGGTCGCTGTGGGCAGCAGGCCGCTGTCCCACACCCCCGCAATACGAACATTTCGCCGCCGCCGCTCTCGTGACCGCGATGCCATTAAACCCCGTATCCCGCTTCCGCTGTTATCCAGGAATCCAACACTTACCCACAAACCAACTATATGTCAAACGGCGCGGGCTGGCAATATTCTAAAACCAGTCTCCAACCAGTTCGATCTCCGGTTCCAGCACAACGCCGGTTTTCTGCGCCACCACCGCCCGCACATGCTCCACCAGCGCGTAATAATCGGACGCGGTCGCCGCCCCCCCGCTGTTGATAAAGAAGTTGGCGTGCAGCCGCGCGACCTGCGCCCCGCCGATCTGAAAGCCCTTCAGCCCCGCCGCCTCGATCAGCCGGCCCGCATAGTCGCCGGGCGGGTTCTTGAAGATGCTGCCCAGGCTGGCCCCCGGCGGCTGCGTCTGCTTGCGCCGCGCGCTGTAGTCGTCCATGCGCGCCTGGATCGCCGCCGGGTCGTCCGCCGCCAGCGCGAACTGCGCCAGCAGCACCACAAAGCGCCGGTCGGCGCGCGCCTTCAGGCTGGAGTGACGGTACGCATAGGCCATGTCCGCCGGCGCCAGCAGGCGCGGGCCGTCCGGCTCCAGCACGACGGCGTCGCGCAGGCTGGCGGCGATGTCGCCGCCGTGCGCGCCGGCGTTGTTCACCACCGCCCCGCCCACCGTCCCCGGCACGCTGACCGCCCACTCCAGCCCGGCCAGGCCGCGCCGCTGGCAGCGCCGCGCCAGCGCGACCAGGCCAGTCCCGCTGGCCGCCGCCACCCGGCGGCCGCCGTGCCATTCGCCAAACTCGACGCTCTCCGCGTGGTTGATCACCACCAGGCCGCGCACGCCGCGCTCCGACACCAGCACGTTAGAGCCGCCGCCCAGCACCCGCAGCGGCAGCCCGGCGGCCCAGGCGGCCTCGGCCACCCGCGCCAGCTCGTCAAGCGGGCCGCGCGCCACGTACAGCCACTCCGCCGGCCCGCCCAGCCGGGCGGCGGTGTAGCGCGCCAGCGGCTCGTCGCGCAGCAGGCGGTCACCCAGCAGTCGGTGCAGGTCTGTCATCAGACTGGCCTGTCTGCGCTCGCCACGCCTGGAGGAACGCCCTGCCGATCTCCGGCGCGTCGCCCGCGCTCATAATCACGATCACCGCCGGCGCGCGCACCTCCGCCGCCAGCAGCCGCGCCGCGTCCGCCAGGCCGGGCGCGTGGCGCACGTCCGCGCCGGCCAGCGCCGCCGCCGCCGCCGCCCCGGTCACGCCGGGGATGGGCTGCTCGCGCGCGGCGTAAATGTCCGTCACGATCACGTGGTCCGCCGCGCCGAAGGCCGCCGCGTAGCCGTCGAGCAGCGCCCGCGTGCGGCTGTACGTGTGCGGCTGCCACACGGCCCACACGGCGCGTTCCGGGTAGCGCTGGCGCGCCGCCTCCAGCGTCACGCGGATGGCGGTCGGGTGGTGCGCGTAGTCGTCAATCACGGCGACGCCGCCCACGTCCGCGCGCAGCTCGAAGCGCCGCCCGGCCCCCTCGAACGTGCCCAGCGCGGCGGCGGCGCGGTCAAACGCCACGCCGTGCCGGTCAGCGGCGGCCAGCGCCGCCAGCGCGTTGCAGACGTTGTGCGCGCCGGGCACGCGCAGCCGCAGCGCGCCGCGCGCCTGCCCGTCGTGCGTCACATCGGCCAGCGTGTGTTCCCCCTCCACGCGCACCCGCGCGCCGCGCCAGGCCGCCAGCGGGCTGTCCAGGCCGTAAGTTGTCACCGGCAGGCCGCTGACCAGCCGGTTCTGCGCCAGCACCAGCGCCGCCGGGTCGTCGGCGCAGGCGACCAGCAGGCCGTCCGCCGGCAGCAGGCCGACAAAATGCGCGAACGAGCGCACCATGTCGCCCGGCGTGGCGAAAAAATCGGGGTGGTCGAACTCGACGCTGGTCACGACCGCCGTCTGCGGGCGCAGGCCGTGATACATGTTGTCGTACTCGTCGGCCTCGATCACGAAGGCGCGCCCGCGCCCGACGCCGGCGTTGCTGCCGGTTGAGCGCAGCAGGCCGCCGACGATGTAGCTGGGGTCGTGCCCGGCCTCCAGCAGCACATGCGCGATCATGGCGCTGGTGGTCGTCTTGCCGTGCGTGCCCGCCACCGCGATCACCTGCTGCCCGGCGGTCAGCGCGCCGACGATGTCCGCCCGCCGGTACACCGGGATGTCGAGCGCGCGCGCCATCGCCGCCTCAACGTGGTCGTCGGCCACCGCCGACGACACGATCACCAGCTCCGCGCCCATCACCTGCTGCGCGTCATGGCCGATGTAGACCAGCGCGCCCTCGCGCGCCAGCGCCTCCGTCACCGCGCTCGCGCTGCGGTCGCTGCCCGACACAAAATAGCCCTGCCGCAGCAGCACCCGCGCGATGGCCGACAGCCCCGCCCCGCCGATGCCGACGAGGTGCACGTGCTGGCCGGGAATCAGACGCGCCGCCGTCACCGCCCGCCGCCGTTCAGATCACCACCAGGACGATCAGAAACAGCACGATGACCGCGATCGCCAGCAGGTCGCCCGTGCCAGTCACGCCCCCGCCCAGCACCACCAGCGGCAGCAGGTTGCGCGCCTGGTCGCTGGGCGAACCCGGCGCGGGCGCGATCACCGACGGGGCCAGCGGGTAAGCGTTGATGTCCATGAAATACCACAGCGACCCCCAGATCAGGTAGCCGTTGATAAAGCCGACCAGCCCGCCCAGGATGCTCGATTGCAGCCGGTCGCGCCCGTCAGGGCCGCGCCCGCCGCCCATCCCGCGCGTCTGGTAGGCGAAAAACACGACGATCAGGAAGATGCCCGCCTGCACCAGAAACACCTGATCGCGCGAGACGCCCGCCAGCAGCACCCCGCGCAGCAGGTTGTCGAACTGGAACAGCGCGAACAACGCCAGGATGATGCCGGCCATCGAGATCAGCTCTTTGTTCCACCCGCGCAGGTAGCCAATGATGCCGAAGAAGATCGCCATTGTCAGCAGCACCGCTGAAAGCTGAATCATTGTGCCTCCCCCGCCAGATGCACCAGTTCCGAAGCCAGCCGGGCCGCGCCGTCCGGCCGCGCCAGCGCCGCCGCCTGCTGCCGCATCGCCGCCAGCCGCGCCGGGTCCGCCAGCAGGCCGCGCACCGTCGGCAGCAGCTCCTCGCGCAGGCGTTCGTCGGCCAGCACCAGCGCCGCGCCGCGCGCCGCCAGGTACTCCGCGTTGACCTGCTGGTAGCGCCAGGCGTAAGGGTAAGGAACCAGCACCGCCGCCAGCCCAAACAGCGGAAACTCGCCCAGCACGCTGGCCCCCGCCCGGCTCACCACCAGGTCCGCCGCCGCCAGCGCCAGCCCCATCTCGTCGTGCAGATAGGGGAAGGCGTGGTAGCGGGCCACGTCCGCACCCCCGGCCGCCAGCGCAGCGCGCGCCGCCTCCACCTCCGGCCAGTCGAGCGCGCCGGTGATGTGCACAAGCTGCGCGCCCGTGTCCAACAGGCCCGGCGCGGCGGCCAGCAGCGCCTGGTTGAGGCTGCGCGCGCCCCGGCTGCCGCCGAACACCAGCACCGTCGGGCGGCCCGCGTCCAGCCCGAAGCGCGCCAGCGCCGCCGCGCGCGTGGCCCCGGTCACGCTGCCGCGCAGCGGGTAGCCGGTGACCACCGTCTGGCCGGGGCGAAAGTAGGCAGCAGATTCAGGCACGCTGAGCGCCACGCGCCGGGCGAAGCGCCGCAGCAGCTTAATGCTCGCGCCGGGTTCGATGTCCGGCAGGAAAATCAGCACCGGCACGCGCCGCGCCCAGGCCGCCAGCGCCACCGGCAGGCTGCTCCACCCGCCCGTCAGCAGCACCGCGCCAGGCCGGTAGCGGCGCAGCAGGCCCCACGCCTGCGCCGCCCCAGCCCCTAGCTGAACCACGCTCACGGCCCGGCGGGCCGCGCTGACGCCGGCGATCGGCCCGCCGCGCACGTCGTCGTGCGTCTGGAACGCCACGCCAGACTCGCGCACCATCTCCCCTTCCAGCCCGCCGCTGCCGACAAAATGCAGGCTAACCCCCGGATGTGTCCGGGTGAGCGCTTCGGCTGCGGCCAGCGCGGGATACACGTGGCCCCCCGTCCCGCCCGCCGCGATCATAAGGCGCAATGACATTTCTCCGTTCTGGCATCTTCATCTGGCGCGCCCGCACGCGGCCCACGCTCAGCAGCAGGCCCGCGCCCGCCATCAGCACCACCAGCGACGAGCCGCCAAAACTGATGAACGGCAGCACCGCCCCGGTCGGCGGGACCAGCGCCGTCATCACGGCGATATTCAACAGCGCCTTCGACACAATCCACACCGTCACGCCGGCGGCCAGCAGCGCGCCGAACGTGTCCGGCGCGCGCCGCGAGGTCTGAAAGCCGCGCACCGCCAGCGCCACATATAATAGCACGACGAAGCCGGCGCCGATAATGCCAAGCTCCTCGCCGATCACCGCGAAGATGCTGTCGGTGTGCGGCGCGGGCAGGAAGCCGAACTTCTGCCGCCCCTCGCCCAGCCCGACGCCCATCCAGCCGCCGTTGAGAAAGGCGATCACCGCCTGCTGCACCTGGTAATGCGCCTGCGTCAGGTCGCTGAGGCTGTCAATGAAGGTCGTCAGGCGGCCCTGGGCATAGCTGATGCGCTGCGCCAGCACCCAGCCGGCGCCCACCGCCGCGCCGCCGGCCACCCCAAGCTGGAGCAGGTCGCCACCGGCCAGGAAAAACATGATGCCGCTGACGGCGAAGATCATCGCCGCCGAACTCAGGTCCGGCTGGAGCATCACCAGGCCGCCGACGATGCTCACCAGCACCGCGAACGGCAGCAGGCCGTAGAGCAGGCTGCGCACCCGCGTGCGCTTCGAGCTGAGCCAGGCCGCCATGTAAATGACCATCACCAGCTCCGCCGCCTCGCCCGGCTGCAGCGAGCCGCGAATCAGCGAGCGGCGCGCGCCAAAGGCGTCGTCGCCGAACAGCAGCACCGCGATCAGCAGCGCGATCACCCCCAGCAGCATCCACACGGCGAAACGCTTCCACACGCGGTAGTCAATGAACGCCAGCAGCACCAGCACCACCACGCCGATGCCCAGGTTGCGCAGGTGCTGCATGAAGATGTACGACTCGCTGCCGAAGCTCTGGTAGCTCCAGTCGAACGTCGTGCTGTAGACCATCATCGCGCCGATCGCCAGCAGGCCGCCCACCACAACCAGCAGGTAGGGGTCCAGCGCCACGACCAGGCGCCGCTGGCGCTCGCCCGGCACGGCCGGGGCCTGCGCCCGGACATCGTCGCCTTCGATAAACACTGGCTGATCTGCCATACATTCTCCCACCGCCGGCTCTCACATTACGTCAGAAAACGCGCAGGGCCGCGCCCCCCCGCCCCTCGCGCGTGTGAAGGGGGCCAATGCGCGCCCTGCCTGCCACGCTTATGATTATAATGCGTTCACAAGCTGGCGAAAGTGTTCGCCGCGCTGGGCGAAATCGCGGTAGGCGTCGTAGCTGGTGCCGCCCGGCGAGAGCAGCACCACGTCGCCCGGCTGCGCCAGCGCCCGCGCCAGCGCCACCGCCTGCGCCAGCGTCTCGACGCGCGTCACGGCGCCGGCGTCGCCGGCCACCTGCCGCACCGTCTCGACCACCAGCGGGCCAGCGTGCCCAAAAGCGACAATGTGGCGCGCTTTCGTCAGCGCCAGCGCGATCATCTCCGCCCAGGGAAGCTGCTTGTCCTTGCCGCCGGCCAGCAGCACCAGCGGCTCGTCGAAGCTGCGCAGCGCCGCCGTCACGCGCTCCGGCGCGGTGGCGATGCTGTCGTTGATCCAGGTGACGCCGCCCAGCGTCCGCACCACTTCCAGCCGGTGCGCCACGCCGTCAAACGCGCCGATCGCCGCCGCCAGCGCGCCCGGCGCGGCCCCTGCCGCCCCGGCAATCGCGCAGGCCGCCAGCGCGTTCAGCACGTTGTGGTCGCCGCGCAGCCGCAGGTCGCCGCGCTCGCAGACGACGTGCGGCGCGCCGTCCACGCTCGACAGGCCCGCCACCAGCAGCCGCTGCCCGGCCAGGAACGCGCCGTCGGCCAGCATCTCGCGGCGGCTGAACCAGCTCACGTCTCCGGCGGCGCTGGCGGCCAACTGGCGGCTGCCGGGGTCGTCGCGGCCCAGCACGGCCAGGCCGCCGCTGCCCTGGTGGGCGATCATCTGCGCCTTGGCGCGCGTGTAGGCCGCCATCGTGCCGTGCCGGTCGAGGTGGTTGGGGGTGATGTTCAGCACCGCCGCCACCGGCGGGCTGGCCGTCATGATGTCAAGCTGGAAGCTGGACAGCTCCATCACCACGCGGTCGCCCGGCGCGATCCGCGCCAGCGCGTCCAGCAGCACGTCGCCGATGTTGCCGCCCACCCAGGTTTTGAACCCGGCCTGGCGCAGCATGTCGCCGCAGAGCGTGGTTGTGGTCGTTTTGCCGGCGCTGCCCGTAATGCCGATCACCGGCGCGGGGCAGCGTTCAAGGAACAACTGCGCGTCGTTGCTCAGTGGGATGCCGCGCCGCCGCGCCGCCTGCACGATCTCCAGCTCCAGCGGCACGCCGCCAGAGAGGCACAGCAGGTCTGCGCCGTCCAGCAGGCTCTCAGGGTGGCCGCCCAGCACGAATTCCACGCCGGGGAAGGCGGCCAGGTCGCCCACCTCGGCCGGGCCGCGCGCGTCGCTGACGACGACCTCCGCGCCCTGGCCCGGCAGCCAGCGCGCCAGCGCCTGCCCCTGGCGGGCAAAGCCCAGCACCACGATTCGCTGGCCGCGCAGCGCGCCGTCCATGCGCCTACACCAGCGCCAGCGCCACGCCGATCATGGCGCTCAGCAGGCCCACCAGCCAGAAGCGCTGGACGATCTGCGTCTCGCTCCAGCCGCCCAGCTCAAAATGCCCGTGCAGCGGGGCCTGGCGGAAAATGCGCTTGTCCACCCCCCAGTAGCGCCGCGTGTATTTGGCGGACGCCACCTGCAAAATCACCGACAGCGTTTCGGCGATCGGCACGATGGCCACAATCGGCAGCAGCAGCCACTGGCCGGTCATGACCGCCACCGTGCCCAACGCCGCGCCCAGCGCCAGCGAGCCGGTGTCGCCCATGAACAACTGCGCCGGGTGCGCGTTGTACCATAAGAAGGCGAAACACGCGCCCACCAGAATAAAGCAGAACTGCGTCAGGAAAATCTGCTGCTGCAAATAGGCGATCACGCCGTAGGCGGCGAAGGCGCTCGCCGTGATGATGCCCGCCAGCCCGTCCAGGCCGTCGGTCAGGTTGACCGCGTTGGACATGCCGACGATGATAAACGCCGTGATGGGGATGAACAGCACCGGGCTGATGGGGATCACCGCCTGCAGCAGCGGCAGGCGCACCTCGTTGGCGAACGAGAAGCCGCCGTCATAGAGCGAAATCACCGCCGCCGCGATGCCCGCCAGCACCACCTGGGCGACGAACTTGGCCCGCGCCGACAGCCCCTCGCCGCGCCGCCCGCGCGAGTTCTGGATGCCTTCCCAGTCATCAAGCGCGCCCAGCAGCGCAAACCCCACCAGCACAAACAGCGGCAGCAGGATGCTGGGGCCGGTGACGGTGCGAATCACGCTGACGATGTTCAGGCCCAGCGCCACCAGCAGCACCGGCAGCACGATCATGATGCCGCCCATCGTCGGCGTGCCCATCTTCTTCTGGTGGTGTTCGCTCAGCTCGGCGCGGATCTGCTTGCCGATCTTCAGCCGGCGCAGCACCTCGATAAACGGCGCGCCCCAGATCACGCCCAGCAGAAACGCGGTCGCCCCAACGGTCATCGCAAACGGTAAGCCCACGGTCGCTGTGTCCTTACTGCGCCGCCGGCGGCTGCGGCGCGCCCGCCGCCAGCGCCCGGCGGATGTCGTCCGGCGGAATGTTGAGCAGAATCACCAGCCGTTCGGCCAGCCGCGCGAACACCGGCGCCGCCACCTGGCTGCCCCAGTAATCGGTGGGCCGGTCGAGCTTGACCAGCACGCTCACCTGCGGGTCGTCGGCGGGCAGGAAGCCCACGAACGTGACAATCGAGCCGCGCGGGTCATAGCCCAGGCCGGGCAGCGGTATCTGCGCAGTCCCGGTCTTGCCCGCCAGCGTGTACCCGGCCACCGACGCGCGCCCGTCCAGGCCGTCGCGCACCACCGCCACCATCATCTCGGTGACGGCGCGCGCCGTTTCTTCAGAGACCGGCCGCCCCAGCGTGGACGGCTCCGACGTGTACACCTGGTCGCCGTCGCGCACCTGGTAGACGACGTGCGGCTGCATCATCAGGCCGCCGTTAGCGATGGCCGAAATCGCCGTCAGCATTTGCAGCGGCGTGACCGCGATCCCCTGGCCATAGCTGTTGGTCAGCAGGTTGCTCTCGCTCCAGTCCGGGTCGCCGGGGACCAGCATCGTGCCGCGCGCCTCGCCCTGCAGGTCAACGCCGGTCCCCTGGCCGAGGCCAAACGCGCGCATCCGCCGGTAAAAATCGTTCGGTCCCATTTGCAGGCTGACCGTCGCCGCGCCCACGTTAAGCGACTGCACCAGCACCTGCGTCATGTCGGTGATGCCGTGCGCCTGCCGGTCCCAGTTCTCGACGACGATGCCGGCCTGTTCCAGCCGCCCCTGGTCAATGTAGGTGCTCTGCGGCGCGATCGTGCCGTTGTCAATCGCGGCGGCGATCGTCAGCACCTTCAGCACCGACCCCGGCTCATACTGCTCGCCGATGGCGGGGTTGCGCTGCAGGTCGGGGTTGTCCACGTTGAAATAGGCGTTCGGATCAAAGGACGGGTAGTTGGCCAGCGCCAGAATGTCGCCGCTGCGCGGGTTCATGATGATGATCGTGCCCCTGACGGCCCCGCTCTCCGTGATGGCGCGCTGCAGCTCGCTTTCCGCCAGAAACTGAATGTCGCGGTCAATCGTCAGGATAATGTCCGCGCCCCGGTCGGCCTCCGGGTCCTGCGGCACGTCAAACGGGATGTTGCTGACCAACTGGTCGCGCTCGCGACCGACAAGCTGATCCTGGTAATAGCCTTCGACGCCGTAATAGCCCTGGAAGTCGCCGCCGACAAAGCCGATCAACTGCGCCGCCAGCGTCCCCTGCGGGTAGCTGCGGCGGGCCACCGGCTCAATCGTCACGCCGATCAGCTTGGCCTCCGTCACCTGCTGGCCCACCTCCGCGCTGACGCGCGGCGCCAGCAGCACCCAGGGCTGGCTGCTCGACACTTTCTCGAACGTCTCCAGCTCGTCCAGGCTCAGCAGCGCGGCGAGCTGCGTGGCGACGGCGCGCCGGTCCGACACCAGGTTGGGGCTGATGCCAATCTTGTATTCCAGCGTGTTCACCGCCAGCGGCTGGCCGCCCCGGTCGTAGATCGCGCCGCGCGCCGCCGCCAGCCGCAGCGTGCGGTTGTAGCTGGAGTTGGCCAGGCTCTCCAGGTAATTGCGCACTTCCGGCGCCAGTTGGTACTGGAACGAAATCAGGCGGCCCAGCAGCAGCAGGCTGACGATCACCAGCGCGGCGATCACCAGCGGCAGCCGCCGCCGCACCATCTCGTCCTGGACAAAGGGGCGCGTCTGCGCGCTCATGGGGCCTCCTCTGGGCTGATGATGGCCGGGTTCGGCTGCCGCGTGAACGCATCCCACTGTTCCTGAAGCCAGCCCAGGAAGGACTCGTCGTAGGTTGGCGCCGCCGCCGGCGCTGCGGGCAGCGGCAGCGCCGCCGCGCGCGCCGCCGGGTTGTAACCGGGAATCACGAGGTACTCAATATCGCTGCGCTCCGCCTGGACGAACCCCAGCTCGCGCGCGCGCTCGAACAGGCGCGCCATGCTCTGCAGGCGGGCGATCTCCGCCCGAAGCTGCTCGTTGGTCTGCTCCATGCGGTTGCGCACGACAATCTGTTCCTCAAGCTGGCGGCCCAGCGTGGCCACCGCCGCCGCCTGCGCCAGGTACAGCGCGCCGATAATCAGCGCCACGAAGAAAGCCAGCGCGGCCAGCGCCAGCGCCTGCCGCTGCGTGCGCCAGGGCGTGCGCCGCAGCGCGTGCTGTATCCAGCGCTGCGACGGCGTCACGGGGTCAGCCTTTCGACCGCGCGCAGTTTGGCGCTGCGGCTGCGCGGGTTGCGCGCCACTTCCTCAGCGTCAGCCGTGGCCGGTTTGCGCGTCAGCAGCCGCACGCTGGCGCGGTGGCCGCACACACACACCGGAAGCTGCGGCGGGCAGATGCAGTCGGTGCTGGCCTGTTTGAAAAACTGCTTGACGATGCGGTCCTCCAGGCTGTGAAAGCTGATCACGGCCAGCCGCCCGCCGGGCCGCAGCAGCTCCACCGCCGCCGGCAGCGCCCGCCGCACCGTCTCCAGCTCGTCGTTGACGGCGATGCGCAGCGCCTGAAACGCCAGCGTCGCCGGGTGCAGGTGGTCGCCAGGGCGGCGCGGCGCCGCCCGCGCGATGGCCGCGGCAAGCTGGCCGGTCGTCTCGAAGGGGCGCGCCTGCACCACCGCCCGCGCCAGCCGGCGGCTGTGCGGGTCCTCGCCATAGTCGCGGAACAGCGCCGCCAGCTCGCGCTCGTCCAGGTGGTTGACCAGCTCGGCGGCGGTGGGCCGGTCGCCGGACTGGTCGAAGCGCATATCCAGCGGGCCGTCGGCGCTGAACGCGAAGCCGCGCTGCGGCGTGTCGAGCTGCATAGACGACAGCCCCAGGTCAAGCAGCACCGCGTCCACCTGCTCCCAACCGATGCGCGCGGCCTCCGCCGCCATGTTCGCGTAGCTGGCGCGCGCGAGCTGCGCCCGGCCGCCGTAGGGCAGCAGCGCCGCCCGCGCCAGCGCCAGCGCGTCCGCGTCCAGGTCCAGGCCCAGCACGGCCCCGGCCCCGCCCGCCAGCAGCGCCCGCGCGTGGCCGCCCGCGCCGACCGTGCCATCAACAACGCGCGCCGCCGGCAGCAGCAGCGCCGTGATCTGTTCCACCAGCACCGGAATGTGTGACATCGCCAACGCAGCAGCATCCTGACCCAGTCTGAGCGCGATTATAGCACACCACGCCGCGAAGTTTGAACGCCGCGCCCGCCGACCGCCCGCCGCCGAGCAGTGGCAATTCGCGCCGCGCGCCTGTACAATAGAACACACATTCCGTTCTGATTCCCTCACCCCGGCGCTGCGCGCCACCCCTCTCCCATTGAA
>CAZDVL010000019.1:0-26363 GCA_964508745.1 uncultured Anaerolineaceae bacterium | reverse complement strand
CGGACAGCTCGCGCTACATCTACACGCAGCAGGGCGTGGGCTATGTGTTCCGCCGTCCCTGACGCCTGATCCGCTGTGGCTGCCGGCGCCCCTGGGGTGGCGCGCCGCCCGCTTGACCGGCAGCGCGCGCTGCGCACGGCCCGGCTGGCGGCGGCTGTGCTGGTGTTTCTGCTGCTGGCGCTGCCGCTGGGCCTCGGCTTTGTGGGGGTCGCCAGCGTGCTGCGCAGCCCCTGCGGCCTCGCCGCCGACCCGGCGGCCCGCGGCCTGCAGGTCGAGCGCGTCAGCTTCCCGGCCAGCGCCCTGGGGCGCGACGTTCACGGTTACTTTTTCCCCGGCACTAACGGCGCGGCGGTGATCATCCCCCCGGCGCTGGGCAGCAGCGCCAGCGGCCAGCTTGACGAGGCGGCCCTTTTCCAGCGGCACGGCTACAGCGTGCTGACCTACGAGTCGCGCCCGTGCATGGGCCTGCCACACTCGCTCGGCTACAGCGAGGTCGCGGAGGTGGGCGACGCGCTGGCCTGGCTCAGCGCCCGCCCGGAGGTTGACCCGCAGCGCATCGCCGTTCACGGCTTCTCATCCGGCGGCGCGACTGCTATCATGGCGGCGGCGCGCTTTCCACAGCTCGCGGCTGTGATCGCGATGGGCGGTTATGCCAACTTTGACGAGTACCTGGACGAGCAGATCGCCGGCCTGTGGTACGGGCCGCTGTTTCGCCTGGGCGCGGACGCCGCTTACTGGCTGACAATCGGCCAGCCGATGGCGCTGCTCAACCCGCTGGCCGCCGTCAGCCAGATCGCGCCGCGGCCGCTGCTGCTCATCTACGGCAGCGCCGAGCCATCGCTGGCCGGCGGGCGGCAGCAGTTGGCGGCGGCGGGCGGCGCGGCCCAGTGGTGGGAAGTGCCCGGCGCGACGCACGGCAGCTACATCTACACCGCGCCGGCGGACTTCGAGGCGCGCACGATCGCGTTTCTCGATGCGGCGCTGGGGGGCAGCCGCTGACGGGCCAGCGCGGAACATAAGACCGGCAGTTTTGCCCTGGCCGTATCCTTGCGCGTGACACCAGGGTTTTATCATCAGCAGACACTATAGACAGCAGGTATCAAGGAGCGTAACAGAAGTGAGCGACAACAAGATCCGGGTGGCGATCATCGGCGTGGGCAACTGCGCCAGCGCCCTGGTTCAGGGTACATATTTCTACCGGGATGTGCAGGATGACGAGCTGATCCCCGGCATCATGCACACCAACCTGGGCGGCTACCGCATCCGCGATATCGAGTTCTCCGCCGCGATTGACATTGACGTTGAGAAGGTCGGCAAAGACCTGGGCGAGGCGATCTGGGCCGGGCAGAACAACACGGTGCGCTTTGCTGAAGTGCCCGTGCGCACCGGTGTGACGGTCGCGCGCGGCATGACGCACGACGGTCTGGGGCCGTACCTGTCGCAGAAGATCACCAAAGCGCCCGGCGCGACCGCCAACATCACCGAGATTCTGCGCGACACCCGAACCGATGTCGTGGTCAATTATCTGCCGGTTGGCAGCGAGCAGGCGACCAAATGGTACGTTGAGCAGGTGCTCAACGCGGGCTGCGCCTTCATCAACTGTATTCCGGTGTTTATCGCCCGCGAACCCTACTGGAACAACCGCTTCCGCGAGCGCGGCCTGCCGGTGATCGGCGACGACATCAAGAGCCAGGTGGGCGCGACCATCGTCCACCGCGTGCTGACCAACCTGTTTAACGACCGGGGCGTGCTGCTGGAGCACACCAGCCAGCTTAACGTGGGCGGCAACATGGACTTCTACAACATGCTGGATCGCTCGCGCCTGGAGAGCAAGAAGATCAGCAAGACCAACTCCGTCACCAGCCAGCTTCCCTACGCGATGCGGCCGGAGGATGTTTACATCGGCCCCAGCGACTATGTGCCCTGGCTGGAGGATCGCAAATGGGCGTACATCCGGCTGGAAGGGCGCAGCTTCGGCAACCAGCCGCTGAATATCGAGCTTAAGCTGGAAGTGGTGGACAGCCCCAACAGCGCCGGCGTGGTGATTGACGCGGTGCGCTGCGCCAAGCTCGCCCTCGACCGCGGCCTGAGCGGGGCGATCGAAGGGCCGAGCAGCTACTTCTTCAAGTCGCCGCCCATCCAGCCGCCCGACGATGTCGCCCGCAACCTGGTCGAGGCGTTCATCCGCGACGAGGCTTACGTGTGGCAGGGCAAGAACCGCACCCGCCCCGACGCCCCCAAAGCTCCCGCCGGGGACGCCAGCTAAGTTCCCGCGCGCCAGGCCCCTGCGCCCCCTGTCCGCGCCCGCGGAGAGGGGGGCGGGGGCGCGGCTGCCCGGCTACTCTGCCGGCGCGAAGGAGTAAACGCCCCCCGCTTCCTCAAACGCCCAGCCGGTGACGCCCGGCGCGGCCTGCATCTCCCACCAGGTGACGGACGCCAGCCCCAGCGGCGCGCACGTCGGCCCGCCAATGACGGCCAGTTCCTGGCCGGCGGCCAGGCGTGCGATGATCTCGCTGCCGCCGGCCGTGCGCGCCAGCGCCAGCCCGTCAGTGAGGGCGCGCGCCTGCCCGCCCACGCGCAGGCGGCGCGGCTGCGCGTCTGGGCAGTCCGCTGGGGTGGTCGGCGACGGCTGGCCGGTGACCGCCGCGAAAGGCAGGCCCTCGCAGTCGCCGTCCATGTCGCCGCTGCTGACCCACAGGCCGCTGCCCTGGACACGCCACCACACGCCGCCGCCCGAGTCGCTCGCCTGCCCGTCGAGCGTGACGGACTGGCCTGTGCCGAGCGCGTCCACGGCGGCGAAGGCGGTGCCCGGCCCGCTGTAAAGCACGGCGATTGTGCGCGCCGCCGCGACGCAGGCGGCCTGCGCCGGCACAGTTGGAACGCCGGTCAGCGTGGGGGCGAGGGCGGGCGGCAGCAGCGTCTGCGGCGCGGCGGTGCTGGCGGCGGGGACGGCCTCTGTAGGGGCCGCCACCGTGAGCAGGGGGACTGGCATTTCGCCCTGCGCCACCGCCATGCTGAAGGCGGCCACCCACAGCGGGCCGGCGTCGGTCCACACCTGATACCACAGGCCGCCCGCGTCGGCCTGCGCGGTGATGGTGAAGCGCTCCCCGCTGGTCGCCGTGCGGACGACCCTGGCGCTGCTTCCCGGCGCGTCGCGCAGCTCCGCTTCCGCCACGATCACCTCAGCCGTCGTCCCGCCGGCGTGCGCGCTGGGCGCTGGCGGGCTGGCCGGCAGCGCGGCGGCCTCCTCGCCGCTGCTCGCCGTGGGCGCGGGCGCGGGCACGTCCAACAGCAGCAGCCCCGGCACGTTCACCAGCAGCGCCGCCAGCAGCCCCAGCAGCGCTGCCGTCCCCAGCAGCGCCGCCGGCAGGCGCACGAACCAGGTCTGCGACAGCCGCGCCAGCACACACGGCCAGTGGACGCGGGCGCTGTCGGGCAGAAAACGCCCGCAGCGCGGACACTGTTTGCGCTGCATGGCGCTCACCGGCTGCGCTCCTGGCCCGTCGGGTTGATGCGCGCGGGCGCCAGGCTGTCCCACAGATAATAGGCCAGCCCGCGCCCATCCTGGCGGCCTCGGTCGCGGTCGCGCCGGTCTACGGCGCGCGCCCGCTCGCGGCGGACGGGCAGCGCGCCCGCCTCGCCCATGATCCACAGCAGCGGCTGGAGCGCGCGCACCGGGCTGAAGCGGTTGTGCGGGTCATAGCCCAGCGCGGAACACGAGAAGAACTTAACGGTGCTGAACTGGCTGTGCAGGCTGCTGACGAAGTTGTAAGCGCCCTTGCTCACCAGATACTGCTCCACCAGCACGTTGATGGCGTCCTCCTCAAAGCGCAGGCGCGGGTCGCGCCGCAGCAGCTCGCGCGCCGCCGGCAGCCCGATGTGCGTTTCCAGGTCGAAGGCGTCCACTTTCGTCACCACGACCGCCACCGGCTGCGGGAAGCGTTTGCCGGGGTGCGGCCCCTGGCTGGCCTCCATGACGCGCAGCATGCGCTCGTAGACGCTTTCCAGGTTCTCGGTGCTGGGGGCCAGCGCGCGCGGCGCGGTGGCCAGCCGGTCGCGGTATTCGGCGCGCACCAGGTCAATCGAGAAGGGGTCAATGATGAAGATCACGCCCTGCACATAGTTAAAGTAGACCTGGCGCAGCGCGCGTTCCTCGCGCGTGTAGTATTCGCCGGCGGCGTCGTAGAGGTAGAGCAGGCTGGGCACGCGCCCGCCCCGCCGTTTGATCTCCATCGTGTAGGCTGGCGGGCTGTCCTCGGCGTCCGGCGTTTTCTCAAGGGGCCGCCCGGACTGTAGAATGCTGAGCGCGCGCGTCAGGCTGGCCTCGTCCTCCGCGCTGGGCAGGCGCACCTCCAGGCCGTGTTCCGGGCCGTAGATGCTCATGAGCTGGTAGGCGGCGGCCACCAGAAAATTGCTCTTGCCGGCGGCCGGCCCGCCCACAATCGGGATGTGGATGTTCGTCTCGCTGCCGATGCCCTGCTCCAGCGTGTAGCCGCACGTCGGGCACAGCCGGTCGAGCCGCTTCCGCCCCCACCAATCCGCCGTCGGCAGGCGGTTGTGGCACACCGACCCGTCCGGCAGCAGGCCCTTGCACTCGTGGACGCGCACGCCGTAGACGCTGGGCCACAGCCGGTCGTGCGGCGTGCCGCAGCGGTCGCACAGATAAACGGGAATCGGCATTTCAGAATGGCAGTTCGGGCAGCGGATGGTGATGCGGTAATACGCGGCGTACAGGCGGTTGAACAGCGCCAGCAGCAGCACCAGGGCGCTGGTCACGATCACATTCAGCAGCGACACCAGCCACAGCGCCAGTATGACCGCGCCCACAATGAGAAAGGCCGCCGCGAAATGGAAAAGTCCGCCCAGGCCCAGCCCCACCCCCACGCCGTATTCTGCGATGGCGACCGGCAGGTCGAGCAGACTGTTGTGCGGGCGGCGTCGTGCGCGGGTGCGCCAGGCGCCTGAGCGCCAGAGCCAGGCCATCGCGTCGTGCCGGGTGCTGCCCCACACGTGCCGCCACAGATAGCCGCTGATAAACCATGTGCGCCCGTAAGCCGGCAGCAGGAAGGCCGGCTGTGGGTGCTGGTTGAACCAGCGCGGCAGCGGTGCGGCGTCCAGCTCAGCCTGGCGGGCGGCTTTGTGGGCGGCGTCCAGCACGCGGCGGAAATTAAACACGCCCACCCACATCCCGCTGACAGCGCCTGCCAGCCCGACCGCGCCGACGATGACCAGCGCCGCCAGCACCGCCGCGCTGACGCCCGCCAGCAGCGCCACGCCGATCAGCACCAGCGGGGCCAGCATGATGATGCGGTTGAACCACGCCCCTCCCAGGCCCACGCTGCTTCCTTTCCCCTAGCGCTCGAACAGGCCGCTGAGCAGCCCGCGGCCCGCCCGCCCTTGCAGCGTTTTCTGCACCAGCGGGTACCAGCCGTAGGCCGTCAGATGTGTTTCGAAGGCGCGCCCCACCTGCGCGTAACGGCGGCTGGCGCGCAGGCCGTCCAGCGCGGCGGGAAGCTGGAAGAAAAATTCGGGCAGCGCGTAGGGCGCGTCGCTCACCAGCGTGCCAGAGCGCGCGAACCACACGTCCATCACGGCGGCGGTGTCCTCGATGCGCTGCTCGTCCAGCAGCGCCGCGCCCAGCCGCCGCCAGTAGAGCGACCAGAACTCGTCGCGGTGCGGGCGGGCGTACAGCGCGCGCACCAGGTCCGGGTGTGTTTCGGCGGCGAAGAAGCGCTCCAGCAGCCGCCCTGCCTCGGCGCGATAGGCGCTGGCGTCCAGCGTTTCCAGGCGCTCGCGCAGGCTGGCCAGCGCCGCGCCGCCGGGGAAGCGCCCGCTGTGCAGCGCCAGCGCGCCCTCCACCGCCGCCCGCTGCGCCGCCGTCAGCGGCAGGCGCGGGCTGGCAGCCAGCCGGCTGTACAGCTCGACGGTGGCGGCGTCGGGTATTTCGATCGCGGCGCCGCTGAGCGCGGCGTCCAGCAGCAGGCCGCGCCAGCCCGCGTCGAGCGCCTCGGCCAGCGCTTTCTGGCCGAGCGCCGCCAGCGCGAAGCGCCGCCGGTCGAGGTCGGGGCGTGCCCAGGCAGCTTGCAGCGCCGTTTCCAGGGCGGGCGCGTGCCCGGCCCCGGCCAGCGCCGTGCGCCACTCGGCCAGGCGCAGGCCCAGCTCGGCGCTGTCGGCGACGGCGCGCAGGTCGTGGTGCAGCTCGTAGGCGCGCAGGTCGGCCGCGTCGGCGAACTCGGCCCAGTAGGGCCACAGCGCGGCGGCCCGCTGGCGCAGCGTCAGCGGCGCGGCCAGCGCCCAGTAGACCCACTCCAGCGCGTGGGCGCCGGGGTGGCGCTGCTGGTAAAAATGCGCGGTGCGCAGCGTCAGGTCGGGGTGCTGGCGCAGCGCGGCGGCCAGCGCGGCGAGCAGGGCGGCGGCTTCCGGCGGCGGCTCCAGGCCCGCGGACGCGGGCTGAAGCGCGTCGAACGTCACCAGCATAATGTCCACGATGGCGTCCTGGCCGGCGCTGTCCGGGCGCAGGTGCGGCCCCACCTGCTGCCAGAACAGGGTGATCTGCGGCAGGTCGCCCGGCCGCAGCAGGCGCGCCAGGTCCACCAGCAGCTCAGGCTGGTTGATGGCGTCCGCCAGCGCCTGCGGCGGGCAGATTTCCTCGATCAGGCGGCCCAGGCTGGCGGCCAGCGCTGGGCGGCGGTCCAGAATACAGCCCAGATACAGCCGCACCGCCTCCGGCGCGGCGCCGGCGCTCTCGGCGTCCAGGCGCGCCAGGGCCGCCAGGGCGCGCCGGTAGCGATCCAGGTGTTCGTCGGCGCCGGCCTGGGCCAGCAGGTCGGCGTAGATGGCGGCGGCGGCGCGCAGGTCGGCGGCGTCCTGGGGGTAGGCGCCGGCGGTGCGCGCCGCGTCCTCCAGCACATAGCGCGCGGCGCGCTCCAGGTCTGGCGAGACAGGCTGGCCGCCGCCCTGGCGGGCCGCCAGGTAGAACAGCGTCAGGTCATCCAGCAGGTGGGTGATCGCGCTGGCGCGGTCGTCGCGGGCCTCGGCCCAGTCCAGAAATTCGAGGATTTCCGCCTCGTAGCCCTCTGGCGTGAAGTGCGCGCAGATGTAGGCGGCGAACGGCGACGGCGGCGCGTCGTCCACCGCGCCGCTGGCGGTGTCCAGCACGAAGCGCGGCGGCCCGCCGGGCCGGGCGACGACCCCTTCGGCGGTCGTCCCGGCGATCACATACGCCGCCGCCAGCGGGTCGTGATGATACGTGGCGAAGCTGAGCATCGGCCGGAAGCGCGACGGCAGCGCCAGCGAGACCGCGTAAATCCACAGCGCGGTGTTGGCGGCGCTGTCCACGATGATCACGCGCCGCCCGGAATGTCCGGCGTCCACCACCGCGCTTAACAGGGCGCGAAACCAGTCCCGCCGCGGCCCTTCGTCGAGAAACGGCCAGATGGCGTCATAGTCGAAGGCGGCCTCGGCGGCGAAGTCGTCGCTGGCCGGCAGCTCGGTGCGCGGCGTTTCGTCGCGGCTGGCCCAGAAGGGGCTGTTCCAGTAGATGATGGGCGGGTACACGCGCGCGATCTGTTCCGCCGGGCCGAGGACGGCGTGCGCGAAATAGTTGCCGGGCCGGTCGAACTCGTCCAGGCCGCTGGAGTGGATGCACACCAGCGCCGCCTCGCCGCCGGGCAGCGGCAGGTAGCGCAGCGCGACCGGGTGCGCCGCCGGCTCGCTCTCCAGCAGCGCTGGCGGCAGCCGGTAGGCCAGCGCCCGCTGGAGCGCGTCCTGCGTCGCCGCCGTGACCCCCGGCGACGCCGCCTTGATCTGGAAGCCGGTGCGCCCGGTCTGCGGGTGGCGGCAGGAGGTATAGTAAAGCTGCTGGATGGTCATGGCCTTTTGCCCGCGATCTGCCCGAACTGGTACAGAATCCACAGCGCCGGGTCCTCGACGCGCAGCGGGGTGACGGCCTGGACGCTGCCGCGCTCTGGCGCGCGGCCCAGCGCGGAGACGCCGAAGTAGCGGTACGTGCGGAAGCTGCTGCTGACTGTGCTGTTGAAGATCGGGCCGACCCACGCCTGCAGATAGTTGGAAATCTCGGTGTGGACCGTTTCAACGTCGCGCAGGTTGAGGTAGCCGAAGTGTTCGCCGGTGCGGAACAGCGCCGAGCCGGGGTCAATGATCGGGTAGAGGGTGTCAATTTTGGAGAGCGTGAAGGCCACCGGGCGCTCGATTCTCTGCCCCGGCCGCAGGTTGAACGTGCGCTCGTACAGCTCGCGCAGGCGCTCGACAATGTGCAGCGGCTCGGCGCTGGGGTCGCGCACGGGCAGGTTGGCGTTGGGCAGCAGCGCCCGCACGGTGTCAATTTGCAGCGGGTCGAGCAGGAAGATGAGCGCGTCCGCGTGGCAGATGTAGCGCGCCTCGGTGGACATAGCGTCGAGCGACTGCATATCTTCGCCGGCGGTGTCGAACAGCACCAGGCTGGCGACGCGGTTGAGCCGGCGGCCCGTGTTGAACGTCAGGCGGAACACCAGCGGCGTTTTCGTGCGCGCCTCCAGCCCGGCCGGGGGCGTGGCCTCTAACACGCGGCGGTCAATGAACAGCGGCTGCTCGAAATCCTGGCGGTAGCGCAGGCGGGTGTGTTCGTTGGCCGCGTTAAGCGACGCGGCGAAGTTCATGCCCACCTCGCTGCGCAGGCGGCGCACCAGCGCGGCGATATAGCTGCTTTTGCCGGCGCTGCGCGCGCCGATGATGGCGATGATCTTCTCGTCCACCATGCCGGCGTCGTGCTGCAGCTCGTGGTGGCACACCGGGCAGATGCGCTTCTGCGTCATGCGCCCGCAGGTGGGGCAGTCGGCGGACAGCGCCGGCGCGGCGCGCCCCAGCAGGCTGCGCGCGGGCGGCGGCGCAGGAAAGACGCGGCCCATCGTGCCGATGCCGGGCAGCCCCTCGTAGGCAGCGTAGACCGGGTCCGGGGCCAGGTCCGGGCAGGTGGGGTTGGTGCAGCGGAACAGCGCCTGTTCTGGCGGAAAGCGTGAGAAGCAGAACAGACAGGTGATCTCGCCAGCCATCAGGATAACCTCAGCTTATCTGTCAGCGGGTGGTCAATGCGGATGTAGCCGCCGCGTGTGTCGTACAGCGAATCGTCCTCCAGAAACAGCCGGGCGTAGCTGTGCGGGGGGGCGGCCGCGGCGTCGGGCAGGTCTTCCCAGTGGGCGGCGGTCGGGCCGGCCAGGGTTTGCTCTGGCAGGCGGCGGATCACTTCGCCGTCCGTCTTGTTGATCGGCACGCCGCCCTGCTTGCGGACCAGCAGCAGCGCCGGGAGGTGGCCGCTGCCGGTGAACGTCAGCGCCAGCGCCGGGGCCGCCCCGCGCCCCGCGAACAGCCGGCGCGGGCGCACCACCTCATAGGTCACGCTGACGCGGTTTTTCAGCGGGACCAGCCGGCGCGCGCCAGCCTGCCCCGGCGCGACGATGCGCCTGCCGTCGCGCAGGTACACGGCGTAAACGACGATGTGATAGTCTTCAAGGGCCGGGTGCGGCAGGAAGAACGCGCCGTGCAGGTCGTACTGCGGGCGCGCCACGTCGCGGCGCTCTGCGCCGTCGCCCTGGCCTTCGGCGGCGGGAAAGTGGTCGAACGCATAGGCGACAATCGCCTGCTGGCAGCCGGCGGGCCAGTCCCACGTCAGGCGCAGGGCGACGCTGTCGTTGTGCGCCTGCAGGTTGGTCACGTCGTCCACGCCGGCGAAATAGGCTTCAGCGCCGATGTACGCCGTTTTCCTGAACAGCACGACCGGCGTGAAGTAGGCCGTGCGGTTCGCCGCCACGTTGACTGTCAGGTGTCCGCCAGACCCCTGGTGCAGCGTGCCGTGCAGCCGCAGGTCGTGTTCCGGGATGACCTGGTCGGCGCGCAGGCCGGTGGGCCGGTCGCTTTGCAGGATCAGCGCCGTGCCTTTCGTCGGCGGCGGCCAGGACAGGCGCAGCTCATGGCCGCCCGCCGTGCGCTGGGCGCTGATTTTCAGCTCGGCGATCGGCTGCGGCGCGGCTTCGGGCATGGCGCTGATGAACGCGCCCGGCGCGTAGATCAGCCTGCCGGTGTGGTCGCGGTACAGGGCGAACACGCCGTAATGGTACAGCCTGCCGTTGGCCGGCGTGTGGTCCTCCGCCTGGCCGGAAGCCCGCACCGGCACGGGCTGGCCGTCGGCAGGGGAGCGCGGCGGCGCGCTTTCGCTGCGCGTCACGACCACCTCGCTGGCGTTGGGCGGCGGGTCCCAGCGCAGCCGCACGCAGCCGTCGTCCACCTGGGCCGTCAGCGTGGGCTGCGGCACGCCGCGCGCCAGCAGCACCGGCGCGTCCAGCCGGGCGGCTTCGGGCGAATAGAGGCCGGCGCGCTCGCTGAAAACGGCGTAGTACAGCGATTTGCCGCTCTCCGGCTTCAGGTCATCGTAATGTGTGCCGGCCACCGTCGCCAGCAGGTCGCCGTCACCGGCGTGCGCGGGCGCGGCGTCGGCGCGGCGCACGACCGCGTAACGCGCCCCCACTGACGGACTTGGCTGCCAGGCCAGCATGACGACCTCGCTGCCGGCGCGCGCTTCGAGGCCGCGCGGCGGCAGCAGCGGCAGCCGGGCGAGCGCCTGGTGCGCGGGCTGGCAGTCGGCGCAGTCGTTCAGAATGTCCAGGTACAGGCTGGCGGCGGCCTCAGGCGGGGCGGCGGCGGCCTGGCGCAGGCGCGCCTCGGCGGCGCTGATCGCCGCCTCGGTGCGCTCGCGTTCCGGCCTCAGGGCGGCCTGGACGGCGCCGCTGGCGCTGTTGAGCGCCTCGCGCGCGCTGTAGAAGCGCTTCTCAGCGACCAGGCGGCGCAGCGCCTCGATCTGCTGCTGCTGGGCGGCGAGCGCGCCTTCGGCCTCGCGCAGCAGCTTTTCGATCTCGCGCGTCAGCGGGTCGGCCAGGGGGCGCTGCGGGCTGTCCACCGACCACAGCGCGCGCGCGGCACGCAGCTTTTCGGCGGCCTGGGCGTGCTGGCGCGCCTGGAGCAGCCTCTGGGCGGCCTCGATATCCTGAATAACCGGCATCATGTTGCCGATCGGGAAGCCGCAGTGTGTGCAGGCGCGGTGTTCGGTGGGCTGGATGTGGCCGCAGTTGGGGCACTCGATCTTCAGCGGCGTGCCGCAGACACGGCAGTTGCGCGCGTCGCCGTCATTGAGCGTGCCGCAGTTGGGGCAGCGCTGCTGCTGGCGCACCTGTTCGTCGCCGCCGATTTCGACGGCGGCGCGCAGCTCGCGCGCGCGGTTGACGATATAGTCGCGGGCGCGGTCAACGTCCAGGCTGCGGGCGCGCGCCATCTCCAGCAGGCGGCTGTACTGCGGCGCGTAGAGGATGTTGGTGCCGGCCACCAGGCGCGCCACCTGTTTGCCCAGCTCCTCGTAGGCCGCCTGCGCCAGCGCGTTGTCGTAGCGCAGGCGCGTGTCGTCATCCTTGAACACGCTGATCGCCTGCCCGGCCAGCTCCGAGCTGGCGGTGACGCGGGCCGTCTTGTCGCCCTGCTTCTGGTTGTCGGCGTAGACGGCGCGCGCGCGGTCCAGCAGCAGCGCGGTCGGCACGGCGCTGGGCAGGCCGAGGAAATCGTACAGGTCGCGGCTGCCCAGCAGGTCCAGGTTGCTCTGGATGTTCTGCATGGTGCTGGGGTCTAAAACGTCGGCGGCGCTGGCCGGCGCGCTGCCCGTCGGCGCGGCCTCCGGGATGCCGCTTGCGGCCAGCAGCGCGCGCACGTCGTCCTCAGTGACGAACCCGGCGTACTGCTGCGCCAGCGTGGTGATTTCCGCCGGCGTGATGAAGTTCTTGGCAGCGTACAGGTCAAGGTCGCTGCGGAAAGCCTGCTCGCGGCGGGCGGCGTCCTCGGAAAGGGCGCGCCGGGCGTCCTCAGCTTCCTGGCGGCGCGCGGCGGGGTCGCTCAGCACCGCGACAATGCGCGGGACCTGCTCCAGGTAGCTGTTGTAGAGCTTGGCGTTCTTCGGGTTGCGCGCGTTGCGCGTCCATTCAGCCTTCTTCTGCGTGAGCAGATGCTGGAACGCATCGTCGTCCCAGGTGTCGTTCGGGTTCAGGCCCAGCAGCACAAAGTAATTCTGTCGCGGCGCGTTTGCGGCCATCAGATCGTACCCCATGTTCGCCATGAGTATACCCTACTCCGCCCCCTGGCCTACTGCCGCCCCCCACAAAACGGGGGGTCGGCGGCTGGCAGTTGCGCCGGGAGCGGGGTCAATGGTAGTCTATCGTTAAACCTGTCGTTGCACAGCACATCTGGGGAGGCCGCCCGTGACTGATAACCCGTATGAGCAGGATGAACAGCGGTCGGAGGCTGTGCCAGATGGCCCGTCTGCGGCGCTGGAACCTGTTGCGGAGGCCGTGCAGCAGCGGCTGGATGCAGTTGTGAGCGCTGTCGAAGCCATTGTCCAGTCTGTGTCGCAGCTTCGGATGGACTTTGACACCAAGATCAAATACGACGAAAGCAAGGACCGGACGATCAACGCCCTGCACCAGGAATTGCAGGATTACCGGGCGGACATCGTGCTGAAGCACCAGCGCCCGCTGGTGAATGACCTCATCAGCCTATACGATGATCTGGGCCGGATGGTTGTGGAAGGCGGCGCGGTCGAGCACCTGGCCGACATCCAGGCCGACATCGAAACGATGCTGGCGCGCAACGGCATCGAGGCCTACCAGATGCCAGAGGACGCCTTTGAGGGCGTTTCCCAGCGGGTGCAGCAGATCGTCCCGACCGACCAGCCCGACCTCGACCGGCGCGTCGCGGCGCGTGTGCGCCGGGGGTTTCGCTGTGGCGACCGCGTGATTCGCCCCGAACTGGTGAACATCTACCGTTACACGCCGCCGCCGGCAGACACGCCTGCCAGCGGCTGAGACGGCTGTATCAAGGAGAAAGAAGCGCATGTCCGAACAGCAGCCAACCCCGATTTTCGGCATTGACCTGGGGACAACCTATTCCGCTATCGCCTACATTGACCAGTACAACCGGCCCGCCGTCATTCCCAACGCCGCCGGCGACCGCACCACGCCGTCGGTGGTGCAGTTCGCCGGGGCTGAGCGCATCGTCGGCAAAGAGGCGAAGAACAACGTGGCGCTCTACCCGGACAGCACGGTGCAGATGATCAAGCGCTACATGGGCAGCTCCAGCTACACATTTATCTACGACGGCGCGACCTACACGCCGGAGGAAATTTCGTCCTACATTCTGCGCAAGCTGGCGCAGGATGCCGAGCAGTACACCGGCCTCGCGGTTAAAGACGTGGTGATCACCTGCCCGGCCTACTTCGGCATCCCGGAGCGCGAGGCGACCGCCAGGGCGGGGGAGATCGCCGGGCTGAACGTGCGCAGCATCATCAACGAGCCGACGGCGGCGGCCATCGCCTACGGCGTCGCCGAACAGGTTGACCAGGTGGTGCTGGTCTACGACCTGGGCGGCGGCACGTTCGACGTGACGCTGATCGAAATCAAGGACGGCAACATCACCGTGATCGCCACCGACGGCGACCATTTCCTGGGCGGGCGCAACTGGGACGAGGCGCTGGTCACTTTCCTGGCCGGCGAGTGGCAGCGCGAAACCGGCGCGGCTGACGACCCGACGGACTCGCTGGAAACGCTGGAGGACCTGCTGCTCAAGGCTGAGATCGCCAAGCAGACGCTCACCACGCGCGCGCAGACCGATGTGCGCGTGGTGCACAACGGCCTGACGGCCCGCGTCACGCTGACGCGCGAGAAGTTCGACGAGCTGACGCAGCACCTGCTTGACCGCACGGTTGAGCTGACGCGCCAGGCGCTGGCGGAGGCCGCCAAGCGCGGCTACACCCGCTTTGACCAACTGCTGCTGGTGGGCGGCGCGACCCGCATGCCGCAGGTGGCGGCGCGCATGATGGCGGCCTTCAACACCGAGCCGCGCATCTACGAGCCGGATGAGGCGGTCGCCAAAGGCGCGGCTATCTACGGGCAGAAGCTGGCGCTGGACCAGGAGATCAAGATTCGCGTCGCCGCCGCGCTGGGCGTCGCGGACGAAACGACGGTGGACGTGGGCGCGGCGGACGAAGCGCTGGTCGGGCAGATTCAGCAGCAGATCGCCGAGGCGCACGGCCTCCAGCTTGGCGCGGTGCAGACGCTGGCGGCGCAGAGCATCCGCAACGTGACCAGCCGCACGTTCGGCATTGTCGCCTGGGACCCGTCGCAGAGCAGGCAGGTGGTGAGCAACCTGATTCTGCGCAACGACCCCGTGCCCGCCGAGGTCACGCGCGAGTACGGCACGCGCGACGCCAACCAGGAGAGCGTGCTGATCCAGATCGTGGACAACCTCTCCAGCGACGCCATTTACGACACCGACGGCAGCCGCGACATCGGCAGCGCGGAGCTGACGCTGCCGCCGGGCCTGCCCGCCGGCGCGCCGGTGGCCGTGAGCTTCCGGCTGGATGAGCAGGGCCGCCTGCACATGACCGCCCGCGAGCTGACCGGCGGGCGCGAAGTTGAGGTCACCATCCAGACGGAGGCCGGTTCCTCTGAAGAGGAGCTGGAGAGGGCAGCCGAGCGCTCGAAGTCGCTGGTTATCAGTTAGCCGCTGTCATGGGCGCTTGTGTTGGCATTGACCTGGGCACAACGTTCTCGGTTGTGGCCTGCATTGATCGCGATGGCGCGGCCCGCGCCCTGCCCGCCGACGGCGGCAGGCTGCTGATGCCGTCAGTGGTGGACCTGCGGCCTGACCCGCCGCTGGTGGGGTGGGCGGCGAAAGAGGGGCTGGCTTTCGGCGACGAGAGCGTGTGCGCCTTCTTCAAGCGCGAGATGGGCAGCCCGCACGCGCTCTATCTGCACGGCGGCCGCGCCTACACGCCGGTTGATCTGTCGGCGCTGGTGCTGGCGCACCTGAAGCGCAGCGCCGAGGCGGCGCTGGGCCAGCCGGTCACCGACGCCGTGATCACCGTCCCGGCTTACTTCAACAACCTCCAGCGCCAGGACACCATCGCGGCGGGCCAGCAGGCCGGCCTGAACGTGCTGCGGATCATCAGCGAGCCGACGGCGGCGGCGCTGGCCTACGGGCTGCGCCCGCAGCCGGGCACGTCCAAGGCGCTGGTCTACGACCTGGGCGGCGGCACGTTCGACGTGTCGCTGGTGGAGATCGCGCCGGACGCGCTGCGCGTCATCGCCACCGCCGGCGACCATTACCTGGGCGGCAAGGACTGGGACGACCGCATTCTCCAGCACCTGGCCGCGAGCTTTGAGCGCCAGTACGGCCTTGAGCTGGCCGACGCCGACCTGAGCGCGCTGGCGGTGCAGGCCGAAAACGCCAAGATCGCGCTGTCAACGCTGCCTGCCGCGCGCGTGACGGTGCAGGCGGGCGGGCACAGCGCCAGCTACGAGATCACGCGCGACCAGTTCGCGGCCCAGACGCGCGACCTGATGGAGCGCACGCAGCTTCTGGTCGAGCAGACGCTCGACGACGCCGGGCTGGCCTGGCCCGACCTGGCCGGGGTGGTGCTGGTGGGCGGCGCGACGCGGATGCCGATGGTCGCGGAGTACGTGACGCGCATGGCTGGCCGCCCGCCGCTGGCCGGCGCTGACCCCGACCTGGCGGTGGCGCTGGGCGCGGCTGTGCAGGCCAGCATGGACTTCAGCGACCGCCAGCGCGAGCCGGCGCTGCTGCTGGGCGGGCGGCGCACGGTGGACGTGATCAGCAACAGCCTGGGGATGATCGCCGAAAACGAAGATCGTTCGGCCTACATCAACAGCCTCATCATCCGCAAGAACCAGCCGATTCCCTGCCAGCAGACGCGCCCCTACCAACTGCGCGTCGGGCGCGGGCGCGAGGCCCGGCTGGAAGTGTTCATGACGCAGGGCGAGACGCTCGACCCGCAGGGCTGCAAGTACCTGGGCCGCTACGTGTTCAGCGGCATCCCGCCGGCGGCCGGCGGCGGCGTGTCCGTCATTGACATCACCTACGCCTACAACATCAGCGGCGTGGTGGAGGTGGCGGCGGTCGAGCGCAGCACACAGACGCCGCTGATGCTGACGGTCGAGCCGCTGCCGGCGGACGTGCCGGAGCGCTTCGCCCAGCCGCCGCCCCAGGAGGCGGCCCGCGAGCACCTGCACCTGTACCTCGTTTTCGACCTCTCCGGCAGCATGAGCGGCACGCCGCTGGCCGAGGCGCGCCGGGCGGCGCAGCGCCTGGTGGACGGGCTGGACCTGTCCACGACATCGGTCGGCATCATCGAGTTTTCCGACCGCACGCAGACCACGCTGAAGGCGTCGCAGAGCGCCAAAGCCATCGCGCACGCCATTGAGGGGCTGAACATCGGGCGCACCGGCCTGGGCACGACCGCCATCCCATTCGACGACGTTTACAACCACCTGTGGAACGCGCCCGGCCTGCGCTGCGCGCTGGTCCTGACCGACGGCGCCTGGGCGCACCAGCGCCGGGCGGTCGAGCAGGCGCAGCGCTGCCATCAGAGCGAAATTGACGTGATCGCGGTCGGTTTTGGCCGCGCCGACGAGGGCTTCCTGCGCGCGATTTCGTCCAGCGACCAGTACAGCTTCTTCACCAGCCTGGACGCGCTGGGCGAGGTGTTCGGCACGATCGCGCAGGAACTGACCGAGGGCGGCGGCCAGCTTGACCCGGCGCGCATGCAGGAGCGCCGCCGGGGGCTGACCCTGCGGTGAACCGGCGCCAGTTCCTGCGCGCGGCGCTGGCGGCGCTGGGCGCGGCGGGCTGCACCGTCAGCGCGCCCGTCCCTGTGCCCGTCGCGCCGACCGCCGCGCCGCCGCCCGCGCCGGCCGTCGTGCCGCGCGCCGCCTGGGGCGCGCGCGACGTGGACCCCGACGCCGAGATGGAGTCCGGGCCGTTCGGCTGGCACGTTTACGAGGGCAGCCTGGCGGACATCTACCACACGGTGGCGGTGCACCACAGCGCGCACCGGCTGGCCTCCGCCGAAACCATGCGCGACGTGCAGGACCTCCACATGGACCGCAACCGCTGGGCCGATGTTGGCTACCACTACGGCATTGACGCCGCGGGCGTGATCTACGCCGGGCGCGATCTCAGCGTGCGGGGCGCGTCGGTGGCTGGTTACAACACGGGCACGGCCGGCGTGGTGGTGATGGGCGATTTTGAGTTCGAGGAGCCGCGCCCCGCCCAGCTTGCCGCGCTGCGCACGCTGGTGGTCTGGCTGGCGCACGCGCTGAGCCTCACGCACCTGGCCGGGCACGGCGAGTTTAACCCGGAGTCGGTGTGCCCCGGCCGGTTTATGGTTCCCCACCTGGACGGGCTGGCGGCGGCCGCCGGGCTGGCGCGCGGGACCGGCGGTTACGTGCCCCCTGCGGAGACGCCAACGCCCACATTGTGAATAAGCCGTGAAATTTGTTAAATCTGCATAAATGGTCTGGTTTCCCCATTGTATTTTGTGCATAATTTCACTAAGATGGTTACAGATGTTGAAGGCATAAAGGAGCCGTTCAAGTGAGCATCACCAGCGATTACGTCGCCATGAAACTTGCCGAAGCGCGCCGCCAGGACCTGGTGGCCGAATCGAACAAAGACCGCCTGGTCATGACGGCGCTCAAGCAGGCACGCCCGGTGATCCGGCTGCCGCGCATCCGCATCCACCAGAACTAGACGCGCGCTTAACCGACAAAAATAACGCCCCGGCGCTAAACAGGCCGGGGCTTTTTTGTGCCGCGCGGCGGCCGGGCCTCAGCAGCCGAAGGGAACGGTGATGTTGGTGGGCACGCCCACGTCGTACAGGTCGTAGCGCAGAATCACCTGCCCGCTGACCGGCAGCTCGCGGTCAAAAATGACGGCGTTCTCCACGTCCAGGTTGACATAGAAGCGCGCCACCGCGTTGTGCGCCGGGGCCACCCACAGCTCGCCGCTGACGCTGCTGATGCGCCCGTTCGGCTCCAGCCGGACGGACGGCAGGTTGAGGTCGTCGGCGGTGAAGGCGTATTCCCACGCCTCCAGGCCGTTGAGCGTGGCGCGCCGCCCGGTCGGCGTCGCCTTGAGCACGCCGCCCACCAGCCGCCCGGCGCGCAGGTCGGCGGCGCTGGCGGCGTCCGGCCCGCCGCTGAGGCAGGTGTCGCCCTGCACCAGGAAGGCGTCCGGCCCCAGGCGGACGGCCTCGAACGTTGTGTTCTCGCCCTGGCCGATCAGCTCGCCGGACGTTTCCACCAGCACGCGCCGCGCCGAGCCAAGCTGGTTGAACCAGACTTCAGCGCGGGCGGTGGCGCTGGCCGGCTGGCCGTCCGCCGCGAACGCGCCGTCAAACCCCAGCGTGACGATGTAGCGCCAGCCGGGCAGGCCGGTCAGGCCGCTGTCGGTCTCCGGGAACGACACCTGTTCGCGGTAGTCGGGCGGCGGCGCGTTTTCGGTCATGACCTGGGCGGTGGCGGCCTCTTGCAGCGCGTCGAACGAGGCCGGCGTCGGGATGTCCTCAAGGCGCAGGCCGCGCTGCGGGTTGCAGGCCGCCAGCAGCGCCAGGCCGCACACGGCCAACAGCAGTATCGGTGATCGTTTGCTCACGGTCGTTACAGCCTCACTTCGCTGGCGATGTTGCCCCAGGCGGCGCGCCAGCCGCTGCGCATTCTTGTGCAAAACGCGGCGGGTGTCAAGGCGCGGCGGGAATCAAAGCGCCCCGTCTGCACGGGGCGCGGCGTGTGTTCGTGGGCGGCAGATCAGGTGAGCCGGGTGTAGAACTCGACGATGAGCTGCTCGTTGATCGGGACGGGGATCTCCCGGCGTTCGGGCGTGCGGCTGAACGTCACGGCGGCGTGTTCCTTGTCCAGCGACAGGTAATCCGGGACCGCGCCGACCGATTCCAGCGACTCGATCGTGTGGACGTTCTTCGCCATCTTTTCGACCAGGCCGATGACATCGCCCACCTGGACGGAGTACGACGGGATGTCGAGGCGCGTGCCGTTGACCAGCACGTGGCCGTGGCTGACGAGCTGGCGCGCGGCCCAGATGGTCGAGGCCAGGCCAGCGCGGTAGACCACGTTGTCCAGGCGGCGTTCCAGCAGAATCAGCAGGTTGGCGCCGGTGTTGCCGGTTTGCTGGCGCGCCTTGACAAAGTAGTTGCGGAGCTGGCGCTCGCGGATGTTGTAGATGAACGACAGCTTCTGCTTCTCGTTAAGCTGCATACCGTAGTCGCTGCGCCGACCGGAGCGGAACTGCTTTTCCTTCCCGTGGTCGCCGGGCGGGTAGGCGCGGCGCTCCAGGATGCGCGCGTACTTGGGGCGCGGGATGAGCACCTCGCCGAAACGGCGCTGCACTCTGGCTTTCGGGCCGTGATAGGATGCCATTTTTGAATGTACCTCGTTCAAAAAGCGGGCGTCAGGTGCGCCCAGGTAGCTGACGATATGAGAGGATCGCAGCCGCATAATGCAAACAGGAATTGTACACGCTGCGCGCGGTAACGCCAGGGTGGATTTTGCGGTTCAGCCGGGCCTTGCCAGCGGGCCGGCTTCCGGCTACACTGTGTTCATGAGCGTGTGAAGGTGGATCCAGAGCCGATGCTGACCGCTGCCCGCTGCGCCTGTTGTCCCTGTCTGCTGTGCAGACGGATTCAGGCTGCCTGGGGCGCGGCGCGGGGGCATTAAGCACACCACGCCGGCAGAATCGCGAACGTTGCGAGCCGCAGGAAACCAGCCTGCGGCTTTTTCTTTTGCCTCTGCCCCGTTCAGACCCTGGTTTAGGTGGCTGGTTCGATCCTTAAGGAGGGCCGACAGTGAACATCGCAGACAACATCACCCAGCTTATCGGCAACACGCCGCTGGTGCGCCTCAACCGCGTGACGGCGGGGCTGGACGCGCAGGTGGTCGCCAAGCTCGAATACTTCAACCCGGCGCACAGCGTCAAAGACCGCATCGGCATTGCGATGATCGAGGCGGCGGAGCAGGCTGGGCTGATCGGCCCGGACACCGTGATTGTCGAGCCGACCAGCGGCAACACCGGCATCGCGCTGGCGATGGTGTGCGCCCAGCGCGGCTATAAGCTGGTGCTGATTATGCCCGAAACGATGAGCGTCGAACGGCGCAAGCTGCTGCGCGCCTACGGCGCAGAGCTGGTGCTGACGCCGGGGCCGGGCGGCATGAACGCCGCGATTGGCAAGGCGCAGGAGATGGCCGCCGCCGACCCCAACGTGTGGGTTCCGCAGCAGTTCCAGAACCCGGCCAACCCGGAGGTTCACCGCCGCACCACCGCCGAGGAAATCTGGCGCGACACCGACGGCCAGGCCGACATCCTGGTGGCGGGCGTTGGCACCGGCGGCACGATCACCGGCGTGGGCGAGGTCATCAAGGCGCGCAAGCCATCCTTCCACACGGTGGCAGTCGAGCCGGCGGAGTCGCCGGTGCTCTCCGGCGGGCAGAAGGGGCCGCATCCGATTCAGGGGTTGGGGGCCGGGTTTGTGCCCGACGTGCTCAACATGGCCGTCTGCGACGAGGTCGTGACCGTCACCGGGCCGGACGCGATGGCGATGGCGCGGCGGATGGCCGCCGAGGAAGGGCTGCTGGTGGGCATCTCGTCCGGCGCGGCGACCTGGGCGGCGCTTCAGGTGGCGGCGCGGCCGGCGAGCGCCGGCAAGCTGATCGTTGTGATTATCCCGTCGTTTGGCGAGCGTTATCTCTCCACCCCGCTGTACGCGCACCTGGACTGAGCGGGCGCGCGGGCGGCGGCGTGGGGTCAGGCAAGGGAAGTGACCTATGTTGCAAACACTGCGAGAGGATATTCAGGCGGTGCTGGAGCGCGACCCGGCCGCCCGGCACTGGCTGTCGGTGGCCCTGCTGTACCCCGGCCTGCACGCTGTGTGGGCGCACCGGCTGGCGCATAGGCTGTGGCGCGCGGGCT
This sequence comes from uncultured Anaerolineaceae bacterium, assembly GCA_964508745.1. Taxonomy (GTDB): domain Bacteria; phylum Chloroflexota; class Anaerolineae; order Aggregatilineales; family Phototrophicaceae; genus DAOTWC01. Next base: position 5,498 of record CAZDVL010000019.1, on the reverse strand, counting down.
GGCGTCTGCCGGCGCTGTGGCTGTCGTACTTTGCGCGCTTTATCACCGGCGTCGAGATTCACCCCGGCGCGCAGATCGGCCCGCGCCTGTTCATTGATCACGGCATGGGCGTGGTGATCGGCGAGACGGCGGAGATCGGCCCGGATGTCACGCTGTATCACGGCGTCACGCTGGGCGGCGTCAGCCTGGAGAAGGGCAAGCGCCACCCGACGCTGGAGGCAGAGGTGGTCGTCGGCGCGGGGGCAAAGGTGCTGGGCGCGATCACGGTGGGCCGCTGCACGCGCGTCGGCGCGAACGCCGTGGTGGTTAAGGATGTGGCCGCCGAAAGCGTGGTGGTTGGCATCCCTGGCAAGGTGGTGGCGCGCCGCGGCCAGCGCGACCCGTCCCACGTTGACCTGCACCACGACAACCTGCCAGACGTGATCGCCGAACGGCTGGAAAGCGTCATGGAGCGCCTGGCTGACCTGGAACGGGCCGCCGGCGTGCCGCGCCCGGCCAACGGCGCGCGCCGCCAGCGCGCGCCGGAGCCGGAATATTACATCTGACGGCGGGCGCGCCGCGCATTTTTCGTCTATCATGTGTCACAGACGCCGCGCCGTCTGGCTGACGGCTTGCATCCTGGGTGAGGGGGAACTCAAATATGGGGGGCGGTCACGTGACACACTACAGCGCTCTGGCGATCGCTCGCCCGGAGGACCTGCTGTTTGGCCGCAGCCCGCGCCCGCTGACGACGCGCGGCGGGCTGGCCATCGGCGGCGGGACGGTCTACCCGGAGCTGAACTTCACGCTGCCGACGATGCACATCAACGCCGGCACGATGGCGGAGGTGCGCGCCCAGTACGCGCAGATGGTCGAGGGCGTCTGCGCGCGCGCCGTCGAGCTGCACGCGCCGGGGCTGGTGGTGGAATTTGAGCTGCTGCCAGAGCTGACGCTGACGCCGGAGTGGGGCGCTGAGGTGACGGCGATCCTGCGCGCGACGCTCGACCGGTATGCGGCCAACCGCGGCCTGCGCAGCGCCCTGCGCGTGACCCCCAACGACATCCGCGAGTTCGCCCGGCCCCCGCTGCTGCGCGAGGGCCGCTACTGGGACGACATGGTGCGCAGCTTCAGCCTGTGCGCCCAGGCCGGGGCAGACCTGCTCTCAATTGAGTCCACGGGTGGCAAGGAAATCCACGACGACGGCATCGTCTACGGCGATCTGGAGGCGGTGACGTTCGCGCTGGGGGTGCTCGCCTGCCGCGATATGGCCTTCCTGTGGGATATGATCGTGGAGGTCGCCGCCGGCAGCGGCGTGGTGGCGGCGGGCGACACTGCCTGCGGCTTCGGCAACACCGCCATGACGCTGGCCGAGATGCGCCATATCCCGCGTGTGTGGGCCGCGCTGATCCGCGTGATGACCGTGACCCGCAGCCTGGTGGCCTACGAGCGCGGCGCGGTTGGCCCCAGCAAGGACTGCGCCTACGAAGGGCCGTACATCAAGGCCATCACCGGCTGCCCGATTGCGATGGAGGGCAGCGAAGCGGCCTGCGCGCATTTTTCGCCGGTGGGCAACATCGCGCGGGCGGCGGCGGACCTGTGGAGCAACGAATCGGTGCAGAACGTCAAGCTGCTGGGCGGCATGGCCCCGACCGTCTCGCTGGAGCAGCTTGTCTACGCTGTCCGGCTGCTGAACACGGCGGGGGCGCAGGGGCCAGACGCCGCCCGCACGCTGCGCGACTGGTACGTGGACAGCGACGCGCCGCTGGACCCGCAGGCTTACGTGCTGCGCCCGGACGTGGTGATCCGGCTGGCCGGCCAGATCGTCGCCGAGCCGACCGCCTACCGGCGCACCCGCTGCGCTGCGCTGGCGGCGCTGGAGGCCCTGCGCCAGGCGCACGCCGCCGGCGCGTTCGCGCTGACGCGGGCCGAAGTTGGCTGGCTCGACCGGCTTTCGGCGCAGGCTGACACGCTGCCGGAGGACGAAGGCGCGTTCGTGGCGCGCATGGCCGGGCGCGTCAGCGCCGACAGGGTGCGCCTGGATCAGTACGGAATCGCGGCGGTCTGAGGCGGCCGCCCGCGAACAGCAAACCGCCGGCGGGCGTGCGGCCTGCCGGCGGTGGAGGGCGCAAACGGCGCGGATCAGGCGCGGCTGCCGCCGGCCTGTTTCTGTGCGCCCCGGCCGAGTTTGGGCAGCGGGATGAACATGGACGTGCGGGCTTTGTAGGCGCGGTAAGCGCCGCCGAACTCGCGCTCCATGTCGGCCTCTTCGCGGCGCGCCAGCCGGTAGTAGAGGATCGCCAGCGCCGGCCACATGATCAGCAGCGGCAGCGTCGCCCATTCGATCAGGCAGCCCAGCGTCATCAGCATAAAGCCGGTGTACTGCGGGTGGCGGATGTAGGCGTAGATGCCGCCGGTGACGAGCTGGCCTTCGCCGTCGTCCTTGCTCCAGTAGTGTTTATGGATGTCGCGCCAGCCGAAGTACACCAGCGCCGCGCCGGTCACGCCCAGCACGATCGCGCCGATCACGCCGGCGTCGCCGATCAGGCCGGAGAGCGTGTGCCCCCACAGAATGCCTTCGGGCAGCGCCGCGCCCAGCAGCCAGGTGATCAGGTACATGCTGAACGGCACGCCGAACATTTCCAGCGCGAAGGCGACGATAAAGGCCAGATAAACGCCGGTGGGCTTGCGCTGGCTTTTTTTGTAGAACGGTATGAAGGCGATGAACACCCCATACAGCGCGATCCAGATGGCCACTGCCCACCAGTTCCCGAAATGATCCCAGATGTTTTCCATGGTTGCTTTCCGGCGCGCCGCGCCTGTGCTTTATTTCACAAACACAGTGTACGCCCGCGCGCGGACGCGCACATCGGGCGCAGGTCGGGACTGTTGCCCCGCCAGGGCGACAGTCTGCCCCCTGGCCAGGCGGCGGGTTTTCGGCGGGCTGCGCGCGCATCTTATATGAAACTAATACCCGCCTGCTATAATTCAGGCGTTAACGTCAACGGCCTGGGAGGAAACCATGCCCATTGTTGGCCAGCAGGCCCCGGATTTTACCCTGACCAGCCAGGACGGCAGGCGCGTCAGCCTGAGCGATTATCGCGGAAAAAAAGTCGTAATCTTCGCTTTCCCCAAAGCCAACACGGGCGGCTGCAATGTGCAGGCCTGTTCCTTCCGCGACGAGTTCCCCGCGTTTGAGGCCGGCGGCGCCGTCGTGCTGGGCGTCAGCGTGGACACGCCAGAGGCGCTCAGACGGTGGAAGGCGCGCCTTGAGCTGCCTTATGACCTGCTTTCCGACCCTGAGATGGCCATGCTGCACGCCTGGAACGCCGGCAGCTCGGTGTTCGGCCTGATCAAACTGCCCATCGCCATACGCTCGGTGTGGGTGGTTGACGAACAGGGCGTGACGCTTGAGGCGCAGGTCGGCGTCAGCCCGCAGGCCAGCGTCGAACACGCCCTGCGCGCGCTGGCGGCGCCGCGCGTGTAAATCGGCTGCAATCGCGTCTGTACGCACACTGGAGGGTAATGTCTCATGCCTGTTGTTGGCGAAACCGCGCCCGATTTCACACTGACCAACCAGGACGGCAAATCTGTCAGCCTGAGCAGCCTGCGCGGCAGAAAGGTGATCATTTTCGCCTTCCCGAAGGCGGGCACGCCCGGCTGTACGGCGCAGGCCTGCGGCTTCCGCGACGCTTTCCCGCAGATCAAAACGGACGGCGCGGCGGTGCTGGGCATCAGCCCGGACACGCCCGGCGCGCTGCTGAAGTGGAAGCAGGAACAGAACCTGCCTTACGATCTGCTGTCGGACCGCGATCACGCCGTGCTTGAAGCGTGGGGGGCGTGGGGCGAACGCTCGATGTATGGCCGTGCCTTCTGGGGCGTGATCCGCTCGTACTGGGTGCTGGACGAAAACGGCGTCGTCATTGACGCGCAGGTGAAGGTCAGCCCGCAGGACAGCGTCAGGAAGGCGCTGGCGGCGCTGGCGCAGCAGGCGTAGCCCGCGCGGCCGGTGGACGCCCCCGGTTTCACGCTCAGGCGCACGTCTGACAGCCGTTTTGAGGCGGCCTATCGCGGCCGGCCTCTGTTTTGCTATGTGTACCGGCCCGGCACGGCGGCCAGCGAGTCGCCCCGGCCTTATTTTCACCCGCTGCGCACGCTGGCCGGCGACGCGCTGACGGGCTTTCGCCCGCGCGACCACCGCTGGCATCACGGCCTGTCGCTGACGTGCGCGCACCTCTCCGGCGAGAATTTCTGGGGCGGGCCGACGTATGTGCGCGGCCAGGGCTATGTGCAGCTCGCGAACAACGGCGCGCAGCAGCACCTGGGCTGGGACCAGGCGGCGGCGGACGCCGGCCGCCTCGCGCTGCGGCAGCGCCTGGCCTGGGTGACGCAGACCGGCGCGCGCTGGCTTGAGGAAACGCGCTCGATCGCTGTGACGGACGTTGACGCGGACGCCGGCTGGTGGGCGCTGGACCTGGACTTCACGCTGCTGAACGTGCGCGGCGCGCCGCTGGTGTTCGGCTCGCCCACCACTGAGGGCCGCCCGGCGGCGGGCTATGGCGGGCTGTTCTGGCGCGGCGCGCGCGGGCTGGCCGGCGGCGGCGTTTGCATCGCCGGCGGCGCTGAGGCGCGCGGAAGCGACGACGACGCGGTGATGGGCCGGCGCGGCGCGTGGCTGGCGTACACCTCGCCGCCGGGCTGGGCTGGCCGCGCCGCGACGCTGCTGTTTATTGACGCGCCCGCCAACCCGCGCCACCCGACCCCCTGGTTCGCGCGCCCCTCTTACGCGGGCGTGAGCTGCGCCTGGATGTACGACACGCCCTGGACGCTGGCGCCGGGCGCGGCGCTGGCGCTCAGCTATCGGCTGGTGGTGGCGTGCGGGGCGTGGACGCCGGCGCGGGCCGCGCAGCAGGCGGCGGGCTGGCGCGCTGCGCCATAGTCTCAACGCCGTCCGCGGGCGCTGTCCGTGTATGATGAGGTCAGGTCATTCGCGCACTTTTCGTTCACGGAGCGGCACAGCATGGCTACCGACGCGGCATTGGACCGGGCGCAGGCGTTTAAGGCGCAGGTTGAGGACAAGATTCAGGCGCTGTTGAAGGAATTTGCCGACGGCAGGCTCAATCGCGAGCAGTTCAACGCCCTGTACGAGCGCTATTCGGGGCAGTTGGCGGTCGCGCAGCAGGCCATCGCCAGCGGCAGCCCCGCCGCGCTCAGCCAGACTCGCGACGGCGGCCAGTCCACCATCGCCATCAGGCAGGAACACATGGGCAAGGCGGTTGGCCTGGTGATCTACCAGAATCGCACCGGCGTTTCGATCGAAACCCTGGGCGATTTTGACGTGTCAGCCTTCGTCATCTCGCCGGTGCTCAACGATTTCACGCGCATGATGGAAGCGCAGCGGCTGATCGAACAGCGCACGATCCAGCTTGACGACCGGCGCTGGCTGCTGTTCGCCGGCGGGCGCTTTACCACCGTCGTCACGCTGTTCCGCAACGAGCCGTCGCCGGCGCAGGTGCGCGAGA
>CAZDVL010000018.1:0-26999 GCA_964508745.1 uncultured Anaerolineaceae bacterium | reverse complement strand
CTGCCGCCGGGACGCTCGCCCGCTGGCCGGATTCGGGCGCTTCCAGCCGGATGTTCACGCGCGGCCGGCTGTGCATGCGCAGGCCAAGCTGCTTGTTGATCACCTGGCGCAGCACCCGGTTAATCTCTTTCTGCTTCTGTGGGATATTTACCGCCTCACTGGCGATGTTCACGTCCATTTGAATATCCGCCCGGCCGCGCACAGCCTTGATGGTCGCCTCTGTTGAAAGCACGCCCGGCACGCCGTTCACCGCGTCCAGCACAATCGCCCGCGCCGACTCCACCTCGACATTCGCCAGCGCGCCCTGCGCCTGCACAACCAGCCCCTCAACCGGCACGCCGCGCCTGCGTATCCGTAAGTACATCACCGCCAGCACCAGCGCGTTGAGCACCACCATCGCCGCGGCCCGCACCGCGATGTTGACCGCGCCGATGCTCTCAAACGCGCGGCTCACCGTGTCCGGCGCCAGCAGCATCACAGTGATCGCCGCCAGCACCAGCACGCCCACGATGACCACAACCGCATTTTCGAGCAGTCTCACAATGTCACCCCTCGCTCTGTCCTTCAAAGCGCACAATCACTACCGTCAGATCGTCGAGCAGCGGCCTGCCCGCGCAGAAGGCCTCCACGTCCGCAACCACACTCTCCAGCACGGCCTCCGCCGGCCGCCCCGCCGCCCGCAGCAGCGTTTGCTCCACGCGCGCCCGGCCATACGCCGCGCCGGCGTGGTTCTCCGCCTCGGTCAGCCCGTCCGTGAAGTAAACCAGCATGTCGCCCGGCCCAAGCGCGATGGCCGTCTCGCCCAGCGGGTTGGCCTTGAACCAGCCCAGCGCCCGCCCGCCCTGCGGCAGCGCGCTGACCGTGTGCGCGGCGCGGCGGTAGAGCAGCGGCGGGTTGTGCCCGGCGCTGATGTTCACACAGCGCCCGTCAGGGTAGAACACGCCGTAACAGGCGGTGACAAACATGCCGCTCTCGGCGTCCTCCGCCATCAGGTCGTTCGCCAGGCTGAGCGTTTCCAGCGGTGGATGGCCGGCGAACGCCTGGCCGCGAATAAAGCTGCGCGCGGCGGCCATAAACAGCGCCGCCGGCGCGCCCTTGTCCGACACATCCGCCACCACAACGCCCAGCGCGCCGCCCGCCAGCGCGAACGTGTCGTAAAAATCGCCTGCCATTTCGCGCGCCGCGTGCCACACCGCGCTGATGTCCCAGCCCGGCGAGCGCGGCAGGCGGCGCGGCAGCAGCGCCTCCTGAATCTCGCGCGCCATTTGCAGCTCGCGCTCCAGCCGCCCCTTCTCGACCGCGACCGCGTACAGGCGCGCGTTCTCAATCGCGATGCCCGCCTGCGCCGCGACCGCCGTCAGCAGGTCGCGGTCAGCCTCGCTGAACGCGCCGGCCCGCATCGAGGAATCCACGTACACCAGCCCCACTAACCGGTCCCTGACCACCATCGGGGCGCAAAGAATCGCGCGCAGCCCCCGCACAATGATGCTCTGCCCCGGCTTGTAGCGCGTGTCGAACATGGCGTTGTTGGTCAGCAGCGTTTCGCGCGTCTCGACCACCTGGTTCACGATCGTGCTGCTGTAGGCCTGGGCGTCGTCCAGTTCTGCGCCATCAAGCCCGTGCGCCACCCGGGTGTCCAGCGCGCCTGTGCTGTCATTGGCGATCATCAGCACGCCGTGCTCCGCTTTCGTGATGCGCATCACCGAATTCATCGCCTGGTTCAGCACCTCGTCAAAATCCAGGCTGGAATTGAGCGTCCGCGTGATCTCCAATAACGCCAGCAGATGCTCAGCGCTGAAGCGGTTGAGCGTTGGATGTTCGGCCATGATTCGCCCGGCACACCAATATAACAGAGACCCTTAAATTATAGCACAACAGTTCCCTGCTGGCCGTCTGGCCCGCCGCCCGCTATAATTCGCATCTCAGTAACACTAACGTTTGAGATCGAAAAAGGTTTCTTGCCAATGAAATTTGATGTGACTATTTTTCCCCAGGACCTCAATGAGGCCGCCGGACTGGCGCGCGCGGTTGAAGTTTATGGTTTCGACGGCCTGTGGACCGCCGAAACCGCCCATAACCCGTTCCTGCCCCTGACGCACGCCGCCAGCGCGACCGAACAGATCGCGCTGGGGACCGCCATCGCGGTCGCCTTCCCCCGCAGCCCGATGGTCGTCGCCCAGATCGCCTGGGACCTGGCGGCGCAGTCGAACGGGCGCTTTATTCTGGGGCTTGGCACGCAGATCAAAGCGCACATCGTTCACCGCTTCAGCGCCCCCTGGAGCGCGCCCGTCCCGCGGCTGCGCGAATACATCGAGTCGCTGCACGCCATCTGGCGCGCGTGGCAAACGGGCGAGCCGCTGCGCTACCAGGGCGAGCTGTACAAGTTCTCACTAATGACGCCCTTCTTTTCGCCCGGCCCCATCCAGCACCCCGACATCCCGGTCTACATCGCGGGCGTCAACGAAGGCCTGTGCCGCCTCGCCGGCGAGCTGTGCCAGGGCTTCCACGTCCACTCCTTCCACACACCGCGCTACCTGCGCGAAGTCATCATCCCGGCGGTTGAGGCGGGCGCGCGCAAAGCGGGCCGCAGCCGCGCCGATGTCAGCCTGAACTGCGCCGTGTTCGTCGTGCCTGGGCGCGACCAACAGGAGATTCGCAACAACGCCGTGCTGGTGCGCTCGCAGATCGCCTTCTACGCCAGCACCCCCAGCTACGCCGCCGTCATGGACCTGCACGGCTGGTCCGACACGCGCGTCGAACTCACGCAGATGGCGCGCGAGGGTCGCTGGGGCGAAATGGGCGACCGCATCAGCGACGACATGCTGGCAGAGTTCGCCGTCGTCGGCGCGCCGGAGGAACTGGCGCGCAAAGTCCAGGAACGTTACACGGGCCTGCTCGACCGGGCGGGCTACTATTTCGCCTTCGACCCCCACGATTCGGAACGGCGGGCGCTGTGGGAAAACGCCGCAGCCGTCTTTTGCGCCCGTTAGACTATTCGCACACGAAGGAGCAGCCGCTTGAACAGCCCGCATGAGCACGCCCGCCAGCACAGCGAACAGTATCTTAACCAGCTTCTTGACTTCATCCGCATCCCCAGCGTGAGCACGCTGCCCGAACGCGCCGCCGACGTGCGCCGCGCCGCCGATTGGCTGGCCAGCAACATGCGCCAGGCGGGCTTTGAGCGCGTCGAGGTCATCCCCACCGGCGGCCACCCCATCGTTTACGCGGAATGGCTGAAGGCCGGCCCCAGCGCGCCGACCGTCCTGGTGTACGGTCACTATGACGTGCAGCCCGCCGAGATGGCCGACGGCTGGGACAGCGACCCGTTCGAGCCGGTCATCCGCGACGGCTTTATCTACGCGCGCGGCGCGTCCGACGACAAGGGCCAGGCGCTGGCGCAGGTCAAAGCGGCTGAAGCGCTGCTGGCGACCGGCGGCGCGCCTGTGAATTTTAAGTTCATCATCGAGGGCGAAGAGGAAATTTCGTCCGTCCACCTGGGCGATTTCGTGCGCCAGAACATCGCCCGCCTGCAGGCCGATGTCTGTGTGATCTCTGACACCGGCATGCCCGACATGAACCAGCCGGCCATCTGCTACAGCCTGCGCGGGCTGACCTACATGGAACTGCACGTGTGGGGGCCGGCGCATGACCTGCACAGCGGCGGCTATGGCGGCTCGGTGCACAACCCGGCGCAGGCGCTGGCAGAGATCATCGCCGCGCTGCACAACCCGGACGGCAGCGTCTCGGTTCCCGGCTTCTACGACGACGTGGTGCTGCTCACCGCCGAAGAACGCGCGGCGCTCAACCAGCGCGGCATGAGCGTGGCTGTCTGGCAGCGCGAGACCGGCGCGGACACGCCGTGGGGCGAAGCCGGCTACACGATTGAGGAACGCATCGGCGCACGCCCGACGCTGGAAATCAACGGCATGGCCAGCGGGTTCTACGGCGAAGGGGCCAAGACGGTGCTGCCCGCGCGGGCGCTGGCCAAGATAAGCTGCCGGCTGGTTGCCAACCAGAACCCGCAGCGCATCTACGAGCTGGTGCGCGACCACGTCGCGCGCATCACGCCGCCGACCGTCCACAGCGAGCTGCGCCTGCTGCACACCGGCGAGCCAGCCTTCACCGACCTGAAATCCGCCGCGATGCAGGCGGCGGTTGCGGCCTACGAAAAAGGCTGGGGCGCGCCGCCGATCTTCATTCGCGGCGGCGGCAGCATCCCGATCGTGGCCGACTTTCAAAGCCAGCTAGGGGTGCCGGTCGTGCTGCTCGGCTTCGGCCTGACGGGCGACGGCGCGCACGGCCCCAACGAGCGCTTCAGCGTGGAGATGTTCCACCGCGGGATCGCGACGGCTGTCCAGTTCTTCCAGGAGATCGGCCGGCGTTAAGCCTGAGGCGAGCCGGGGCGCGCGTGCGCCCCGGCGTTTACCGGTTCACCCAGTCCGTCTTGAACTGCTGCCACTCCGCGTCGTCGGTGGTCCAGTCGGCGTAGATCGCCAGGCCGCGCACCAGGCGGGCGGCGCCGCCCGCCTGCCGCAGGCCATCCAGCACGCCGCGCACCGCTGTGCGGATATTCTCCACCTCCGGGTCATGGCCGGGCGGCTCGGCGTCGTAAGTCGGAATCCCCATCATCAGCGTGGTCCCTTCGCCCAGCGGGTCCAGCGCCTCGGCGAACGCCCTGACCTGATAAGCCGTCCACTCGGCGTAATCGTCGGGGTCATCCAGGCCGCTGTTGTACGCCATAATCGCCATCTCGTCCGCCAGCAGCGCCACGCTCTGCTTGTACTCGGTTGACCAGATCGTCCCCGGCACGATCAGCGGCGGGACCGGGATGCCCGCCCCCACCGGACTCCAGTCCGGCGGCACCGCCACCGAGATGATCGCATCCTCGCCGACGCTGGCGCGCACCTTGCGCAGCAGCGCCAGGAAATTCTCGTCGCCGTCCCACACCGGCTCGATATTCAGGAACACGCCGTCAAAACCCAGGTCGTTGACCACGCGCGCGCTGAAATCGGCGATGTCCTGCTGAAGCGTCTCGTCATCCAGGCGGTAGTTGTCTTCGCCCATATTCACCGGGAAGCTGACCCACCCCAGGATGCGCGACTCTGGGTACGTGCTCTTCAGGCCTTTCGCAAACGCGCCCACCGCGCCGAAGTTCTCCGCGCCGCGCCAGCTTTCATCTTCCTGCAGCCAGCTCACCCAGGCGTAAACGGTTCCAATGTCGAAGTCCTGCAAATGCGCGGCCAGCCCGTCAATGTCGTCCAGTTCCTGCAGCTCATACGTCCACCCCGTGCCCAGCCACACAGCGTTCGGCGCCAGGGCGACTTCAGGTTCCTTCAACCGGCCAATCAGGGCGATCACCACGACGATAAAAACCGCCGCGCCGCCGATCACCAGCAGCAGCCGCCCGCGCGTCAGCGACAGGTTGAGGCGCGGCAGCGTGACGCTGCGCGCCGGGTTGATTTGTGATGGGCCGCGCCGGGCCGTGTCCGTTCCGGCCTGGCGCTCGCGCCGCCGCCGCTGGCGCTCGCGCGCCCGGCCGCTGCGGCTTTGCGGCTCTGGCTCAGAATCAGGCCCGTGATCGTCGGGCACGTCCGGCGGCTCTGGCGGCGGATAATCGTTCAACACAGGCCAGCTTTCCTTTTGTCGTGTTCCGTCTCAGCAGTGAAGCGCGGCGCTAACCGGCCAGGCGCGCCAGCAGCGGCGGCCCCAGAATCAGCAGGCCGACCAGCGCGGCGGCGGCGGCCCCCAGCAGCACGGCCGCCGAAGCAACATCCTTGCCCACCTTCGCCATCGGGTGAACCTGGGGCGCGGACAGGTTAATGGCCGCCTCAACGGCCGCGTTGATAAATTCTGCCATCCACACCAGCGCCGTCGCCAGCACCAGCAGCGCCAGGCCCGTAAAATCAATTTGCAGCCACAGCGCCAGCGCCGCGACCAGCGCGGTCGCCACCACCTGGATGCGCGTGTTTTTCTGACGGCGCAGCATATACAGCCAGCCAGCCAGCGCATAGCTCAGGCTGTCGAGGCGGTTCACGCTGCTTTTGGGGCTAAACGCATCAGGGTCAATTTTCATCGTGCTGGTGAGTTCATCCACAAACCGGTGCGCCTGCGAATTATTCGCCATGTGTGCTGTCCTCCAGGGCCGGCACAATCTCTGTTGAAATCTTAAGCGCGTCCAGCGCGCGCGCCTGCGCCGCCCACATCGCCGCGCGGCTGTCGGCGCTGTCATGGTCGCAGCCCAGCAGGTGCAGCGTGCCGTGCACCACCAGCAGCGCCAGGCTGTCATCCAGCCGGTGCCCCAGCGCCTGCGCCTGCGCCGCCGCGTAAGGGTAGGCGATCACAAGGTCGCCCAGGTAAGGCGGCTCGTCAGGGATGCTCACCGGCGGCGCCCCCGCTGGAAACGACAGCACATCAGTCGGCGCATCAACGCCCCGGTACTGCGCGTTGAGCGCGGCCACCGCCTCGTCGCTGGTAAGCACCACCGTCAGCGCGGCGTCCGCGGGCGCGCCGTGCACGCTCAACGCCGCCGCCGCCGCCGCCGCCAGCCGCGCGGCGTCCGCGGGGTATGCTTCATCGTTCTGCACATCAATATTAAACGTCATTCGTCCTCTTCCTGAGTGCGGGCGCGCTCAGGTTCGCTGTCTGCGGCCTCGGCCCTGCCGTTCGGCCTGGCGCTGCGCGGCAGGGTTGGCACCTCGGCCAACGGCGTGTCGTCGTCCAGTTCATCGTCCACCGGCTCGGCCTGCTGCGGCGCGCGCAGCGGCTCTGGCAGCGCCGGCGGCGGCGCGGCAGCTTCCGGCGGCGGCGCGCTGCGGGCAATATCGGTCCTGCTGACCGGGCGCGCCGGCGCGAGCGGTGTGGGTTCGCCGGGCCGTTTCTGGCGCAGGTCAGGCGGGTAGTTGATGCGCGGATGGAAGACCGCTTGCAGCATGTCCACAAACACTTCGCGAATCAGTTTGATGTTGTCGAGCGTCAGGCCGGAATCGTCAAGCTGGTCTGACTGTATGCGCCGGTCAACGATCTGCTGCACAATCTCCGAAATTTCCTGCTTGCTGGACGGCCCGCGCGAGCGCACCGCCGCCTCACAACCGTCCGCCAGCATCATCAGCGCGGTTTCGCGGGAGCGCGGGCGCGGCCCTGGGTATGTAAATTCGGCGCTGTCCACCGCGGACTCGTCGTTGTCCGCCAGCTCGATCGCGCGCCGCAGAAAGACGTAGACCTCGGTCGTGCCGTGGTGCTCCAGGATGAAATCGCGGAAACGCGCCGGCAGCCGGTACTGCCGGGCCATCTCCGCGCCGTCGGTCACATGGCTGATGATAATCGCGGCGCTGCGATTCGGGTCGTTCAGCACGTCGTGCGGGTTGCCGCCGCCAAACGCCTGATTCTCGGTGAAGAACGCCGGGTTGTTCATCTTGCCGATGTCGTGGTACAGCGCGGCAACGCGCACCAGTTCCGCGTCAGCGCCGATCGCCAGCGCCGCCTGCTCGCTCAGGTTCGCCACCTGAAGCGAGTGCTGGTAAGTGCCGGGCGCCTCGCGCAGCAGCCGCTGCAGCAGCGGGTGGCTGGGCCGGCTCAGCTCGGCAAATTTCAGGCTGGTCGGCAGGTTAAACAGCATCGTCACCACGTACAGGCCGGCGATCGCCACCGCCGCCGACAGCAGGCCGTTGAGGAAGCTGTACAGCACCAGCACCGTCAGCTCCAGCCCGTCGGCCCCGTCCAGGTTGAAGATCGTCACCACAATAATATTGCCCAGGCCGATGACCAGCCCGGCCACAAAAAAACCGTTCAGGCGCTCGGTGGGCCGCAGCGTCAGCGCGCCGATCACGCCGCCCACGCACACAAACGTGGCGATCTCCAGCAGCCCGCCCATCATGATGCCGGTCAGCAGCCCCAGCCCCAGCGTGCCGATCAGCGCCATCTGCGGCTGCCCCAGCGCCACATACAGCAGCGCCAGCCCGGCCAGCGGGTACAGATAAATCTGCCCTGTCGCGCCCACAATGCGCGCGCCCAGCAGCACCAGCAGGAAAATAACTGCCAGCAGCAGCAGGAAGCGCGAGCTTTCGAACAGCTCCGGGGCCATCCGCGCGGTGAACAGGCCGGTGACGATCACGACCAGCAGGCTCGCCAGGAACGCCTGGGCGAGTTCCAGCAGGCGCGAATCCTCAGACTTCAGCAGCCCAAGCTGCTGCAGCGCCTCGTAATCTGTTTCATCCAGGCGCTTGCCCTCGCGCACGACAATTTCATTGCGGTCGAAGGTGCGCGTAATCGGCTCGGTCGCTTCAATGGCCGCCAGCCGCGCCTGCTCGGTGGCCTCCGGGTTGAGAAACGTGTTCGGCCTGATCAGATCTTCGAGGATGGCGACCACCATCTCCGTCTCAGCCGCGCTGAAGCGCACGCTGACCTGTGTCGGCAGCAGCGCGATCAGCGACGGCAGGCTGCTGTCCCTGATCTGCTCGCGCATGACGCGCTCCAGCACGTTGACGATCTGGTCGTCCACGGCCTGCCAGGTCTCGTCCGACGTTTCGAGAATCCGGCGGGCGACCGGCTCCGTCAGCGTCAGGGCGGTGATCTTGTTGAGGTCGGCGAGCTTCTGGTCAGCCGTGCCATACGGGTCGCGCCGCACGTTCTTGATGTAGTCCAGAATCTGGCGCGCCAGCAGCGACTGCTTGCGCGCCACTTCCGGGTCAGGCGGGTCATAGACCGGGGCCACCGCCGCCGCGTTATCGGCCCGGCTGCGCTGCGTCAGCACATCGCTGACGTAAGTGATGCCCTGCGGGGCGCGGATATTCTGCTGAATGACATCGCCCACCTGCAGCGCGTCGCCGCCCCGCCCCACGAGCAGCGCGTCGGCGGCGACAATCACGGTTGAGACCAGCACCACCATCAGCGAGGCGACGGTCAGGCCCACGGCGTGCAGCAGCGCCGCAGCCCGTTCAGGCTCGATATTCAGGTAGCGTTCCAGCAGCCCGACGGCCCACACGGTCATGGCTAAGTGCGCAGCAGCTCGCGGACAACCTGGTTGACAAGCCCGCCGTCGGCCAGCCCCCTGACGCGCGGCATGAGCGCGCCCATCACCCTGCCCATATCCTGCGCGCCGGCGGCCCCGGTCTGCGCGATAGCCTCGCGGGCCAGCGCCTCAATTTCCGCGCGCGTGAGCTGGCGCGGCAGAAATTCCTCCAGAATCGCCAGGTCAGCCCGCGCCTGCACAGCGGCTTCGGCCTGGCCGGCGCGCTCCATTTCTTCGATGCCCTCCCGGCGCGTCCTGGCCTCTTTCTGCAGCACAGCCACCGCGTCCTCAGCGCTCAGCTCGCGCCGGGTGTCTACCTCCGCCTGTTTGATCGCGCTCAGCGTCATGCGGAGCACATCGCGGCGGCTTTTGTCCTTGTTCAGCATTGCCGCTTTCAAAGCGGCCTGAAGGCTGGCCTTAGGGTCATCCATGCGTTTGTTATCTCCGCTGGCTGTTATTCGGCAGTTGATCCCAGCATGGGCGTCACAGCGAACAGCGCGCCGTCAAAAGCGTCCAGCCGCGCCGGTATAATGGAGTTCGTCAGCGGGCGCGGGTGAACACAGCTTACGCGCATATAATTATCAGTATATCCAAGATTGATAAATCCGTCTTGCTGCACGCCGCCGATCTGTTCCCACAGCACGGGCAGCGCGCGCCCCACAAAGCGGCGCGCGTACTGCGCCTCCAGCCGCGCCGCCAGCGCGTGCAGTTGGTCGCTGCGTGCCCGCTTGGTCGCCTCGGCGATCTGCCCGCGCATCCGCGCCGCGGCCGTGCCCGGCCGGCTGCTGTAGCGGAAGATGTGCAGGCCGGCGAACGCCATTTCCTCAACGAACGCCGCGCTGGCGGCAAACTCGGCGTCAGTCTCGCCCGGAAAGCCGGCGATAATGTCGGTGGTCACGCTCACATCCGGCACGCACGCGCGGGCCGCCGCCACTAGCTGGCGAAACGCCGCCTGGCTGGTGCGGCGCAGCATACGCCTGAGCGTGGCATCGCAGCCGCTTTGCAGCGGCAGGTGCAGGTGCGGGCACAGGCGCGGGTTTTCCCATAACGAAAAAAAGCCCGGCTCAAGGTCCCAGGGTTCCAGCGACGACAGCCGCAGACGGGGGATGTCGGTGTCCGCCAGCACCGCGCGCACCAGCTCTGCCAGCCCGTTGGGCCGCCCCTGGTCATGGCCATAGCTGCCCAGGTGCACGCCCGTCAGCACCGCTTCCTGATAGCCCAGCGCGCCCAGCACGCGAATTTCGTGGACGATGTCGGCCAGCGGGCGGCTGCGGCCAGCCCCGCGCGCCACCGTCGTGATGCAGAACGTGCAGGCGTTGTCGCAGCCGTCCTGCGCCTTGATAAACGCGCGCGTCCGCCCGGCGGCGCCGCGCGCACCCTCTGCCCGCAGCGCCGGCTCCAGCTCAAACGGCTCCACCGCCACGCCGGTGACCTGCGCCACCAGGCCGTCCTTGGACAGGTTATCAACCACGCGCGCCACGCCCGGCAGCGCCGCCGCCTCGCCCGGCGCAAGCTGCGCGTAGCAGCCGGTCACGGTGATCTGCGCGCCGCCGTTGGCGCGCTCGACATCGCGCACGAGGCGGCGGCTCTTGCGCCCGGCCTCGCGGGTCACGGCGCAGGTGTTAACCACCACCCAATCAGCGGCGGCCGGGTCCTCAACGATCTCATGCCCCTGGCCCCGAAACTGGCGCGCCATCGTGTCAATTTCGCTCTGGTTCAGGCGGCAGCCTAAGGCTCGCAAATACACGCGCATACCGTTTTTAACCGTCACTCGCCTGCCGAAGTCACCGTGACATTCGCCGCGTCTGGCCCATAAACGACCAGGTTGTCGAACAGCACGCGCACGTCCGGCTCGTCCAGCGTCATGGCGATCACCCCCAGCCGGCCCGACGCGATCGAGTCGTCCTTCAGCGCCTCGACCATGCGCCCTTCCTGGCACGCGCCCGTCAGGTCATTGTAGGTGCTGTAGCCAGCGGGGTTGTCGGGCACACACAGCTTCAGCGGCTCGCCGTTGACATAAAACCGGAACTCGCCGCCGCTGGCCGTTACGCGCAGTTGATTCGTCGCGCCGATCCCCTGGTTGACCGCCGGCGACGGAATCCACGTGCTCAGCTCGCGCTGAACGCCGTCCACCTCGCGCACCACGCGGTAATAACCATCGCTGCTGACCAGGAAAAGAAAATAATTGCGCGGGTCGCGCAGGCGAAAGACCACGCCGAAACCGTTGTTCAGCGGGCCGTCCACCGCCTGCGCCTGCACCGTTAAATCGAAAGCGTCAAAATAAGGGGCGGCCGTTGAAAACGGGAGGCTGCTGGCCGCGCCGACTTCAATCACCAGCGCGCCATCCTCGACCTGCGCCGACAGCCGGCCTTCATACAGGTCCCAGTCGTCCGGGAGGGCGTCAAAAGCAGCGGCATATAACACAGCGCCCGGCTCCGCCGGCACGGTGTAGTGCCAGTCGCCGGCCAGGCGGTTGAGGCCGTGCAGCGCCAGCGCCAGTATAACCAGCCCTGCCAGTATCAGAAGTTTGCGCAAAACAACTGGCCTCTGCCTACGTGCGAACGGCGCGATTCTAGCACGGGCGCTTATGAACGTAAACGTTCAGTTGGCCAGCCGCCCGATGCGCTGGTAGACGCGGCGCAGCCCCCAGCGCGTCACCACCAGGTGAAAGCCGAACATCGCCACCGCGATCATCACGCCGAACCCCAGCAGCGCGGCCGAGGCGGTCAGCACGTTAGCGCCAAACAACAGGATCGGCATCAGCGTCAGCCACAGGGATGTGAACAGCGCGCCCAGGATCAGCGCCTGCGCCAGCCAGACCAGCAGCAGCGCGCCGCCCGCCGCCAGCGTGGACAGCGCGCTCTCCAGCACGTGCGCGGAAATCACCATGCCCAGCGCGGTCATCGTTCGCACACGCCACAGCGGCTCGAACAGGTAAACAGCCCCGAACGCCGCCACCGCCCCGATGGTCAGCGGCGCGGCAGCCAGTTCGTCGCGCAGGGCCGGCGGCGCGCCGGCCACCACTGACGACAGGCCGAACACGTTGATCAGAAAGAGCGCGGCGGTGGCGGCGCGCAGGCCCACCACCAGCGCCAGCGCACGCCACACACGCAGTTGGGCAGCGGCGTGCTTGGCAGACACAATGCCGGACTCGCGCAGCGGCGTCAGGCGCAGCAGCTCCCAGCGGCGGGCGCGGACCTCGCCGCTGATCGCCGGCAGCGCCGCCCGCAGCGCCAGCAGATCCAGCAGCGCGCCGCTGCCCAGCGCGATCAGCATCAGCCAGAAGAGGACGTTGCTGCTGGCGTGGTAAATGCGCTGCGGCTGCGCCGGGCTGTAGCCGGCCGCGCTGATGGCCGACAGCAGCAGCCAGGCAGCCACAACGACCAGCGCCCCCTGTGCCACCGCCAGCCGGCTGGCGCGGCGCAGTCGGGCCTCCGGCCAGACACGGTGCAGGCGGCTGATGTCGCGCTCGAACACCGGGTGTCCCGCCGCCGCAAATGGTGTGCGCCGTATCCGCCGCAGCGCCGCCAGCATACGCCCCCGTTTCCTATTCTTCGCCCGCCAGATGCGCCAGCATGCGCCGCGCCTCGGCGCTGAACGGCGATTCCTGCGCCGCCACCTGCGCCAGCAGCGCCGCCGCCGCCGCGCGGTCGTCGCTGAGCGCCAGCACAACCTGCGCTTTATAGTACAGGGCGCGCGGGTTGGCGGCGTCGTCGGCCAGCACCGCGTCAAGCTGCGCGAGCGCGGACTCAGAGTCGCCGCTCAGGTGCAGCGCCCAGGCGGCCTCCGCGCGCACGTCCGGGTCATCAACCAGCAGCGGCGCGGCCGAGGGCGGCGGGTAGCCGGTCTCCGCGTAGAACAGCGCCAGCGCCGCCCGGTAAGCGTCGTCCCCGCCCGATAAGCTGACGGCCATCGTCAGCCAGCGCGCCGCGCCGTCCAGGTCGCCGCTGAGCTGGTCGGCCCGGCCCAGCTCGGCATAGTAAGCCGGGCTGGCCGGCGCCAGCGCCGCCGCGCGGGCCAGCGCCGCGCGGCTGGCGGCCAGGTCGCCGGCAGCGCGCAGGTGCAGGCCGTGGGCATAATGCGCCAGCGCGCTGTCAGGGGCCAGCAGCAGCGCCTGCGCGGCCCACGCGCCGGCGTCCTTGCCCTGCTGCAAGCGGGCCAGGGCCACAGAGGCCAGGGCGGCGGCGTATGGCGCGGCCTCGGCGGCGGCCTGCTGAAAGGCCAGCTCGGCCTGGCCCCACAGATGCGCCGCCATCAGCGCCCGCCCGGCGCGCATGCTGGCCGGCAGGCCGTCCTCGGCGGCCAGCGCGGCGAGCAGGGCGTCTGCTGTCGCCGCGTACTCCGCCGTTTGTGCGGCAGCCAGCAGGTGCGCGCGCGCCGCCGCCGGGTCATGGGCGGCGCGGATCAACCCAAGCTGATAGTGTGCCCAGGGGTCGTCAGGCGCGGCGCGCAGCAGGCGCTCCAGCGCGTCCGCCGCCTCCGGCCAGCGCGCCTGGGCGACGCTGGCCCGCGCGATCTGCCGCAGCAGGGTAACGTCGCCGGGCTGCGCGGCCCCCGCCGCCTGCCAGTAAGGCAGCACCTGCGCCTCGCTGCCAGCTTCCTGCCATAAGTCGCCCGCCAGCCGCAGCAGGTCCGGCGCCCAGCCGGAGCGCGCAGCCTCAGCCTCCACATGATAAAGCGCCTGCATCACGCGCCCGGCCCGGCGGTTGGCGCTGGCCAGCGCGCGGTGATCGCCCCCCGCGTCCTGCTGGGCGGCGGCGGCAGGCAGCAGAATCAAAAAGAGCAGGGCCGCTGCCGGCACTGCTCGCGCCAGCCACCTGGCAGCATTCATGAGGCCGCGCCGCCGAGCGCGCCCATCACCACGCGCTCCACGTCGTCGGCGGTGAAGGGTTTGATCAGGTAATCGTAGACATTCTGGAGCTTGCCCACCAGCCGGTTCGCCGGGTCGCCATAGGCGGTGATCACAACGACAGCCGGGAGCTGGTCGTCGCCATAGCGCTCTTTAATGTCGTCCAGCAGCTTCCAGCCGGTCATGTCCGGCAGGCCAATGTCCAGCAGCACAACGTCCGGCCTCATGCTGTGGAAGCGGGCCAGGGCTTTGTTGCCGTGCGATTCGTGCGCCGTTCGCATGTTGAACCGCTGCAGCGTGGCCTCGATGATCTCAGCCAGCTCGCTGCTGTCCTCAATGATCAGCACCGCCGGGGCGCGCTGCTGGCTCAACTGCTCGGCGGCCGGCACGGCGTTTGTCTCGTCAGTGGTGCGTGAGGCGTCCTGTTCATCGTTCCTGTCCCTGCCCTCACGCCGTGGGATGATCACCGCCGCTACCGTACCTGTCTCCGCTGCCGGCGCGCCGTTTTCTGTCGAAATCCGCGCTGCCGGAACCGTCGTCGTTTTTGCCGAGCTGGCCGTTTCCCGGTCAGCATGAGTGCGCCGCGGCGACCCTTCGCGGTCGCCGTTGAACTGGGGTGTGTTGGTCACTAAAGCGGCCATTGTTTTCAGCTCCCCCACCCGCACGCTGACAAACACCCTGACTTCGATTATGATTATAACATAACGCTGTCCACACAAACGATGAATGCTCACAAATTTCGTTTATTTTTTATGTTGTCAGCCGCGCTGCCCCTGTTTCACCGGTTTCAGTACCATGCCTGCCTGCCGCTGGCGCACCATGGCGACTGTGCGCTGCTGGGCATCACGCCGGCGCTGGCTGTTTATGCCGAGGAAATTTACGGCGAAGAAGGCTGGCTGGCGCAGCAGGCGCGGCGGCTTGACGGCGCTGTGATCGCGCAGATGGACGAGCAGGCCGGGCAGATGCCGCTGGCGCTGCCGCCTGATATGGTCCGCCCTGAGGCGCCGCGCCACACGCTGGCGCTCAATTTCAGCGGCCCGCGCTGGCGCGGCCTGTGCGCAGCCGACCGGATAGGCGACACGGTTCGCCCTCTGCCGCTGGTGTCGAAAATCAGCCTCGGCCAGCGGCTGGGGCTGGCGCCGCCGCTGCTGCTGGGCGTCGCCGAAAGTCGCGTGCTGGCCGAGGTCGCGCTGACGCCGGCGGACTGGCTCGTGTGCCGCCGGGTTCGCCTGGCCTTCCGGCTGGCTCAGCCGCGCCGCGACGCCGACGGCCTGCCCTACGACTACGACACGCTGGCGCTTTACGTAATTCACACCTGGTCACCAGCCAGCGACGAGGGCGACGAACCGCTGCCAGACTCGGCCTTTGCCGGGCTGCCGGGCGCGGCGCTCCGCCGTCCGCAGGGCTGTCTCGCCGCTTATGGCTACCTGCTGGTGGCCGACGGCGGCACACCTGACCACCGCGCGGCGGTCCATGTCTGGCGGCTGCTGGCCGCGGACGCACAAGAGGCGTAATGCGATGCGTTTACAACTGCTGCTGCTGCTGCTGGCTATGTTTACCCAGGCGGCGCAGGCGCGCGAACTGCCGCCGCCCCGGCCAGTGACCCAGGCGTGCCCCGGCGTCGGCGTGCAGGCGCGCGGCGCAGAGTTCGAGCCGGGCGGCATCATCCTCGCGTCCTTCGACCGCAGCGCCATCTGGGTCTACAACGTTGACCGCAACACGCGCTACCCGCTGCCGGAAACCAGCCCCTGCGGCAGCAACTGCCGCCTCGCGCCCGACGGCCGCTGGGTCACCTACAGCGACCAGCGCACCGCCGCGATCGGCAAAATGCGCCTCGACGGCACCGAGCGCACGCCCCTCACCAACTACGCCAGCGATGTGCAGTGGTGGTCGCCCGACACGCTGCTCATCTGGACGCCGGGCCACAGCGCTTACCTCCAGCCGGAAGGCAGCCAGACGCGCGATTACCTCAACGTGGCCAGCGTCGTCTCTGTGCAGCCGGGCGGCCGCTGGGGCCTGGAGATCGCCCAGGACGGCGACGGCTTCGCCCGCACGCTGGTGAACCTGGAAACGCGCGGCCTCCAGGGCGTGGCGGAACAGCGCATCCCGCTGGGGGCCGAAAAGCCCTTTTTTAACGCGGCGGCCTGGTCGCCGGACGGCGCGCTGCTGGCCTTCGCCGCACCGGGGGCTTTCGACAGCCAGGTGGGCACAGCCGGGGCTGAGATCTTCGCGATCCAGCCCGGCGGCGTGCCAACCCAGCTCACCGACCTGAACGCCGCCTACGGCGCGGCGCGCATCAACGGGCGCAGCGGCACAGAGCTAAGCTGGTCGCCTGACGCCCGTTATCTGGCTTTCTGGGTGATCGAGCTGACCGGGCCAGACCCGGAAACCAACACCGGCAGCGCGGTCATCCATGTGCTGGACACCGTCACCGGCGAGGTGCGCGCCTACTGCGATTTCGCCACGAACGACCACACGCCTGACCCGCCGCGCCTGCTGTGGTCGCCGGACAGCGCCCATCTCGCCTTCGGGGTCAACGTTCCGGCCGACGACAAGGGCTACCTGCTGCTGGCGCTCGACACCAGCAGCGGCGTCTTTACGGAGCTGAGCGACGGCATCTTCCCCGCGCTGGGGCACGCCAACCCCATTGCCTGGGGCCTGCCGCCGGGCTGACAAACAAACACAGGGACGCAGCGGCGCCGCATCCCTGTGAGGTCATATCTGCGGATCAGCGCTTGTGGGGATCAGTCCCCCGCAGCCGGTTTCGCCTGCGTCACAGGCACGATATCCTCCGCCGTCTCTGGCCGGTCGCTGCGGCGCACGCTCCAGATAATCAGAGCCAGGCCGATCAGCGCCACGACGAGAATCGGGGCAGTGGATTCCGGTGACTGAGACTGCACGACGATGGGGGCCATGATCAGCGCAACCAGGTTCATCACCTTGATCATCGGGTTAAGCGCCGGGCCGGCCGTGTCCTTAAACGGATCGCCGACGGTGTCGCCCACGACGCTGGCCTTGTGGTTCTCGCTGCCTTTGCCGCCGAAGTTACCGTCCTCGATAAACTTCTTGGCGTTATCCCAGGCGCCGCCGGAGTTCGCCATAAACACGGCCTGAAGCTGGCCGGAAACGATCACGCCGACCAGGAAGCCGCCCAGCGCCTGCTCTTTCAGCAGCAGGCCCACGACGATCGGCGAGAGGATGGCGATCAGGCCCAGCGGGATCAGCTCTGCCTGGGCAGAGCGCGTGGAGATCGTCACACACTGCGCGTAGTCCGGCGTCTGCGTCCCGGCCATGACCGCCGGGATGCGCAGTTGGCGGCGCACCTCAGCCATGATGTAGCCAGCAGCGCGGTTCACCGCCTTGATGAGCAGGCCGCCGAACAGCAGCGGCAGCGCGCCGCCGATCAGCACGCCGATAAACACGGTCGGGTCCGCCAGGTTGATGATGCGCTTGAACTCCATTTCGATGGGCGCGACGCGCTCAATGTCAATGAAGAACGACCCGAACAGCGAAACCGCCGCGATCACCGCCGAACCGATGGCGATGCCCTTCGTGATCGCCTTGGTGGTGTTGCCTGCGGCGTCCAGGTCCGCCAGAATCTGGCGCGCGTTGTCATCGAATTCCTCGCCGGCCAGCTCGGCCACGCCGTTAGCGTTGTCCGAGATCGGGCCGAACGTGTCCATCGAGACGTTGTTGCCGGTGTGCGACAGCATCCCGACGCCGATCAGCGACACGCCGAACAGCGTGTAGACGAAACGGTCGGCCACCGCCACTTCGCGCATGCTGATCAGGAACAGCGCGGCCACCATAATCCACAGCGCGTGGAAGATGCCGCTCACCAGGTCCTTGCGCATGAAACCGCGCGCGATGGCGCCCACAGCCGCCACCACGCCGATGACGAACACCGGCAGGTACAAATCAGCCGGGAACGTCACGCTGTAGACCAGCACCGAGGCCATAATGCTGGCGACGATCACAATCGCCGACCACACGCTGGAAAGATAGCCCAGCGACACGCCTTCCAGAATAACCAGCGCCGGACCGAACACAGTTGCCCGGGCGACATTCTGGACGCGCTTGCTGTTGGCGCTGGTGGCGTATGCGGTCAGCGGGTTGAAAGCCACCGCCAGCGCCACGCCGACCGCGACCAGTGAGCCGAGCGACAGGTGCGACAGCAGATCGCCGCTGGGGTCCTGGTTGCCGGCGTAAAACACCGCCAGCAGGAAAGTCGAGATAATCGTGATGGCGCTCGAAATCTCGTAGCTCTTGTACATCGCCTCTTCGGCGTCGTCCACCTTCCACAGCGACACCGCGTAGGTGCCGACGATTGAGCTGATCACGCCGATGCCGCGCACCAGCAGCGGCAGCACGATCCAGAACAACTGGCCGGTGAGCGCGGTCAGCGCCAGGCCGAGGATCAGGCTGGAGACAATCGTCACCTCATAGGACTCGAAGATGTCGGCCGCCATACCAGCGCAGTCGCCCACGTTGTCGCCCACGAGGTCGGCGATCACAGCCGCGTTGCGCGGGTCGTCTTCGGGCAGACCAGCCTCGACCTTGCCGACCAGGTCAGCGCCCACGTCGGCAGCCTTGGTGTAAATGCCGCCGCCCACGCGCATGAACAGCGCCAGCAGCGTGCCGCCAAAGCCGAAGCCCAGCAGCACGTCAGGCGCGGCCTTGCCGAAAATGATAAAGATCAGCGTGCCGCCCAACAGGCCCAGCCCGTCTGTGAGCATGCCTGTGATCGTGCCAGAGCGATAAGCAATCGTCAGCGAGCGCTTAAAACTGGTTTTCGCGGCCGCCGCCACGCGCACGTTGCCCTGAACGGCCATGTTCATGCCGATAAAGCCGACCATCGCCGAAAACGAAGCGCCCATCGCGAACGCCGCCGCGCGCCCAACAGCGATGCCAGTCACCGCCGCGGGGCACTCCACGCCGCCGGCCAGGCGCTCCGGGTTGAAGTCGTCGTAGCCGTGGTTGGTAGCGATCTGCTTGGCCGTCAGTGTGCGCGCTTCCAGCTCCGCCGTCACCGCTTCGACAGTGGTGCTGGGCGACGCATTGGCGGCGATAGCGGCCGCAAAGACGGCCTCGGTCTCCGCCGGACAGAACAGCTCGTTTGCCTCGCCCGTGGGCTTGACCAGGGCCACGCTCAGAAACATGGCGATGGTCAGGGCAACGATCAGGATGGTGATCGTCCGTAACTGCGTGCGCAGATAAGCGTTCGCGCCGTCGCGGATGAACCCCCAGATGCGCTGCATCGCCGCGCTGCCCTTGTCAGCGGCAAATGTCTGGCGCGCCAACCAGTAAGCGTAGATCAGCGCGACAAAAGCGATCGCAAGCACAATAAGAATCATGACTTGCTCGAACTGCTGGATGCCTTGCATAGCTTGCATAACGTAATCCCCTCCAATGGATTTAAAAACGTCCGCCCATGCCGGGCGCGCCGCACCAGGCGGCGCAGGGCATGGATAGAAGCCGCCTACAGGGACACCGTTTCCCCCCCGTATATTGTATGCGAGGCGCGGGAAAGCTGCACAATTTCAAATGACACAAAATTTGCCATACATTTATCAACCTGCGGGGCGGCGCTGGGGGCGGCAGCGCGCCTTGAATTCAAGCCGGTTCTGAACGGCAGCGGCCGCGGCGCCCGCCACACCAATCCGTGTTAAACCTCGCCACCCTGCCGGCATCGGCGGTATAATCTGCGGAATTGTGATTGGAGCCGTAATCGTGACCGATACCCTGAACCCCGACAGCATCCCGGTTAACAGCGACAACAGCGCCGGCTGGCAGCCGGACCCACAGCACCCGCGCCGCCGCCCGCCCTGGATTAAGGTGCGCGCGCCCGGCGGCGACACCTACGCCCAGGTTCACGACCTGATGCGCCAGAAAACGCTGAACACCGTCTGCGAGGAAGCCCAATGCCCGAACCTGGGCGAATGCTGGGGGCGCGGAACCGCGACCTTCCTCATGATGGGCGACACCTGCACCCGTTCCTGCGGCTTCTGCGACATTAAAACGGGCCGCCCCAGCCCGCTCGACTGGGCCGAGCCGAACCGCATCGCCGAGGCCGTGCGCGCCATGCGCCTCCGCCACGTGGTGATCACCAGCGTCAACCGCGACGAACGCGCCGACGGCGGCGCGCCGATCTTCGCGATGGTGATCCGGCGCGTCCGCCAGCTTCAGCCGGGGTGCAGCATCGAGGTGCTGATCCCCGACTTCAAAGGCAGCCGCGACGCCCTCAAAATCGTCATGGACGCCCAGCCGGAAATCCTCAACCACAACGTTGAGACCGTGCCGCGCCTGTTCAAGCGGGTGCAGCCGCAGGATCGCTATGAATGGGCGATGGCCGTCCTCGAAAACGCCCGGCAGATGGACCCGCTGGTGCTGACCAAAAGCGGCATTATGCTGGGCCTGGGCGAAACCTACGATGAAGTGCTGGCGGTGATGCGCGACCTGGCCGCGCGAAGCGTGGACATCCTGACCATCGGCCAGTACCTCCAGCCGAGCAAACAGCACCTCCCGGTCGAGCGTTTCTGGCTGCCAGAGGAATTTGAACAGCTTAAGCAGGCGGGCCTGGCGATGGGTTTTAAATGGGTGGAAAGCGGCCCGCTGGTGCGCAGCAGCTACCGCGCCGACGAACAGGTGCGCGAGCTGTCAAAGCTCAACTATGTCAGCCTGCACCAGGATCGGGCCAGCCGCCAGCCTACCTGAGCCGCTTCATAATTTCCTGGTAGGCTTCATTGATCCGCTGCATCCGCATCGTGGCGTCGGGGGATGGGTCGCGGTCAGGGTGGCACTGCTGCGCCTTCTCGCGGTACGCGCGCTTGACGATTTCCGCCGAAGCGTCGCAGGTGACGCCCAGCATGTCGTAATGCGGCTGTAACGGGTTGGCGCGCACAGGCTGAAACGTGGAATCGTCCACGTTGTAATTGCGCCGGTCAAAGTTGGCGATCCCGCAGACGCCGTCCAGCGGGCCGGAATGGGCCAGCGTGTAGTCACAGCTCAGGTCGGCCAGGTCAACCGGCGCGCCGTGAACAACGCGCCCGCCGGCCTCAAAACACACCGGAAACACGATCACTGTGTGCCCCCGGCCGCGGTAAGCGTAGACCTTGCCGCCGTAGACATCGGCCAGCAGGCACAGCGCGTCGCTCAGGTTATCGGCGGGCGCGCCGTGGCGCGGCAGCGTATCCTGCGCCAGCAGCACGAGCGTGTGCAGGCCGGCGAACGTGTTTTTCTCGAAACGGGATTTCAGGGCCGCGGGCGAAGGCAGCGCGTCCTCGATGTAAATTGCGACCTTCTCGCCCAGCCGCATCCGCACGCGCAGTGAGAGATCCTCCGCCAGCCGCGCATATTTGACGCGCTTGGTGCGCGGCAGATTGTTCAGCAGGTAGTCAAGCGCAGCAGATTTATTCATGCTTCAGGTTACACCTTGCGGAAAGCTGAAAAAGGTTAGCTGTTCTGGAAATAAACCATCAGCAGCAGGCTGCCCAGTTGGATGCGGTCGCCACTTTTGAGCGCGCGCTGCTCGTTCGGGCGCAGCCGCTGCCCCTCGACAAACGTGAAGTTGGTGCTGTTGAGGTCGCGGATGAACAGCGTGTCGGCCTCCACTTTCAGCGCCGCGTGCCGCCGCGAGATGCCGGCCGCCGCCGCCCCCGCCGGGATCAGGTCAGCGCCGGCTTCGTCGTCGCCGCCGCGCCCGATAATCAGCTCGCGGCCGGCCGGCAGCCTGACCTGCGCCGCCCAGCTTTCCTCGCCGTAAGCCCGCAGCTCCAGCACAGTCTCAGCGTCGAAGAAGTGCAGCCGCTCCTCAAGCTGGCGCACCGACTCCAGGTCTACCCGAATCGTGTGTTTGTCTGCCCCCGCTGGCGCGGGCGGCCCGCTTTGCTCGTGCTCCGCCAGCACCCCGGTTACTGGCCGCGGGGTGTCCTGTGCGCGCGCGGCATAATTAGTGCCCAGGCGTGCGTTGATTTCAGCCAGCAGGTCGTGCAGTGCGGTCTCATAGGGCGCGGCGCAGAAATCAACGTATTGCAGCGCGCTCACCTGGTAATGGATGTGTGCGGTGGCGGCGGCCAGCAGCGGCAGAATCGGCTTCCGATTGTTCAGGTAGTATTTCCACTCGCTGGCGACCTCGCGCGAGTCCATCGAAGCGGGTGAAATCACCAGCAGCAGCAGGTCGCACGCCTTCAGCCCCTCCCAGACAGCGTCCGTCCAGTCCTCACCGGCGCTGATCTCCTCCTGGTCCAGCCACAAAGCAGCGCCGCAGGCCCGCAGGTCCTGGGCCAGGCGGCTGACGAACGGCAGATCATCGCGGCTGTACGAAATGAAGACCCTGGGCATCGCCGTGCCTCTGCAATAGCGCTGACCCGCGCGACTCTATCAGGGCAAATGCAGCAGCGGCAAGGGGAAACACGCGCTGGCGCACCGCGGCGCGGTCAGCTTTCGATCACTTTGTCGTCAATCAGCTGCTGCTGCACTTTTTGCCCGCGCGGGTCGAAGCTGAAATGCTGGCCGTAAAGCTGAAACTCCATATCCTGCATCGAACGGCCCGCGCGGTTCTTCTCCACCGTGAATACCACCCAGTCCCGGTACTGGCGCGCGGTATACGGGTTAAAGGCAACGTGATCCTTCGAAAGAATCTGATACTTGTTGTTCATAATGATGGCAATATCGGACTCGTAATCGAGAGCGCTGCTGCCGCGCAGGTGAAACAGGTGAATGCGCTTGCTCTTGAGTCCTTCGCGGTCGGCGGCCACAATCGCCCACACCGGCACGTCCAGCGACAGCGCGATGTCCTTTAGCCCCTCAACAATAATCGTAACCTTGTCATTTTCGTCGCGCGGGCGCTCAGGGTGCACCGCGATCTTCTGCAGATAGTCCACAAAAACCGTTACGTTGCCGTTGGTGACCTCCGTCAGCCGGGCGGTCATTTCCTTAATCGCGCGCAGCGTTGTCACCGCCGGGCTGGCCTTGACCAGAATCATGCGGTCGGCGTAGCGCGCCATGCGGGCCAGCGCCGGGGCGGTTTTCGGGTTTTCCCTGAGGATCGTCTGGAGCGAGCCAGCCCCGCCGTCGCGCCCCATAAACTCCTTGGCGCGCTGCGCCACAATAATCTGATACAAGTCGCGCAGCTTGATGCCCCGGTTCAGGTCAATCTCCGGCGGATTAACGCTCTCCAGGCACAGCAGGCGGTGCATCAGGTGTGTTTCAGTGTGCTCGTAGGACAGGTAAAACGCATACTGGTCAGGCCGCATCGCGATGTTGCGGGCAATCTGGAGCGTAGCAATCGTCTTGCCGATGCCCTGCGCGCCGCCCAGCAGCAGCAGTTCCGTCTTGCGCAGGCCGCCGCCGATAAACCCGTCCAGCGGGTCGAACCCGGTCGGCATGGGCACATAATCCACCAGGTCGCCGCGCACAACCCGTTCGTTGGCTTCGTTCATCACCTGCGTCAGCGTGCGGGGCATGTGAGCGCTGCCCCGGCCCGCGGCCGGGCGCGCTGCCGGCTGAGGCGCTTCGGGCTGCTGGGGCTGGCCGCTCGCCGCGCTGTCGGCCTCGTAATCTGGAAGATTATCCGTGAATCGTCGCGTCGTCATTCCCTGCCCCCGGGTTATACGCGGCTTCAAAATCGCTGCGCCTTGCACTTAATGATACTAACTCTAAATAAACCGCGCAATTAGAAGATGGTTTGGGGGCCTGAAACCCGAACGCATTTGCTGCCCTGCGCCTTACGAATATTACTGCAATTTTTAAGCAGCGCGGGCGACTCAAGCCTTTCTCAAGCAACTGCTTATTTATGGTTCATTCACAAACAGCTAAATTGTATGCTAAAATGATACAGTGTCCGCAGCCGTCTGAGAGGTAATATTCGTAATACAGCGATCTGGTAAGCGTGGTTACCTGCACCAGGAGGCAAAAGGTAAAACGTGATACAGGAACTTATCAACCGGGCCGACCAGCGCGGCTACCTCACTCTTGATGATGTTCTTGAAGTGCTTGATGAAGACGGAGACGATATTACCTCAATTGAAACGGTGCTGTATGAGCTGGATGAGTTAGGTATTGAAATCCGCCAGGAAAGCGAAGCGGCTGGCGGCGTAGGCCTCAGCGACGACCAGGACATCGAATTCGAACCCGAAGAAATCCCCCAGGACCCCGGCATCGGCGACATTAACGCTGTCTCCGCCGACGACCCGGTGGGCCTTTATTTCCGCCAGATGGCGCAGGAACCTCTGCTCACCGCCCAGGAAGAGATCGAACTCGCCAAGCGCATTGAAATTGGCAAGGAATCGCGCGAGTGCCTGCTGCGCGTGGACGCCTATGAAGTCTACGGCGAAACCGGCGTGCTGCGGCTTCAGCGCATGATTATGGACGGCCAGTCCGCCCGTGAACACCTGGGCCGGGCGAATACGCGCCTGGTCGTGAGCATTGCCAAGCGTTACATGGGGCAAGGCCTCCCCTTCCCCGACCTGATCCAGGAAGGCAACGTGGGCCTGATGCGCGCCGTTGACAAGTACGACTACAAGCGCGGCAACCGCTTCAGCACCTACGCCACCTGGTGGATTCGCCAGGCCATCACCCGCGCGCTGGCGCAGAAAACGCGCACGATCCGCATCCCGCTGCACATGACCGAGCGCATCCGCCAGATGTACCGCACAGCGCAGGCGCTGGAACAAACGCTGGGCCGGCGCCCCACCCCCGAAGAAATCGCGTTTGAGATGGACCTGCCGGCTGAGAGCATTCGCGGCATGATGGACGCCAGCCAGCACGCGATTGCGCTGGAGCGACCGGTCGGTGACGACGGCGACAGTGAATTTGGCGACTTCATCGAGGACCAGGATTCCCCCAGCCCGGTCGAGGCGGCCACCCAGCATCTGCTTCAGGAAACGATCGAGGAAGTGCTGAGCGAGCTGACGCCGCGCCAGAGCCACATCCTGCGGCTGCGTTTCGGCCTGGGCGGCGGCGAGCCGCACACGCTGGAAGAGATCGCCAACAAATTCGGCCTCAGCCGCGAGCGCATCCGCCAGCTTGAAAAAGAAGCCCTGCGCCGCCTGCGCCACCCCCGGCTGGCGCACAACCTGCGCGATTATCTGGGGTAGTTCAGCTTCAGACTGTGCCGCAGCCATCAACCGGGCTTAACCGCCCGGTTTTGATTCCGCGATACAACCATCCGCGACGATCCGCCGCTGGGCGATCCTGTCAGGCTTATCTGCCTGCGCTGCCACGCTGAGGCCGCTGAAGCACTGACCATCCTCGCTGTGTGGAGCGGACGATCAGTTGCCGTTAGTGCCTTTCATGCGGGCATAAATCGTCGATGGGCCAGCCTTCGTCGTGCTCTTAACCTCTACATATCTGGGCAGAGACTTTATCAACAGCGATAGATTTTTGAAGCCGTAGGTGCGGCTGTCGAAGCTCGGTTCAATGCGCTGCAATGCGTTTCCAAATGGGCCGAGGTGCACCCAGCCGTCATCATCCTGCGTCGCAATATTAAACGCGCGCTGAAGCAGGTTTAGCAAATCTTTTTGGGAAGCCTCCGGCTTGGCTGTCGCAGGTGTCTTAATCGCAACGCCAGGCTGCGCTTTAACCGGCGCTTTGGCTGCCGGAGACACTTTAACTTCGTCAGCCTTTTTTACTGCCGTAGCTACCCTGACCGCATCCGGCTCCTGAACCTTAGCAGGCTGCACAAGATTCTCGGTGTAAACAAAGACATTGCAGGCGTTGATAAAGGCTTCGGGTGTTTTCTCACGCCCGATTCCGATCACAAATAAGCCCGATTCTCGAATCCGCGTACAAAGCCGCGTGTAGTCACTGTCGCTTGAAACAACGCAAAAACCCTGAACTGTGCCAGAGTAGAGTATATCCATGGCGTCAATGATTAACGCACTGTCGGTGGCATTTTTGCCGACGGTATAACGCCATTGTTGAATAGGTTGAATAGCATGCGCCAGCATGACGGGGCGCCAGTTCGCCAGATTTGGCTCCGTCCAATCGCCGTAAGCCCGTCGAATGGTAACGTCTCCATATCGGCTGGCCTCCTCAAACATCTGCTTGAGCAAACCGTGTTGGGCATTATCGCCATCAATCAGCATGGCAATCTGCCGTTCAGGATCAAAAGTCCTTTGATTGTTCACGATGATTGAACTTCCTCGCGGCTGCTGGCTCTGGCGGTCTGCCGGGCGCGCTCGTAAACTTCAGATGGGATTTGCAATTCAACTGTTGATCGGTTCATCCATCACAGCTTTCAACCATTTTTCCTATTGTACTCTGACTTTAAATGGTCAGTGTGTTGAGCTGTGGACCGAGCAGTCAATGATTTCAATGCGCGCTTGACTTGCTGTGCCGATGCCAGCCTGAATACAAAGCAGCTCTAACATCGGCTTTTCAGGGAAGCGAACCAGATGCGCCGCACATTTGCAATCCGACGCGCCGAAGCGCGGAACGGGCACAACAGCGCCGGCCATCGAACACAGCGCGCCCGCCCAGCGGTGCTCGTGGCGCGTCTCGCTGGCGAGATACCAAACTTCAAGAACGGCGGCTCTCTGCCGCAGATAATCAATGTGCCAGTGGAGTTTTCTGGCCGACGCGAGGTGATGCTTCAGCCTGCCCCGCAGCCCGCCGCTGCCAAAGGCGCTGCCGACATAGGCATAATATCCGGCGGGGAAATCGAACACGCCGAGCCTGCCGATGGTCAGGCGGGCGGGTTGATCCAGGCGCAGGACAAGGCTGTAGGTGCCTTTATGGGCCGGAAATGCTGCGTTCACACAAACACACTGATGCTGCGCTGTCGCGGTCCATGCTTGCGGCCCATCGCGTGCCCCTTGTACGCAGGTCAGCGGGCATTTCTGAGACATCTGCCAGCCTGGGGTAAAGCCATCCAGGGATGGAAAAACAAAAACCAGCGCACACGCTGGCCGTCGTCCGCTTCACATTACACATAGTGACCCTTCTCGGACACAACTCGAACATCATCTGTTCTCCGTAAACGCCCTCGAATTCACCCATATCATCTCATTTCCTCAGAACAACAAACTGAAACGACTCTCACCTGAGTTGGCTTTGCGGTAGGCCGAGAGAGGGATTAGCTCCCTCGACCCACCTTGAAGCACCGTCGCGGAGGCTAACGGCACTCCCGCCCAATAGCATAGC
>CAZDVL010000017.1:0-27005 GCA_964508745.1 uncultured Anaerolineaceae bacterium | reverse complement strand
TCCTTACGGAGCAGGGCGGGGAGGCGCTGGCGGTGCGCGCCTTCCGCGAGGGCGCAAGCGATTATCTGAGCGAGCCGTTCACGGATGAGGCGCTGCGGCAGCAG
Source organism: uncultured Anaerolineaceae bacterium (assembly GCA_964508745.1). GTDB lineage: Bacteria > Chloroflexota > Anaerolineae > Aggregatilineales > Phototrophicaceae > DAOTWC01. Next base: position 26,901 of record CAZDVL010000017.1, on the reverse strand, counting down.
GTGCGCGCCGCGCTGGAAAGACACCAGGGGCGCGTCGCCTTTTCTGACCACGCGCGGCGTGAGCGCGATCAGCTGGACGCGGTGCTGTGGGGGACCGAGGACCCGGTGCTGGTGGTGGACGACGCCGGCCATCTGCTGCTGCACAACGCCGCGGCCCGCAGCCTGTTTGGCATTCCCAGCGACTACGCCGGCCCCGCCGACCATGTGATTGACGACGGCGACATGCACCTGCTGCTGGCCGCGCCGCAGCCCCAGCGCGCCGAGGTTGTGATTGATGACCAGCGCGTGTTCAGCGCGCAGATGGCGCTTGTTCCCGGCGTGGGGCGCGTGGTCGTCATGCACGATATCAGCGCCCTGAAGGAGCTGGACCGCCTGAAAACTAACTTTGTGGCCAGCGTCTCGCAGGACCTGCGCTCGCCGCTGACCGCGATCCTGGGCTATGTCGAGCTGCTGACGCGCGCCGGCCCGGTGAACGACCAGCAGCGCTTGTTTATTGACCGGATCGCCCTGAGCGCGCACACAATCACCAACCTGATCACGGACCTGCTTGACCTGAGCCGCATCGAAACGGCCGGGATGGACGCCGCCGGCGAGGTCGTCAACCTGGCGCAGGTGATTGAGTATGCCCTGGCGACGGTTGAGGGGGATGTGCGCGCCCGCCAGCAGCGGTGTGCCGTCCAGCTCGACACAGAGGCGCCGCTGGTCTATGGCAGCCCGCAGCGGCTCAAGCAGATGGCGCGCAACCTGCTGCAGAACGCTGTCCAATACACGCCGGAGGGCGGCTCCATCACTGTTCGGCTGCGGGCGCACGCGGACCTGGTCGTGCTGCAGGTTGAGGACACGGGCATCGGCATCCCGCTGCATGAGCAGCCGCGTGTGTTCGAGAAGTTCTACCGGGCGACGAACGTCCAGGGCGTTTTTGAGGGGGCGGGGCTGGGGCTGGCGATCGTCAAGGGCATTGTGGACCGACACAGCGGCCGCCTGTGGGTGGAGAGCCAGCCGGGCCAGGGCAGCGCGTTCACGGTGATTTTGCCGGCGCATCGGGCGGCTTCGCAGCCCGCCGGCCAGCCGCAGCCCGCCGCGCGCGCCGGGCGCTGAGCGCTGTAAACCGCGCGACCCTGGGTTACAATGAAGCTATGAACAGCCAGCTTCAGCGTTCTGACGCCGATTGGATGGTGGTGTACATCACGCACAGCCTGGCCGACGCGCACATCGTGGCGGGCCGGCTGGAGAGCGAAGGCGTGTACACGCTGATCCACCGCGAGCCGGGGGCCAGCGCCCTGGGCATTCATATCGGCCGGCTTGGCGAAATCAAGGTGCTGGTGCGGCCCGCAGATTTCGCGCTCGCCGAGGCCATCCTCTACCCCGAAGAGCCTGACGCGCTGCCCGACGACACCGACCGCACCATTTTTGGCGAACCTGAGGACTGCGACGATGATAACTGACCGCCCCAATGACACGCTGACGGCTGTGCCGGGCTTCCGCGTAGGGCATTACACACACCTGGAGGGCGGCACAGGCTGCACCGTGATTTTGTGCCCCGCCAACACCGTCGGCGGGGTGGACGTGCGCGGCGGCGCGCCGGGCACGCGCGAAACCGACCTGCTTGACCCGGCGCGGCATGTCAGCGAGGTCCACGCGGTCACGCTGGCGGGCGGCAGCGCGTATGGCCTGGCCGCCGCCGACGGCGTCATGCGTTACCTTGAGGAACAGGAAATTGGCTACCGCGCGCAGAACGATTTCATCGTGCCGATCGTGCCGGCGGCGATTGTGTTCGACCTGCCGGTTGGGCGGCCGGGCGTGCGGCCGGACGCGGCGATGGGCTATGCGGCCTGCCAGGCGGCCAGCGCCGAGCCGGTGGCGGAGGGCACGGTTGGCGCCGGAACCGGCTGCCGCATCGGCGCGATGTACGGCAACGCGCACGCCACCAAGGGCGGCCTCGGCTCGGCCTGCATTGAGATCGGCGCGGGCCTGCTGGTGGCGGCGTTGGTTGCCGTGAACTCGGTGGGCGACGTTCTGGACGAGCAGGGGGCGATTATCGCCGGGCTGCGCCTGGCGCCCGACAGCGCCGACTTCGTGGGGATGCTCAACGCGCTGCGGGCGATGGCGAACGTGCAGGCGCCGGCGGCGCGGGAAAACACCGTGATCGGCGTGGTGGCGACGAACGCGCTGCTTACCAAGGCGGAGGTCACGAAGGTGGCGCAGATGGCCCACGACGGCCTGGCGCGCGCGATCAGCCCGGCTCACACCATGTACGACGGCGACGCCTTTTTCGCGCTGGCGTCTGGCGAGCTGCCGGCCAATGTCAGCCAGGTGGGCGCGTTTGCGGCCGAGGCCGTCGCGGCGGCCGTGCGCCGGGCGGTGCGCGCTGCCACCACGCTGGGCGATGTGCGCGCCGCCGCCGACCTGACAGCCGGCATTAATCAGACTGCTTCCGAAGGTTAACAGTGTCTTATAATTGGCCTGCTAGCCTTAACCGCGCGTAGCCTGCGCGTGTGAAAAGAGTTGGAATGGCGAAAGTCATCATTGTCGAGGATGAGGTCACACTGGCCCGGAACCTGGCCGAGAAGCTGCGCGGCGACGGGTTCAGTGTTATAACCGCCGCCGACGGCGAGGACGGCCTGGACAGGATTCGCTCCGACCACCCGGACCTCATCATTCTGGATATTATGCTGCCCCGGCTGGACGGCCTGAGCATCTGCCGCATTGTTCGGCACGACGCCGCGACGGCGCATATCCCGATCATCATGCTGACGGCGCGCGGCACGGAGGTTGACAAGATCGTTGGGCTGGAGAGCGGCGCCGACGACTACATCGTCAAGCCGTTCAGCCTGGGCGAATTTCTGGCGCGCGTGCGCGCGGTGATGCGGCGCGCGCCGGGGCGCCCCGTTCCGCAGGATGAGCTGGTGACAGACAACCTGCGCCTGAGCCTCACCGGGCGGCGGCTGTTCAAAGGTGACGAAGAGGTCAAGCTGAGCAACAAGGAGTTCGACCTGCTGGCAGAGCTGATGCGCAACCGGGGCGCGGTGCTCTCGCGCGATCTTATTCTGACCAAAGTGTGGGGGTACGATTATTTCGTGGACAAGCGCACCGTTGATGTGCATGTGCGCTGGCTGCGCGAGAAGATCGAGGACGACCCCTCTAACCCGCGCCGCATTGTCACGGTGCGCGGGGTAGGCTACCGTTTCGAGGGGTAAACCTGTGGCCAGCGACCAGCCCGGCGCGCCGGGAAACGATAATCAGCTTGCGCATAGTCAGATAGCCGCTGTGCTGGCCAACACCGCCTTTGACGCGCTGCTGGTGCTGAACGAGCGCTGCGAGGTTGTCGGGCTGAACCACAGCGCGCAGGCCATCTTTGGCGTGGAGGACGGCGTCGGGCTGGCGCTGTCAGAGGTGGCCGCCTCGCCCGAACTGGAAATGATGGTGCAGGATCTGCTGACGAACCGCGAACAAAGCCTGGAGGAGCAGCTTGTTATTGACCGGCGGGTGTACCGCGTGCGCGTGAACATCGTTCCGCAGGCGGCTGGTTCGCCGGCGGCGCTGATCGGGCTGGCGCTGCAGGACATTACCGACCTGGTGCGGCTGAACCGGGCGCGGCGCGACATGGTCGCGAACATCTCGCACGAGCTGCGCACGCCGATCGCCAACATTCGCCTGATCATTGACGGCCTGTTTCATGACCAGGAAAAGCCGAAGCGCAAGCAGAGCATCAGCTCGCTGCGCGCGATCGCCCGCGAGACGGACGCGCTGCTGTGGATGGCGGAGGAGCTGCTCGATTTATCAATGATCGAGTCCGGCCAGGCGATTATGCGGATGGTCGAAGTGCCTGTCGCTGAAATTGTTGAGGACGCCATCGAGCGCGTTTATGACCAGAGCGCGGCCAAAGAGCTGGAGGTGGCCCACGATGTGCCGGCGAGCCTGCTCGCGCTGTGCGACCGCGACAAAGTGCGCCGCGTGCTGACCAACCTGGTGCACAACGCCGTCAAGTGGTCGCCGCCGGGCGAGATGATCACGATACACGCCAAAAGCACGGATGACGAGGTGCTGGTCAGCGTGTACGACAACGGCCCCGGCGTGCCTGATGAACACACCGAGCGCATATTCGAGCGTTTTTACCAGGTTGATCTGTCGCGCTCGGTGAGCGAGGGGACGGGCCTGGGCCTGGCGATCTGCAAGCACATTGTCGAGGCGCACGGCGGGCGCATCTGGGCGCAGGGCAACAGCACGGGCCGGGGCGGCAGGTTCTATTTCACACTGCCAAAAGCTGACGAACATCCTGAATGATAAGCGCTTTGTTAAGCTGCGCGTGACAAGCTGCGGAATCCTGATATACTATAGATAACAACTTAGCAGACCTTCGGGGCAGGGTGAAATTCCCGACCGGCGGTAAGGCGCGCCGCGCCAAGCCCGCTACCCGCGCCGTCAGCCTGAGATGGCTGGCGCGACACAGCCGTGTTTGCGGCTGTGCCGGTGGATCTGGTGCAATTCCAGAGCCGACAGTTACAGTCTGGATGGGAGAAGGTGAGAGCTGGCCTGGCGGCATATTTGCTGCGAAGCTGGCCCTGCTGTGACATACGACTGCCGGGACAAAGGCGCGGAACAACGTGCCTGGGTCGCCGGTGTATGCCAGCGTGTTTCGCCCCCGTTGTTCTGCCGCAGTGTACAACGGGGATTTTTTATGCGCGAAACAGCTCTCTACCCACCACAAGGCGCCGCTGTCCGCCCGTCCGGCGGCCTGCGCCGCGGTCTGCTGCGCTGGCTGGTTCCGCTGGGGGCGGCCATGCTGCTGCTGGCGCTGTGGCAGGCTGCCTTTCTGCTGCGCCTCTACCCTCCGTTCATCATTCCGTCGCCGCTCGACGTGGCAGAGCGTTTTGCACAGGTGCTGGCCGACGGCCGCCTTTGGCTGCACACCGGCGCGACGCTGTCAGCGGTGCTGGCGGGGCTGGCCATCGGCGCGGCGGCCGGCCTGGGGCTGGGCTACGCGCTCGCCCGGAACAGCCTGCTCGACAGCCTGCTGTCGCCGGTCATCGTCGCGCTGCAATCAACGCCAGTCGTGGCTTACGCGCCGCTGCTGGTGATCTGGTTTGGCAGCGGCCTCACGAGCAAGGTCGTCACCAGCGCGCTGATCGTGTTCTTTCCCATGCTGCTCAACACCGTCGTTGGCATCCGCAGCGTGCCGCAGGCGCTGTACGACCTGCTGCGCGTCAACCGCGCCACGCGCTGGCAGATTTTCACGAAGCTGGAGGTGCCGTCGGCCATGCCGGTGCTGTTGGGCGGGCTGAAGATCGGCGCCACGCTGGCGGTGATCGGCGCCGTTGTGGGCGAATTTGTCAGCGCCAACGCCGGCCTGGGGTTTCTCATCAACCTGGCGCGCAGCCAGTACGATACCCCGCTGGTGCTGGTTGCCGTGATTACGCTGGCAGCGCTGGCGCGGCTGCTGTATGGGCTGGTGGCGCTGCTGGAGCGCCGTTTGCTGCGCTGGCAGGCGCGCGCGCGCCGTTCCTAGCGCGGGCCGGCGCTGACGCATGATCGGTCAACAGGTATTACGCACCTCACAGGAGTTAACAGCCATGTTTCGCAAAGTTGCGCTGCTGGCGCTGTGCGCCGCCGTCCTGACGCTGGTGGGCGGGGCGCTGGCGCAGCCCGCCGCGCAGACCGACCTGGTGTTTTTTCTCACGTTTGTGCCTAACGTTCAGTTTGCGCCCCTCTACGTCGCGATCGAAAAAGGGTACTTTGCCGAGGAAGGGCTGAATGTCACCGTTCAGCACGGCAGCGAGCCGGACGGCGTGGACCTGATCGCCGCCGGCAGCCTCGACTTCGGCATGATCAGCGGCGAGCAGGTTATTGTGGCGCGCGCCAACGGCCGCCCGGTGGTCTATGTTCACGAGTGGTTCCAGCGGTATCCGGTGGGGATCGTCACGCCCGACAACAGCGGGATCGCCAGCGTGCCCGATTTAGCCGGGCACAAAGTGGGCATCCCTGGGCGCTATGGGGCCAGCTACACCGGGCTGGTCGCGCTGCTGGCGGCCAACGGCATGACGGAGGCCGCTATCACGCTTGACCCGATTGAGTTTAACGCGCCGAACGTCATGTGCCTGGGCGCGATTGACGCGGCGGTCGTCTACATCAACAACGAGCCGCTGCAGATCCAGCAGCGGGCCGACGCGGGAACCTGCGGCGACATCACCGGGCTGACGCTGTTCCCGGTGGCCGACGCGGCGGATATGGTCTCGAACGGCATTGTGACCAGCGAGCACATTATCGCGACACAGCCGGAGCTGGTGCGCGCTGTTGTGCGCGCGTTTGATCGCGGCCTGCACGACGTGATCGCCAACCCGGCGGCGGCGTACCTGCTGAGCCGGGCGTATGTGGAGAACCTGCCGGCGGACGATGCGTTTGTGGCCGCTTTGCAGGCGCTGGCTGAGGCGCCGACGGCCGCGCCCGACCGCGAGACAGCGGCGGCTGGGCGCGCCGCGCTGCGCGCGGGCCTGGAGGCGCGCTTTGCGCCGCAGGAACTGGTGCAGTTCCTGGTGCTGCTGACCAGCATTGACCTGTGGGACGCTGACCGCACCGGCTTCAGCGAGCTGCCGTCGTGGGAAATTACGCAGGACACGCTGCTGGCGATGGCGTTTCTGCCGGCGCCGATTGATCTGGAAGCGGCCTTCACCAACGCCTTCCTGCCGCCGGTGGAGTGACGCGGATGCAGCTCGCGGCGCGCGGCCTCGCCGTCACCTACACCGGGCCGGATGGCAGCGACCTGCTGGCGTTCGGCCCGGTCACGTTCAACATCGCCTCTGGCGCCTTCGTGTGCCTGGTGGGGCCGTCGGGCTGTGGCAAAAGCACCCTGATTCGCACGCTGGCGGGCCTGCAGCCGGCTGGCCGCGGCGAGGTGCTGCTGAACGGCGCACCGCTGCGCGAACCCTCCGCGAGCATCGGCCTGATGTTTCAGGACGCGACGCTGATGCCCTGGCGCGTTGTGCGCGACAACGTGGCGCTGCCGCTGGAGCTGGCGGGCATCTCCAGAGCGGAGCGTTACGCGGTCGTGGACGCGCTGCTGCCCGCGCTGGGGCTGGCGGAATTCGCGCTGGCTTACCCTGGCGAGCTTTCCGGCGGCATGGCGCAGCGCGCGGCGCTGGGGCGGCTGCTGGTGCAGCGGCCGGCGGTGCTGCTGCTGGATGAGCCGTTTGGCGCGCTGGACGCGCAGACCCGCGAGCAGATCAGCCTGGACCTGCTGGCGGTGTGGGCGCGCGAGCGCCAGACGGCGCTGATGGTGACGCACAGCATCAACGAGGCGGTGCTGCTGGCGGACCGGGTGCTGGTGATGAGCAGCAGGCCGGGGCGGATTGTCGCCGACATTCAGGTGCCGCTGCCGCGCCCGCGCGCGCTTGACGACCAGTACAGCCCGGCCTTCGCGCAGGTCGCGCAGCAGGTGCGGGCGGCGTTCAGCTAGGCGGCCGGCGGCGCGGCCGAAATCACCCCCTGTTCAATACAAAAGTGTCCATACTGCTGCTCGGCGGCGGCGCTGTTTGCGCGGCGCAGCGGCCAGGTATTCACAAATGTGCTTGACAAATGTGCAGGCTTAGGGTTATTTTTGAAGCAGGGTGCAAACAGGAATAGTTTTGTGAAACTTTCTGACGAACACGTCGCGCGCCTGATCGAGATTGCGCGGGCGTATTACGACAACAACGCCACCCAGGCCGACATCGCGCAGATGTTCAACATGTCGCGCAGCATGGTCTCGCGCGATCTGGCGCTGGCGCGCGAAATCGGCATTGTCGAGATCTCGATCAAAGACCCCCGACAGCAGATGCCGGGCATTCGCGAGCGTCTGCTGGCCCTGTTCCCGCACCTGAAAGAGGTCGTTATCGCGCCGGTTTTTAACGGCAATTCGGACGCGGTGCGCGCCAACCTTGGGCGCGCCGCGGCCGGCTACCTGGCCGCCAGCCTGCGGCCGGGGCAGCGCCTGGCGCTGGGCTGCGGCCGGACGCTGCGCGCCATGATCGACAGCCTGCCGGCCAAGCAGGTGCCGGATATTGAGATTGTCCAGGCGATGGGCAACATCGGGCACGAGGCGCACGGCATTGACTACAACGAGATCGCGCGTCAGGCGGCGGGCGCGCTGGGCGGGCGCGTCTACTATGTGAGCGCGCCGGCCATCCTCGGCCCGCGCGCCGGCACAGCCCGCGCTTTTACGGAGGCCAACCCGACGCTGCACCACGCCCTCGCGCGCGCCCGCGCCGCCGACGTGATGGTCGTCGGCATCGGCTCGCTCGAAAGCGACCAGCTTTATGTGCAGGCGGGGTTGATTGACGCGCGCGACCTGGGCGCGGTGCGTGGGCGGGCGGTGGGCGATATCTGCGGGCGTTTTTTCGATATTCACGGCCAGCCAGTCGCGACGCCCTTCGACGGCCGCGTCGTCGGTATCGCGCTCAGCGACATGGCGCAGGCCCTGACCGCGGTTGGCGTGGCGGGCGGCCCGGACAAGGTTGATCCGCTGCTGGGCGCGCTGCGGGGCCGGCACATCAATGTGCTTGTCAGCGACGAACACACGATCCGCCAGCTAATCGAGAGGTTGGAAAACAGCGACATGATGTAACAGAAGCGCGGCATTGCGGGCTGCATCCGAAGATCAGAGCTTAGATACAGGGAGAGATGATATGAAATTCGCCAGATTACTGCTCACATGCGCTTTGCTGCTCGTTCTTGCCGCCGCGTTTTCGGCGGCAGCGGCCCAGGACAGCGAGGAAACGCCCGAACCGGAAGCGATGGAGCTGGGCACTGAGGCTGACATTGAGCCGACCGACGAAGAGATCGAGGCGGCTGTTGACGCGCTGGGCGAGGACGGTTTCATCGGCGTAATTGCCTGCACTTACGAGACTGAGTGGCACTCAACTGTCGCGGAGAGCGCCGAGGCCTACGCGACCGACCTGGGGCTGCGCGTGCAGACGTTCGACTCTGAGATTAACGTGGACCGGCAGATTACCGGCATCGAGAGCTTTGTCAACGACGGCGCTGACGTGATCGTGATCTGCCTGTTCGACCCGCCCAGCGTGCTGTCGGCGCTTGAGGAAGCGGCGGATGCCGGCGTGAAGATCGTGCAGTACGCTGGCCGCCAGCTCGCTGACATCGGCGGCGTGACGATCAGCGTTGAGGACCGCGACATGGGCCTGGCGGCGGGCGCCTACGCCGCTGAGCTGATCAACGACGAGCTGGACGGCGAGGCGAATGTCGCCATCCTCGACTACCCTGACATCGCCAACGTCGTTGTGCGGGCCGACGCTATCCGCGAGTCGCTTGAGGCGGACGCGCCCGACGCGGTGATTGTCGGCAATTACCTGGGCGGCACGCCCGATTTCGGCCTGACATCCATGGAAACGGCGCTGATCGAACACCCGGAGATTAACGTCGTTGTCAGCATCAACGACGCGGGCGCGCTGGGCGCGCTGCAGGCGATTGAGAACGCCGGGCGCGACGACGTTATCATCGTCGGCATTGACGCGGAAACGCAGGCCGTCGAGCTGATCAAAGAGGGCGGCATGTTCCGCGGCACGGTGGACACGTCGCCGGCGCGCACCGGCGAGCTGACGATCAACGCCGCTGTCAAGCTGCTGGCCGGCGCGGAAATCCCACAGAATATCGCTGTTCCGGTCACGCTGGTCACGGCGGAGACGCTGGCCGAAGCTGAATAGAACCGGCAGCCAAGGGGGAAAGCTGCGCCGCGCAGCTTTCCCCTCGCATTTCTGACAGCGCAGCACAAGAAAGCGGGACAAGATGCTTGATACACCACAGGCGCCAGCCGTTGTTTCTGCGCCCGCGCAGAACCGGCAGCGCAGGCTGCTCCATTTTCTGGGCGAGCAGGGCTTTATTCTGATCTTTGTGCTGTGGGCCGTTTATCTGACGCTCAACACGAAGAACTTCGCCACAGCCGACAACATCCTGACGATTTTGCGGCAGGCCACGATCGTCGGCATCGCGGCGGTCGGGGCGCACTTTGTCATCCTGATGGGCCTGCTTGACCTGTCGGTGGCGGCCATCATCAGCCTGGCCGGGGTGGTGATGGCGCAGTTGATGATCGCGCACGGCTTCTCGCCGGTGGCCGCCGGGCTGGTGGCGCTGGCGCTGGGGGCGCTGGTGGGGCTGGTGAACGGCCTGATCATCACCAAGCTGCGCATCAACTCCATTATCGCGACGCTGGGCACGTCCAGCATTCTGGCCGGGATCGCCTTCACCATCACGCAGGGCAAGACGATTTTTGGCGAGCGCGGCAGCGATCCGATTGATCAGATCGAATTTCTGTCGCGCGGGCGCGTGTTCGACTTTATCCCCGTGCCCGTGATTATCCTGTTCATATGCTATCTGATCGCGTTCGTTGTGCTCCAGCGCACGGTGTACGGCGCGCGCGTGTTCGCGGTGGGCAACAACAACCGTGCCGCCTGGCTGTCTGGCATCAACGTGGACGGCATCAAAATTGTGACTTACATGCTGGCCGGGGCGCTGGGCGGTTTCGCCGCCATCATGCAGGTCGCGCGCCAGGGGACGGCGACCGCCGGCATGGGGGCCGATTTCCTGTTCCCCATCCTGACGGCGGTCGTGCTGGGCGGCGCCAGCCTGACAGGCGGGCGGGGGCGCATCTTCAACACGCTGATCGCGGCCATTTTCCTGACCTCGATCACCAACGGCATGATCCTGCTGGGCATTGGCATCTACACGCAGAACATCGTTTCCGGCGTAATTCTGGTCGTGGCGCTGTCCATGGATCGCTTGCGGGCGGCGCGCGCATGAGCTTCGTGACGATTGACCGGTTGAGCAAGGCGTACCCTGGCGTGCAGGCGCTGAAGGATGTGACGTTCAGCATCGAGGCCGGGCAGGTGCACGCGCTGGTGGGCGAGAACGGGGCCGGCAAGAGCACGCTCATCAAGATTCTGGCAGGCGCGGTCCGCCCGGACGCCGGCAGCATAACGCTTGGCGGCCGGCCTTACGACCCGCACACGCCCAGGGACGCGCTGGCGGCGGGCGTCTCCACCATCTACCAGATTTTTAACCTGCTGCCGGACCGCAGCATCGCCCACAATGTCCTGCTGGGGCGCGAGAGCCGCGGGCGCTTCGGCCTGCTTGACGGGGGCGCGATGCGCGCGCAGACGGCGCGCATGCTGAAGCGGCTGTACGCAGAACACCTGTCGCCCGCGCAGACGGTTGACACGCTTAAGGTGGGCGAAAAGCAGATTGTGGAGATCGCTAAATCGCTGGTGAACGAAAGCCGCCTGCTGATTATGGACGAGCCGACCTCGGCGCTGAACCAGGTGGAGGCGGCGGCGCTGTTCGGGGTCATCCGCAGCCTGCGCGAGCAGGGCGTCACCATCCTTTACGTGTCGCACCGGCTGGACGAAATCTTCGAGCTGGCTGACACGGTGACGGTGATGCGCGACGGCGCGCACATCAGCACGCAGCCCGCCGCGGGGCTGACGCGCGACCTGCTGGTCGAGCAGATGATCGGGCGCAGGCTGGAGGCGGTGTTCCCGCCCCGCCAGCCGCGAGTGGGCCGCGAGCCGCTGCTCACGGTCGAGGGGCTGACGGCGGGCAGACGCCTGGCCGATGTCAGCTTCACGCTGTACCGGGGCGAGGTGCTGGCGGTGGCGGGCCTTTCCGGCAGCGGCAAAACCGAGCTGGGGCAGGCGCTGTACGGCGATCTGCGCCTGGACAGCGGGCGCATGACGCTGCGCGGCCAGCCCTACCGCCCGGTTCCCTGGACCGCCATCCGCAGCCGGCTGGTGTACCTGCCGGAGGACCGCAAGGCTGAGGGCGTCTTTCAGGAGATGTCGGTGCGGCGCAACATCAGCATCAGCGTGCTGGACCGCATCGCCGGGGCTTTCGGCTTCCTCAACCTGCGGCGCGAGCGCGAGATCGCCGCGCAGCAGATTCAGCGGCTGGACATCAAGACGCCGCACATGGACCAGGATGTGCTGAACCTGAGCGGCGGCAACCAGCAGAAGGTCGCGCTGGCGAAATGCCTGAGCGTTGACCCGGAAATTCTGGTGCTGGTGGAGCCGACACAGGGCATTGATGTCGGCGTGAAGTTCGAGATTTACCAGTTTATTGTGGATCAGGTGGCGGCGGGCTGCGCCGTGCTGCTGATTTCGTCCGAAATACCGGAGATTCTGGGCCTGTCGCACCGCGTGCTGGTGATGCAGGAAGGGCGCATCGCCGCTGAGCTGGAGACGGCCAGCACCACGCAGGCGGAGATTCTGCGCTGCGCGATCGGCGAAGCGCCGCCCACGCCGGCCTGACAGCAACGTGTCGAATCGCATCTTCTGTAAAGGAGCTGACTGACTATGCCAGATTACAACCGTGAAACCGGCAAGCGCATCAAAACGTGGGATATCGAGGGCGACATCCGGGCGCACATCGAAGGCACGGCGGAGCACTCGATCATGTACCGCGCGCTGGGAACCGAGCCGCAGACGCAGCACCCGTACAACCTGTACGGCGACATCAAGAGCCAGGGGCAGGCGCTGCGCGAGACGTTCCGCCTCAACCAGGACGTTGTGCCGCGCATCGCGCGGACGCTGGTCGAGAAGGGTTTTACCGGCATGGCCGGGCACGGCCTGGGCACATCGCAGTTTGTGGCGCAGACCGCCGCCGGCGCTTTCTGGGATTATGCTGGCTGGGACGCGCGCGACCTGGACTCGCTGGAATATGTGCGGTTCGGCCACCCGATTGACTTTCAGCGCACGGTCTTTTTCGCGTATTCTGGCAGCGGCAGCACCGTGGACAGCAACCGCGCCGCCGCTAAAGCGAAGGAACTGGGCGCGTATCAGGTGGCGTTTACCAGCATCGCCGGCAGCCCGATCACGAAAAAGTGTGACGAGAGCATCGTGTGCGCCGGCGGCTTCGACACCGGCGGCTCTGACACGTTTCATTACACGACGCGCCTGGCCGTTTCGATCTGGCTGGCGCTGGAGATCGGCGCGCTGACGCGCCCGGACGCGCGCGACTGGGGCGCGCTGCGGGCGCGCCTGTTCGCTACCGCCGACAAAATGGACGCCATGTTCGACTGGGTGAGCAAACGGGCGCAGCTATTGGCGCACCGCTACCGCGCTGTGCGCGCGATCCTGGTGGTGGGCAGCGGCCCTAACGAGGGCACAGCCGAGGAGATCGCGCTCAAATACGACGAGATGAGCCACATCCCCACTAAGGGCATGTGCGCGGGCCGCCACCTGCACGGCGCGCTGGGCCTCACGCAGAACGATATCCTCTCGATCATCGTGGCCCCGCTGGACGACCCGGCCTACAAGGAACTGCGCGACATCGCCCAGGCGACGTACATGCTCAAATCGCCCTCGATTGCGCTCATCAGCGAGGAAGATGTCGAGGTGGCGGAACAGGTTGACGACGTGTTCCGCCTGCCGGAAACCGACCCGAATCTGTTCGCCATTCTCGCCATTCTGCCGGGGCAGCTTCTGCCGTACTGGGGCGCGGTGGCGCAGGGCGACATCAACCCGGACACGCAGCGCGCCAACATCGCCCGGCACGCCAAGGTGTGGAACTGGCTGTTCCCGAAAGACACACACTGACCCCTTCGCCCCACCCTGACGACGCGGAAAGCCTGACGCTGCCGCGTGGCAGGGTGGGGTTCGTGCGCTGTGACAGGGCGTAATCGCCGGAAGAGACCATGCCAAGAGATGTGTCGGTTGTTGGCCCGCTGAACATTGACCTGTTGATTACCGGGGACGGCCCGCCGGACTGGGGCGCGCTGCCCACCTGGGACGGCCCGGCGGCGATGGAGATGACGGCGGCGGGGTCTGTTGGCTACACGGTGCAGAATCTGGCCCGGCTGGGGCTGGCCGTGCGCGTGAGTTCGTGCCTGCCCGACGACCCGCTGGGCCTGTTCATCCAGGACACGCTCCGGCGCGCCGGGGTGGACACCGGCTCGGTGCAGATGGCGCCGGGGACGCTGGGCGGAATCGGCGTGTACATGCTGCTGTTCGGCAGCCGCAAGCGTCCGCTGGTCTATCGCCTGCCCACGCACGAGCTGTGGCCGCTGCGCTTCGGCGCCGCCGAGATCGAAACGCTGCTGGACGCGCGGATTCTCCACTGCGGCGGCTATCTGCATTACGAGGACGCCTGGCACGGCAGCACGCGCGACCTGTTCCGGGAGGCGCGGCGGCGCGGCGTCCGCACGTCGCTTGACCCGCAGTTCCCGCTGTCTCCGCTGCCGCCGCCCTGGCTGGCCGCCCTGGACGATCTGCTGCCGCACATTGACCTGCTGTTTGTGGACGAAACCGAGGCGCGCAAACTCACCGCGCTGGACGACATTGGCGCGGCGGCGGCGGCGCTGCGCGCTGCCGGGGCGCAAACCGTCATCGTCAAGCAGGGCGCGGACGGCTCGACGCTGTTCGACGCCGCCGGCCAGCAGCACCAGGACGCCGTTGTCATGGGCGCGCTGGCAGACACCATCGGCGCGGGCGACACGTTCGACGCGGGCGTGCTCTACGGCTGGCTGCAAGGCTGGGACTGGGCGCGCTGTCTGCTGTTTGGCAGCGTCGCCGCCGGCTTCACCGTGACCGGCGTCGGCGGCACGCAGCGCATGCCTGACCTGCAAACCGTGCTGCGCGAAGTGGCGAAGCGGGCCGGGGGCTAGGGAGGGGGCAAGTTGGCGATATTTGACACGCGAGGGGACAAACAGGGCGCGCTATGACACCTCACGACCGCTGGCTGGAAATGGACCTGACTTACTTCGACCCGGACAGCGCGCTTGCGCCGCAGCTCGACGCCGTCTGCGCGCGCATCGCGCCGCTGCTGCGGACGGTAGAAGGCGAGTACGGCGTCTTTTTCAACGTTGGCTGGCTGATTGACCTGGTGACCGAGTGGACCGGCCAGCCGGAGCAGCTTATCCCCACACAGAGCCGCCGCACAGCCAGATGGGCGGCGCACACTTACCGGGAGCTGGCGGGCTTCGTTACGGCGCTGCGCGGCGCGGCGGCGCGGCACGGCCTCGACCGGCTGAAGGTGGGCGTGCTGTTCGTCGGCTGGGCGCATGTGGTGTGGCCGCCGGAACTCAAAATCTACGACTTTGACTCGGCGTGGTACGCGCGCCACCCGGAGCTGTACGAGCCGCCGCGCTCGTTCATTAACATGCCCGACCTGCACCCGATCAACCGCCTGAAGGCAGACGCTTACCCATATGCCGCCTTCCCCGACGGCCTGGAGGACGAAACCTACTTCCCGCAGTTCTTCGGGGCGCAGTGGGCGCACCTGGCTGCCTTCCTGGGCCTGGACGCGCTGCACCTGCGCGACGGCCTCACCGGGCCGATGATCTACACGCGCAACGGGCCGTTCGGCACTTCAGCGCCGGCTGACCCGGCGGTCGTGGCCGCTTTCAGCCAGTCCGTGCGCGACCTGTACCGGTATATCAAACAGGCCAGCCCGGACCGGCTGCTGTTCGGCTATTCCAGCGCCATCAGCCCGGTGGCCGACTGGCGCGTGGGCTGCGTGGATTTCGAGGCGCTGGTGGCCGACGGCTACATTGATGCCTGGGTGGAGCAGACCTGGGGCGGCGCGTGGCAGGACTGGTGGCATCAGTTGTGGAAAGGCTGGACGTTCCAGACGGCCAACCTGCTCACGCGCGGGGCGATGATCGCGCGCGCCAACCAGCAGCGCGCCGTGCCCTGCCGCTTCTATAACCTGATCGAGACGTGGGACGGCTGGGAACCCTGGGACACGCTGCACCAGGTGCCGCACAAACTGCGCTGGGCGATGTGGGCCTTCTCGCACGCGGCGGTGGTCGCGCCGGACGGCCTGCATGTGCCCGACGGCAGCTACATCTCGTGGATGAACAACGGCGAGATGGCGCTGCTGAGCGCCGAGGACATCGCTTACATTGGCGAGCATCTCAACCGGGCGCAGGCCAGCGCCGCGCAGATCGAGGCGGTGTACGGCGTGACGCTGGTTTACAACCGCGCGGCGCTGGCCTGGCTCAGCGCGCACCACCCCGACTGGAACGCGGCGGAGTGGCTGGACGATCAGGCGGCCATGCTCATGAAGTGGGGCGTGCCGGCGTTGAGCAGCACGCGCGCCGAATGGCTGCCGGCTGTCGAACTGGCGTCGAACGCGCTGCTGGCGC
This sequence comes from uncultured Anaerolineaceae bacterium, assembly GCA_964508745.1. GTDB lineage: Bacteria > Chloroflexota > Anaerolineae > Aggregatilineales > Phototrophicaceae > DAOTWC01. Next base: position 10,781 of record CAZDVL010000017.1, on the reverse strand, counting down.
AGACGCCGGCGCACCTCGACGCGGCGGCGCTGGCGGCGCTGCTGGCGCACCCCGCCCCGCTGCTGGTCACGGGGCGCGCCGACATGCTGGACGCTGAGGCGCAGGCCGCGCTCGGCATCGAGGCGACGGGCCAGCAGCTCGCGCCCGCTTTCTACGTCGCCGCCGGGCTGTCGGGCCAGACGCCGCGACATGACCGGCCCTACCTGCCGCCGCACGTCGCCATCGAAGCCGGCGGCGAAACCGTCGTGCACTATCGCAGCGCGCACACGCCGCTGCTGACGCAGCGCGGCAGCCGCTGCTACTGGCAGCCGCCGGACTGGTCAGAGCCGTTCAACCAGTTTGTGCCCAAGTACCAGCTTGGCAGCACCTACCCGCACTACGCCGCCGCGCGCCTGCTGCACGACACGGCGCGCGCGGCCGGCCTCAGCTATGTGGATGTGCCGGCGCGGCCCATGACGATCGCGTTTCACCTGTGGCGCAGCGGCGGCCAGGTCTACGTGCTGCTGGGCAACCTGGAAACCGGCGAGTTCGGCGACGCGCGCACCCCGCGCCTGGCGACGCTGCACCTCAGCCGGGCGCAGCTTGGCCTCAGCGCGGGCGCGCTGTCCCTTCGAAGGGCCGACGTTCCCGGCGAGCTGGTCCAGGCGGACGCGCCGGACGCGCAGTGGGCGGTGTTCACTGTGCACGTGCCGCCGGAAAGCTCCGCCGTCTACGTGGTGGAGCGCGCCCAGCCGCCCGGCTGATTCTCGCCTGTCGCAGCGCAGACAAAGCGCAGGGCGCAGGCCAGCGCAGCGGTGGTATACTGGTGCGCGTCTGCGCGTGAATTAGCCGATGAGGGTTTGCTTGAAGCGACCGGTTATTTTCCTACTTGTTGTACTGACAGCCGTTCTGGCAGGGTTGGCGCCGGCCGCTGAGCCGCAGGGGGGCGAGCCGCCGCCGTCTGATGTCGGGCGCGACCTGACGATCGCCGCTCTGCGCGAGCGCGAGATCGAAGGCAGCGACATCACGATCGAGCAGACGCTGATAAGCGGGTTTAACTACCAGCAGTATATCGCCAGCTACATTTCCGAAGGGAACAAAATCTACGGCCTGCTGACCGTCCCGGTGGGCGCAGCGCCTGCGGGCGGCTTCAAGGCGGTTGTGTTTAACCACGGCTACATCCCGCCCGCCAGCTACCGCACCACTGAACGCTATGTCGCGTATGTGGACGCGCTGGCGCGCAGCGGGCTGGTTGTGTTCAAGATTGACCTGCGCGGGCATGGCGACTCCGAAGGGGACGCGGTCGGCTCGTATTTTTCTCCCGGCTACACGATTGACGCCATCGCCGCGCTGAAAAGCCTGCAAACGCTGGACTTTGTTGACCCGGAGGGCATCGGCATGTGGGGGCACAGCATGGCCGGCAACCTGGTGCTGCGCGCGATGCTGATCGAGCCGCAGATCAAGGCCGGCGTGATCTGGGCGGGTGCGGTCTACAGCTACGACGATTTCGTCAAGTATGCGATCACTGACACGTCGTTTGTGCGCTCTGAAGAAAGCCCGTCGCTGCGCCGCAGCCGCCAGATCTTTGAGACGTATGGCCGCCCAGACACGGCGGTGCCATTCTGGCAGGCGGTGTCGCTGACCGAGAACATCGGCTACCTCAGCGCGCCGCTGCAAATACACCACGCGCTGGACGACGATGTGGTGAACATCGGCTACTCGGTGGACCTGGCGGCGGCGCTGACCGCCAGCGACAAAGCCTACGAGTTCTATCAGTACGAAGGGGGCGGGCACAACATCACGACGCCCTACTTTGACACCGCTATGCTGCGCACGATCACTTTTTTCCTGGAACACCTGAGCGCCGACCCTGACTGACGCACCCGGAAGGACGAACACACCATGGGCTTCGACATTGACGTTGTGCGCGGGCAGTTTCCGGCGCTGCACCAGCCCGCGCCGGACGGCACGCTGCCGGTGTTTTTCGACAACCCCGCCGGCACGCAGGTGTCGCAGGGCGTGATTGACGCGGTCGCTGACTATTACCTCCACAGCAACGCCAACGCCGGCGGGGTGTTCGCCACCAGCCAGCGCACCGACGCGCTGGTGACGGATGTGCGCCACAAAATGGCCGCCTTTCTTCACGCGCCCTCGCCGCAGGAAATCGTCTTTGGCCCGAACATGACCACGCTGTCGTTCGCTTTCAGCCGGGCGCTGGGGCAGACGCTGCGCGCCGGCGACGAGATCGTGCTGACGCGCATGGATCACGACGCCAACGTTGAACCCTGGCGGCGCATCGCCGCCGATCACGGGCTGGTGGTGCGCTGGGCCGACATCCACACTGAGGACTGCACGCTCGATATGGGCAGCCTGGAGGCCGCGCTCACGGAGCGCACGCGGGTGGTGGCGACGGTGCACGCCTCGAACGCCGTCGGCACGATCAACCCGGTGCAGCAGATTGCCGCCATGGCCCACGCCGCCGGGGCGCTGTACGTCGTGGACGCTGTGCAGAGCGCGCCGCACATTCCGGTTGATGTGCAGGCGATTGGCTGTGATGTGCTGCTGTGCTCGGCGTACAAGTTTTTCGGCCCGCATATCGGCGTGCTGTGGGGGCGCTATGACCTGCTGGCGCGCCTGCCAGCCTACAAGGTGCGCCCCTCAGGCGACGCGCCGCCGCACCGCTGGGAAACGGGCACGCCCAGCTTCGAGACGATCGCCGGCGTGGGCGCGGCGCTGGACTATTTCGAGCGCCTGGGCCGCGCGCAGCCGGACGCCGCCGCCGGCGCGGGCGACCGGCACGACCTCTACAGCGCCGCGCTGCGCGCGATCAGCGGCTACGAGCGCGAGCTGGGCGCGCATCTGATTGAGACGCTGCAAAGGCTGCCCGGCGTGCGCGTCGCCGGCATTACCGACGCGGCGCGCCTGGAACAGCGCGTGCCGACGGTTGTGTTTACGAAGGACGGGCACACGCCCCGGCAGGTCGCGCAGCACCTGGCGCGGCAGCAGATTTATGTGTGGCACGGGAACTATTACGCGGTCGAGATCATGGACCGCCTGGGGCAGGGCGAACACGGCATGGTGCGCGTCGGCCCGGCGCATTACAACACGCACGCCGAGATCGAACGGCTCGAAAGGGCGCTGCGCCAGTTGGACTAGCCGATAATCTCTTTGGAGATTGCGGCGGCAAGCTGCGCGCTGACCAGCTCCAGCATGAGCACGTTTTCCTGGGTGATCGAGCCGGGCTGCTCGCGGCAGGCGACCAGCACACCGTAGCGGTTGCCGCTGAACACGACCGGCACGCAGGCCGCCGCGCCCAGCCGTCCGTGCCTGACCAGCGCCAGGCTCGGCTGGCCCGGCTCGTCGGTGGGGCCTGCGCTGCGGCTCTGGCCGTTTTGCGCCACCCAGGCGATCAGGTCGCCAGGGTCGGCGCGGCGCGGCGCGGCGGCCTGGACGGCGGCGGGGCCTTCCTGCGCGCGCAGCGTCAGCGTCAGCGGCTCCAGTTCCTCCAGGCGGTAAAACCCCACGTAGTGATAGCCGAGGTCAATGCAGGCTGTGACCGCGGCCTGCTGTTTGCCGCCCTCGCCGGACGCCTGCCGCAGGTGCTTGGCAAATTCGCGCACAGCGGGCAGGCTGTCGGCGCGCAGCGTTTCGAGCTTGCGGTCAGACATCAGGCGGGTGATGCGGCGCAGCAGGTCGTCGTTGGCGAAGGGGTCAATGCTGATTTCGTCCGCCTCGCCGGGCAGGGCAAAATCCGCCGCTTCATCTACCAGGACGATGAGCAGACGCGGGTAGGTCAGGCGCAGCTCGTTGATGAAATCGAACACGCTGCCAAGCTGATTGTCCACAACCAGAATGTCGGTGTGCTTGTTCTGGTCGGCCAGCGCGGCGGCGGCGGCGGCGTGGCTGGAGACGATCTGGACCTGCAGGTCAGGATAGGCGGACAGATTTTTGTAGTACCGGCTGGCATCTTCGCGGCGAACGACGGCAAGCACATCAACGACGGTCACTTCTGCACCTCCACGAACCTGAGAAACATTGTACTATGCCCGGACTGTTACCTGCCGCGATACCCCCCGACCGCCAGCGTAAGCAGGATAAGCTGGCGCATACCGTTTTCGATGGGCGCCGTTTCAATGTATTCGTCGTGGCGGTGGGCGTTGCCGCCGCGCGTGATGCCGATCGTAACCGCCGGGACGCCGGCGGCCAGCGGCACGTTGGCGTCGGTGCTGCCGGTTTCCAGCGTGCCTTTAACCGCCTGCTGTTCCAGCGCCGCCAGCGCGGACCGCACCAGCGGGTGGTCAGGCGCGATTCTGCCCGCCGGACGGTCGCCCACAACCTCCACCGAGAAGCGCAGGTCAGGCGTTTCAAGCTGGTGGAGCAGCGCCAGCACCTGCTGCTCCAGCGCCGCCAGCGCCGCCGGGTCTTCCGAGCGCAGATCAAGCCACAGGCCGGCCTCGCGGCCAATGACGTTGATGCCCTGGCCGCCTTCGATCTGCCCGATGTTGAAGGTTGTGCGCGGCGTTTGCGGCGGTTTGATGTCGGTGATGTGCGCGCCCAGCTTCACGATGCCGTGAACGGCGCTGGAGTGCCCGAAGTGCAGCCAGCTATGCCCGCCTTCGGCGCTGGCCGTGATGTGCAGCCGCCGGACAGCGATGCCGGCGTGGTAAATGTGGCCGAAGGCCAGCCCTTCCAGGTTGATCACGCTGCCGGCTCGGCTTTTGAGGCGGGCGAAGGCCGCCTTGACGCCGTTGAGGTCGCCCAGCCCTTCTTCACCGGTCGTGGCGACAAACCAGATATCGCGCTCCACGCGCAGGTTTTGCTGGCGCAGCGCCGCCAGCAGGCCCAGCATGCCGCCGACGCCGACGCTGTTGTCGCCCAGCCCAGGGCCAAAAATGACGCCGCCTTCCTGCCGCGTCTGCAGGTCGGTTTCAAGGGGAAAAACCGTGTCGGTGTGCGCGATAATCAGCAGGGCAGGCAGGTCAGGGTTCGTGCCGGGCAGCAAACCGTAGACGTTGTGAACGGAATCAACCGTGCAGTTGGCCAGCCCCTGGTCAGTGAACTGGCGCAGCACATAGGCGGCGCGCGCCTGTTCGAAAAAAGTGGGCGCCGGAATCTGCTGGATCGCCAGCGCCTGATCCAGGGTGAGGCGGACAATCTGTGGCAGCCAGCTCCAGTCAAGGGCGCGATCAAGCCGTGCGATGTAGTCATTCATATGGATGGGCCGTCAATCGGGTGCGCTGTCGAAACAACAGCCTATTATGCCCGATGCTGGTTGTTTGTAACAGGTGGTGAACCTCACAAAAATCTGACAAAAGGTTTGACCAGCCCCGAAGCGGCGCGTTATAATGTCCCTTCCCAGACGCACAGGCAGTCAGGATGTTCCCAGGAGGTGCTCATTGGGCGCGACACGAGTTCTGTTGGTGGGCCGCAGCCAGGCCAAACGCGCCTCGCTTATCAGCACCCTGCAGAAACGCTACGACCTCGTGTGGACAACCAACGGCAGCGAAGCGCAGCAGGTCGGCGCCGTTCACGCGCCGCACGCCATCGTGCTCGACGCGGTTTCGATGCGCACGCCGGGGGACCGCATCTGCCGGTCGCTGCGGGACGCCTTCGGGGTCGTGCCCATTGTCCACATCCATCCCGGCCCCGAAAAGGGCGCGGAAACCCTGGCGGATGTGCTGCTGTTTGAGCCGCTGTCGGCGCGCAGGCTCACGAACGCGATTGACCGTCTGATCAGGCGGGGGGACGACGAGGTGGTTACGTGCGGGCCGCTGGCGCTGAACGTCGCGCGGCGCATGCTCACCGCCAACGGGCAGGAAATACAGCTTACGCCCAAGCAGGCCCTGCTGCTGGAGCTGTTCCTGCGCCGGCCCTGCGAGACGCTCGACCGCCGGACGATCATGGAGCAGGTGTGGAACACCGATTACCTGGGCGACACGCGCACGCTGGATGTGCACATTCGCTGGATCCGCCAGGCCATTGAGGCGGACGCCAACCGCCCGGCTTACCTTAAAACGGTGCGCGGTGTGGGTTATCGCCTGGAGATACCGGCGGAAACGGTGCTGGAACTGCCGCTGTAGGCGCGGATGTCTGCTGGCAGCAAAAAAGCCGGCCAGGTGGCCGGTTTTATGTTCGCTGCTGGCTGGCCCCGTCAATCAAGGGCCGCACCCTGAGCTGTGAGGGTTCGCTTTACTGCGCCTGAAGCGCGTGAAGCTGCTTCATCAGGCGGCTTTTGCGGCGGGCCGCGTTGCGCGGGTGGATCACGCCCCGGCTGGCGGCCATATCCAGGTCACGGATAGCCAGGCGTGTCGCCTCCGCAGCGTCTGCGGGGGTGCCGCTGCGCACGGCTTCACGCGCCCGCTTAACGAACGTCCGCGTGCGTGTGCGGTACATGCGGTTGTGCAGGCGGCGCTTTTCGTTCTGACGGATGCGCTTGAGCGCAGATTTATGGTTAGCCATTGGTTGAATCCATGCCTGTTACGGGTTGAATGCAGCGGCTATTCTAGCACACGCTGTGCGCTGCTGTCCAGCGTGAAGATGCGCATTAAACGCCGTTCAGGGTGTTGATAACCAACGCCAGCGCGCCGAGGTTCAGCGCCACCAGCGCCACGACCGCCAGCACCAGCAGCAGGTTGTGCCGCTCGACTGTGCCCGGCAGGCGCGACGCCTTGATTTCGGGCGGAATAAACGTGAAGTATTCCTCCGCGTCGAGTTCTTCCAGCGCCGAGTCATCGTAGCTGTCCAGCATGTCGGCGGTGATGTCGTCGTCGCCGAACCCCTGCAGGATGTCTGCATTGTCCGCGCTGGCGGCAAAGGCTGACGCTGGCGCGGCCCGCCGGGGTGTCAGCTCTAGCGGGGGCGCGGCCGGTTCGGAGTAGGGCGGTTCGTCCTCGATGTCCGCTTCAAACGGCCCGTCCGCGAAGCTGGCGCGCAGATCGGCCAGCGTGTCCACCGCGGCGGCCGCTGGCGGCGCGAGGTCGTCTTCGTCGTCCTCAAACCCGAACAGGTTGTCGCCGGCCACAAACGGCATCGGGCTGGGCGGGACCAGCGGGTCTGGGGCGTGCGGCGCTTCCTCAGCGCTGCTTTTGATGTTCAGCCCGACAATCCAGTCGTTCATATCCGCCGGTGTGGGTTCTTCGATGGGATAGTACTGCGTCGGGCTGCTGGTGGGGATCGGCATTTCCCAGGTGACGCTGGCTGGCAGCTCATCCTGATCATCAACGCCGCTTGTGAAAGGCGCGGACGCTGGCGCTGGCGCAGACGCGGCGGGCGGCGGCTCTGGCGGTGTGGGCGCAGGAGCGGCCAGCGGTTTCAGCCTGATGCCCATCTGCTCCAGCCCCCGGCGCGCCTTGTCGTTATAGGGGTTGATCGTCAGAACGTTTTCGAGACATGTCTGCCGGTCTTCGGGCGTTTCGACCACGCCTGCCAGCCACAGCCAGGCTGTTTCGTTATTTTCGTCAAGCTCCGTCGCTTTGAGCAGCAGTTGATAGGCTTCGTCCCGTTTTCCGGCCCGCGCCGCTCTCATGCCCTCATCAATTAACCCTTTTACGCTGCCTGAGGTCATACAATCTGCCCTCTCACCTGGGGTCGGTTCATGTATTCTTACACTATAGCACGAACTCAACGCCGCCGCTGATGTCTTCCCCCCAATCATCAGGGTGTGCCGGCCAGTTCACTATATGAATCGGACTATAATAAATGTATACCTGGTTTGTCCTCGGTGATTGGAGGAATTATGCCCGCTGTGCTGGAGAATGACAGGTTTCGCCTGGAGATTGATGTCGCTGGCTATGAATTTGAAGGCTCGGTAAAGGACGTTTCTGACGCTAACTGGCTGATCTTTCGTGTCGCGCTGCAATCCATGCATGGGGCCTGGCGCTGGCAGGTTGAGGACGCCGGCGCGCTGACCTGGGAGCTGGCCGACTGTGTGGACTGGCTGAGCGCTTTAAGCGCGGGCGCCGCTGTCCCGGTCGAGCGCTGGGAATTCAGCGAGCCGGACGTGAGCTTTGAGATCATCCGTGACGAGGACGGCGTGCCCCACGGCCTCATCGTTAACCTGATGGACGAATTTCAGCCGCCGACGAAAGTGCTGGTTCCGCGCGAAAACAACATTGTCAGCCTGCGCTTCTACGCGCCGCCTCAGACGCTGCGCTCGCTGGCGCATGAGCTGGCGGAGAGCCTGGCGCGTTTTCCGCAGCGCGGCGAACGCCCGGCGCTGAACGAATCGGCGGAGCGCTGATTTTTGCCGCCGGGATCGGGTATACTGCTTCGACGCCAGGCTGCCTCAGAGAGGGTGTATGGGTGCACAGCAGTTGATTGAACGCTTTACGGCGCTTGCGAACAGCGGCCAGCCCGCATACGACCTGCTGTGCGCCGAAGGGCACAGCGGCGAGCTGCTTGACGCGCTGCGCGCCGCCCACGCCGAGGCCGAACGGCCAACGGTGTTTTATCAGCAGCCGCTGACGCGCTTTGACGAGCGCTTTGAGCAGGTGTACGAGCTGATGCGCCAGACCTTCACGTATGACGTGCTCGAAGACCAGCGTGTCTACCGTGAGGCGTTCCAGGAGCAGGCTGCTGGCGCGCACGACCATATCGCCTGGGGGCGCTTCTTCCGCGTGCCGGGGACGCACCAGTATACGCCCGCCGGCCAGCTTGAACATTTCCACTTTGACCGGCTGAGCGTGACCGAGGGCGTTGTTGGGATGATACAGGGAAACTGTATCCCCTTATACGACTCCGACATGCTGGCCGGGCTGGGGTATCTGGCGGTGCGCGCGGGCTTTCAGCGCCGCTCAGGGCATGGCCAGGCGCTGCTGCAGGCGTTTGAGCAGCAGGCGCTGGATTGTGCGCGCGGGGCGGGCCGGCGGCTGCGGCTGATCGTGCTGGAATCGGAGGACTCGGCGAGTTCCTACTGGTACAAGCGCGGCTACCGCTGGCCTGAGGGCAGCCGCTACACGCAGCCCGCGATCCAGCGCGACCCGGTGACGGGGGCAGCGCTGACGCCCCCGGCGCGCAAACATTATATGCTGAAATACCTCGACGACCCTGAAGCTGAAGCGCTCGACCGTGCGCTGCTGGTTGACAGCCTGCGCGCGCTCTATGAGGGCTGGTACGCGCCCAGCGGCAGCATGTCGGCGGCGGCGGCGCAGCAAGTTCGCGCCGAGGTGTTCGGCGAGCTGGCCGCTGACTTCGAGCGGTCGCTGCGTGTCAAAAATGGCCGTGTGGCGCTGCTGCCTCCGCCCGCCGCCGACTGGTGAAAGGCGGCTGTTCCCCTCAGGAAGCCGCAGCTTTCGTGAAACTGACACAGGCCCGCCCGATGCACCTGGCCAGGAAGGTTTGCCGGGACGCTGTGACAGGGTTATAGTCTGACCTGCCGTATTTCATCAATGAAATGTTAACCCTATGTCAAACAGGTTTGCCCTCGCGGTGGCGCTCATTGTGTTTCTGTCTGGCGGAGCAGCCCAGCACATATCAGCAGCTCCGCCGGCGCGCCAGGCTGAGACGCTGCGGGTGGCCACGAAGTCGCTGCCGCCGTTCGTGGTTGTGCATGACGATCAGCTTCAGGGGTTTAGCGTTGAACTGTGGGGCCTGATCGCGCGCGGGCTGGGCGTCGATTATGAGTGGCACGTGATGTCCACCGTGGGCGAGCTGCTGGAGGCCGTGCAGAACGATGAGGCGGATGTCGCTATCGCTGGCATCACGATCACGGAGGAGCGCGAGGAGGTGATTGATTTCACCTTCCCCTATTTTGATTCTGGCCTGCAGATTATGGTTCGAAACGAAAGCGCGTCGCCGATTTCGAACGCCGTCAGGGCCATTCTTGCTCCAGAGATGCTGCAATTTCTAGGTGGTTTGATCGTCCTTATTCTACTGATGGCCCACGGTCTGTGGTTGATTGAGCGGCGGCGCAACCCACAGTTCCCTCGCGGATACCTGAAGGGCATCGGCCAGGCGCTGTGGTGGTCCACCATCACTGCCATCGGTTACGACGACGCGCCGCCGGTGACTGTCCCCGGCCGGCTGCTGGCGATCATGTGGATGTTCGTGGCGATCTTTGTGTTCGCCAACCTCACGGCTTCATTGAGCGCCGCCGCTACTGTGCGCGAACTGCGCAGCTCAATCCGCAGCATTAATGACCTGCAGGGCCAGCGCATTGTCACAGCGGCGGGCACGACCTCGGCCAGCTTTTTGCAAAGCAACGGCCTGATATTCTCCACTGTGGAGCGCATCGAGGAGGCTTACGACCTTCTGCTCCGGGGGGAGGCGGACGCGGTGGTATACGACGGCCCGGTTATGCAGTATTTCCTCAAATCGACAGGCAACACGGATCTGGCGCTGGTGCCGGGCACGTTCGCGATCGAACGATATGGCATCGCGCTGCCCGCCGGCAGCAATTATCGCGAGCCGATCAACCGCATCCTGCTCAAGCTGCAAGAGGATGGCAGCTATCAGGCGCTGTATAACCGCTGGTTCGGCGTCGCGGTCGGGTAGCGACCGCGCGGGGAAGCCTGTTCCGCTCTGGATTTGAACTAGGCCAGCGCTAATGCGATCACGCCGATAATCAGGCCGATCAGCAAACCGTAGGGCATGGTGATTCGCAGCACGTCGCCGTCGCGGCCTTTTAGATTGATCGTGCTGCAACCGACGATAATCTTGGCCGGGGCGACCATGCTACCGATTGCGCCGCCAGAAGTCTGGGCGGCCAGCAGTAGCGCCGGTGTGATGCTGAGAATGTGCGCGACATTGCTCTGCAGCGGGCCGAGCAGGACATTCGAGTTGTTGTTGCTGCCGGTCGCAAACGC
>CAZDVL010000016.1:0-28798 GCA_964508745.1 uncultured Anaerolineaceae bacterium | reverse complement strand
AGGCGGCCGCCCGGCGCACGTCGGCGCCGTGTTCCGGCTGCGTGCTGACGCTGGGGATCGCCAGCAGCTCGGCGAGCTGTTCGCGGAAGCGGTCCGCGTGCGCGCGGGCGTAAGCGTGCGCCGCGCTCACGGCGCGCTGTCCCCGCGCCGCAGCAGCGCAAAGGCGATATCGCGCCCGGTCTTGTTGTTCCCCAGGTAGAACCACAGCCGCGCGACCGCCTCCAGCAGCGCGGCGTTGGCCAGCGGGCCACAGTCCTGCGGGTCGAAGCCAAGCTCAGCGGCCAGCCCGGCGACGGCCGCCAGCGCGGCCTCGTCGTCGCCGCAGATCAGCATGCTGGGCGGCACCGGCCCGAACTGCGGCGCGGCCAGGTGTTCAGCGCCGATGGTGTTGAACGCCTTGACGACGCACGCGCCAGGGGCCAGCGCGGCGATGTCCTCCGCCACGCTGCGCGGGGCGTCGGTGAAGCGGTTGATGACATCCACCAGCACCTTGCCTTCCCAGCCGGTGGCGGACAGCAGAATGTCCTCGGCGACATCCCAGCGCACCGCCAGCACCACAATTTCCCCGAACGCGATCGCCTCCGGCACGCCCCCCGCGCTGGCGTTGGGGCCGGCCTCGGCCAGCAGCGCCAGCACGCTGTCCTTCTGCGGGTCGCGCACACCGAACAGCACCCGATGGCCGCGCTGCGCCCAGGCTTTGCCCAGCGCGCCGCCGACCTTGCCCGCCCCGATGATCCCGATGTTCATAAATGTCTCCTTTTTTTCACAAGCCTTACGACTTTGCGTCCTCCTGCAGCAGCGCCGCCAGCCGATCCTTGAGCGCCTGGCGCTGCTTGCGGTACGCGCCCGCGCTGATCTCGCCGGCGGCCTGGGCGTCGTCCAGCTCAGCGATCTGCTGGACAAGCGCGTCAATCTGCTGCTGGCGGGCGCTCGCCGCTGGCACAGCCGCCGCTGAGGCGCGCCCGCGCCAGTAGAGCAGCGCCGCCGCCAGCAGCGCGCCCGCGCCCATCGCGAACAGCGCCGCCGCCAGCACGATGCTGCTGCTGCCGCCGCCCGCCGTGCCGGCGTCCTGCGCGGCAGCCCCGCTGACGCTGAAGCGCAGCGCCTCGCCCGCCGCCAGCTCCAGGTCGCCGCCGTAGGTGAGGTAGGTCACGCCGCCCATCGTCTGCGGGCCGCGCGGCGGAAGCTGGCTGCTGGTGAGCGTCAGCGACTGGTCGAGCAGGAACTGCACGCTGCCCGCCAGCGGGTAGTCAAGCGGCTGCGCGATCTCCGCCCCGGCGGTGTACGGCAGCGTGTACATCACGTGCACCACATGGTTTTCGTCGGGGAACACCGGCTGCGTGTCCACGATGCCCGCGCCGTCGGCGGCCAGCAGATAGCGGTCGCTGCTGCCGGCGAACTCGTTGACCACCGCGCCCGCCGGCAGCGTCAGCCGCACCGACGCCTGCTGAAACTCGCCCGTGATTTCCTCGGACAGGTAAATGCTGTCGGACTCGTTGCGGAAGGTGACGATCTGCACGACCTGCAGGCCGTCCGGGCCAGGCACGATCTGCCCCAGAATCGAGGCAATGTGGATCACCGACGGGTCGGCGGTCACGCCGTAGACGGTGATCGGCAGGCTGAGGTCCGGCACGGCCGGGTCGCCGGGGAGCATGTCGCTGACGAAGAAGCCGCCGGCGAACTGCACGGTCGTGAAGTAGCGCCGGTCGCTGCGCACGGGCACATCGGCGAACGCGAAGCTGCCGTCAGGGCCGATCGTGGTTGTGCGCGTTTCCTCGCTGAACGCCGCGTCCACGGTGTGCAGCGTCACGGTCAGGTCGGCGGGCAGCTCAACCCCGGCGGTCCCGCTGACAATCGTCCCGCTGACCGTGCCCGGCGCCTCGCTGACGGCGGCCACGGTCGGCGCGGGGGTTTGCGCGCCGGCGGCCGCCACTGTCGGCGGGATCAGCGCCACCTCCGGCGGCACAGGCTGCGGCTCGGCGTCAATCACGCCGGGGCTGGCGAGCGCCAGCGCGCGCACATAGGCGACCGCGTCCTGACGCTGCGCCTCGTCCAGCTCGCCGGCGAAGGCCGGCATCGTCTGGCCCGCGCCCTCGGCGATGGCGGCGTGGATGGCGCGGTCGCTCAGCAGCGCCATGCGGCCCTGGTCGGTCAGGTCCGGGACCGGGCCTTCCGCCTGCGGGCCGTCGCCGCGCCCGCCCACGCCGTGACACGAGGCGCACTGCTGCTCGTAGACCAACTGCCCGCGCGCCACCTGGCCCGGCTCATAGGCCAGCGTGTAGGCGTACAGCGCCACGTCCCAGCGCTGCTGCGCGCTGAGCGTGTCGCGCCAGGGCGGCATCAGCCGCTCGATATTGCCGTTCGTGACCGCCGTGAACCAGTCCTGCGGGGTTTTGCCGCGCGTGGCCTCCAGGTCGTTGAAGTCAATCACCGGCCCCGCGATCTGGCCCGTCAGCACCAGCTCGCCCTCGCCGCCGCCGTCATAGCCGTGACAGCGGCTGCAGCGCGCCGCGAAAACCTCCGCGCCCGCCGCCAGGTTCGGCGGCTGCTGGGGGAATGTGGCTGGCTCCGCAGTGGGGGCCACGCGCGGCGGCAGGGTCGCGGCAATCGGCGGCTCGCCGCCCAGGCCGCTGCACGCCGCCGCCAGCAGCGCCAGCGCCAGCGTGATCATCATACGCCGCAGCAAAGTGTGTTGTGTCCGTTGTTCCACGTGTCCGCTTCCCGTTGTGCGCCCGCTAGAGGACAAAAACGCCGCGCCAGGCGCGGCTTAGCCGCGAGGCCGGGGCGAGGGGCTGCCTCGCCCCCGGTTCGCAGCGGCGAATTGTAGCGCGGATTGGGCTTACGCGCCGCTGGCGCCCATCGCCTGGTCAGGGACAGCTTCCTGATAGTGGCTGGGGCACTTCAACAGCAGCTCGCTGACGTAGAACACGCCGTCCTCGCCCAGCGTCCCGGTCAGGATGGCCTGCGCCTCGTGCTGCAGCAGGTCCGGCTTGACCTGCCCCTCCACATGGACCGGCAGCCGGACGGCCTGGGGGTCGTTCACGGCGTTGTTCAGCGCCTGCGCCAGGTCGCCCAGGTCGTCGGCGATGTGAACAATGTCGAAATCAATGATCAGGTTTTCGGTGTCGTAGCGGATGCTGTCGCCGAGCACCGCGCCGGAAATGCGCACGGTCTGGCCGACATAATCGTCGCTGGCGGTCAGCTCGTTGATGGTGATGAAGTAGCGCGCGCCGGCCGCTGTCCCTGACGCGATCAGGTACACGACCGCCGCCAGCACCACCGCGCCGCCGATGAGGAACTTCAGCCGCCCGCCGCGCGCGGGCTGGGCGCTGCTGTCCGCCGTTTTAGTCCACGTTGTCTCAGTCACACTGCCTCTCACTTTCGTAGCCGGTCATTGTGCGGGCCGGGGCGGCGCGCTGGCCGCCCCGGCAGAACTCACGATTTGCGCCCGGTCAGTCGCCGGTCGCCGGCGTCGGCGCGGGCTGGCCCGGCACCTGAACCGTCTTATGGTCGTGTTCCAGCTCAACCTCCGGCTCGCCGGGGTTGCGCGCATACGGGTAAAGGTTGACGAAACGCGCCGCCAGGCTCCACGCCAGCCACCAGTAACCGATAATGCCGAGCGTGACGCCCCACTCCACCAGCGACGGCGTGTAGGTCACGATCGGCGCCATGTACTCCACCCCCGGCGACCAGTCCAGCGGCACAACCAGGCCCGACAGCGTGGTGTTCCAGCGGTACGTGAGCAGGCCCAGCACCGACAGCCCGCCGGCGGTAATCAGCGCCAGCCGGTTGCCGCGCGTGCGCGGCCACAGGAAGATGATGGCCGGCACCAGCGTGCCCAGCAGAATCTCGAACCACCAGAAGGTAAAGCCGTAGGGCGTGTGCTCTGCCAGCAGCTCCAGGTCGCGCGCCACCGCCGGCGAGTGGCTGTAATACTGGGTGGACAGCCAGCCCCACAGTTTGAGGTAGAGGTAGGCCAGCGCCATGATGCCGGCGAAACGTGTGAGGCCGCGCAGCACGTCGCTGGGCAGCAGGAACTTGTTCATGAAGCTGCCGGTGAGCGCCGTCAGCGCGATGATGGCCGCCAGCCCGCTGGCCACCGCCGACAGGATGAACAGCACCGGCGCGCTGGGCGAGTACCACACCGGGCGCGCCATCAGCACGCCGTAGGTCGCCCCCAGCGACGACTGGTGCACCAGCGACAGCCCCATGCCGATCAGCGCGAACAGCGGCATCACGCGGTGCAGCCAGTGGGCGATCGTGTGCAGGGTGCGGTTTTCGTTCAGGCGCGTGTGTTCGATGACGATGGCGCTGACCTCCATAATCAGCACCGTCGAGTAGATCATGACCGCCATCGTGATTTCCCACAGCACCGAGTGCACGTTCCAGTACAGCAGCGGGTGGTAGAAGCGATCCGGGCGGCCAATGTCCACAAACAGCGCGATCATGGCCGACGTGTAGCCCAGCAGCCCGACAAAGACCGCCGCGCGCGCGATGGCCTCGTAGCGCTTCCAGCCGAAAATGTAGACCGCCGCCGAGAGCGTGAACGCGCCCGCGCCCAGCGCGATCGCGGACAGGTCAACGGTGATCCACAGGCCCCAGGGCAGTTGGTCGGTGAGGTTGGTCACGCCCAGGCCGTTAATCAGCACGTGGCCGATGCTCACGCCGCCGATCGCCACCAGCCCCAGCAGGAACAGAATCCAGACGGTGTACGCGGGCGATCGCTGAACGAAATTGCGAACAGTGGTGATCATATCGCGAGTCCCTTCGGCGGAATGTAGTACACGTTCGGCTCAGTTCCCAGGTCCTCGCGCAGCCGGAAGGTCGGCATCGTGGCGATCACGCGCGAAACCGGGCTGTTCGGGTCGTTCAGGTCGCCAAAGTAGCGGGCCGTCACCGGGCAGATGTTGACGCAGGCCGGCGTGACCTCCGGGTCAATGCCCGGCGTCTGGCCGGTTTTCCGCGCCAGGTCAATGCGCTGAATGCAGAAGGTGCATTTCTCGATCACGCCGCGCGGGCGCCGGCTGACTTCCGGCGTGCCCCACTCTGGCGCGTAGAGGTTCGGGCTGTCGTCGCGCGCAAACCAGTTAAAGCTGCGCGCGCCGTAGGGGCAGGCCGCCTGGCAGTAGCGGCAGCCGATGCAGATGTCGTAGTCCATCACCACCAGGCCGTCGTCGCGCACATACGTGGCCGTCACCGGGCACACGTTGACGCAGGGCGCGTTCTGGCAGTGCAGGCAGGGCCGCGTCACGTGGAACGTTTCGCCGTTGGGGGTCTTGTCCACCACGTGCACATTCCAGCGCATCTCGTTGGTCACGTCGTTGGTGGCCTGGCAGGCGTACACGCAGTAGTCACAGCCGATGCACGTGTTCAGGTCAATGACCATGCCCCAGCGCGGCTTGCGCGGGCCGTCGCCCTCCACCACTGCCGGCTGAACGCCCGACGCAAGCTGCTCGATAACCGGCGACAGCGGCCCGGCCAGCGCCAGCGCCACCCCGACCGACACGCCCGCGCCCACCAGAATCTTCACCATCTCGCGCCGGCTCAGCAGCACCGTGCTTTCGTCGGTCACCTCCGGCGCCGGCGCGGGCTGCTCTGGCTGCGGTTGTTTTTGCTCTCCCGTATCCATACATTAATCCTCGATCTCACTGGCCGTCAGTGTTGCGCGGGCCGGACCTGCGCCCGCCGTTGCTGCGCTGGCGCAGCACCAGGAACAGCGTCGCGCCGATGCCCAGGCCGATAATCAGGCCCTGCGTAAGCTGGATGAAGTTCGTCCCGGCGGGCGGCGCTTCCGCTTCGCGGACAGCGGCCAGCTCAGCCTGCGCCTCGTCAAGCTGGCTCCGCAGCTTGTCGCGCTCTTCGGCCAGCGCGGCGTCAATTGGCACGATCAGCGGCGACGTGCCCAGCACCGAAATGGACTCGTGACAGTCGGTGCAGGGGACGGTCGAGACGTTCATCGTGTGGTTCGACAGGTTGTGAATCTCGTCGCTGGGCCTTCTGTACATGTGGCAGCTCGCGCACGTCACATCAACGCCCTCAAAACTCACTTCGTTGTGCGTCAGGTGCACGTATGAGTTGGCGTACTCGTGCGTGACTTCGGGGTTATTTTTGTGGCAGTTTAAACACAGTTCGTTTGTCTCAAAGCGCGTCTGCTGGCCGTGCGGGTTGTGGCAGGTCGCGCAGCCAATCGCGCCCAGGTCGTCGTTAAATGCGTGCAGGCTGAGGCGCCACTCGGTGAAGGTGTTTTCGTGGCAGCTTCCGCACATGCGCGCCTCGGTGTTGACCGTGACCGCCGCCGGCGGGTGGTCGTCAGGGTTCAGCCCGTGACACGCCTCGCACTGGATGTTCTCCGCCAGGAACCTGCCGGTCGCCGGCTCGAACAGCGTGACGTGGCACTCCAGGCAGGTGGGGTCGTTGCCCACCCCGGCCCAGGCCGCCTGAAACGACTCGCGCTCGTAGGCGATGGCGTGCGCGCCCTGCGCCCAGGCGGCGCGAAAGTCGAGGTGGCACTCGCCGCAGTTCTGGCCGAAGTGCCCGCCGACGCTGTCGGCCCCTGGCGGCGCGCCCGCCTCCTCGGTCACGGCCGGCCCAGGGACCTCCGTCGCCTCAGCATCGTCCTGAGCCAGCAGCGGCTGGCTGCTGAGAAGCAGCACGGCGGCGGCTGTGAGTAGCAGTGAAACCACTATGAGCAGATTGACTGAAGCCCTGAACCGTGTGTGTTGCATAAGAAAATACCCCTTCAGTTGTGTGTTTATATTAGAGGATCTGATGAAAGCGTTCAGGTGATAAATGTATGACTGTGGCATGACAATAAACACAAAACGCCGCCCGCGCCATTCCACATCAGCAGCAGCGGCTTTTGTAACACTCCACGGCCGTTTTGACCACCTGTTGCCCCTCTACAGCTCCCCGTTCACGCCGTTCAGGATGTGGCGGTTCTCTGGCGTGTACACAAAGTCCCAGAACGCCGTCGCCACCGTTGACATCGTCTGGTCAGACCGCCGGGCCATGTGAAGCTGCTGCGCCATCGCCAGCTTCTCGACCGGCACTTCGGCCACGTAGCCGTCAGCGATCCCCTGCGCCGCCGCCCGCCGCGAGAGGAAGGCCACGCCGATCCCTTCCTTGACGGCCACGTAGATCGCCTCGGAGTTGCCCAGCACCATGATCGGGGCCAGGTCGCGCACGTTCATGCCCTGCTCGGCCAGCGCGTCCGCCACCGTCTGGTACGTGCCAGAGTGCGGCTCGCGGAAAATAAAACGCCCGCCGGGCAGGTCCGCCACCCTGACCGATTTGCGCTTCGCCCACGGGTGATCCGGGTGCGCGATCAGCACGATGGGGTCGGAAATAAACTGGCGGTATTCCAGCTCGCGCGAGATCTCGCGCAGGCTGGTGATGGCAAGCTGCGCCTCGCCCTCCAGCAGCAGGTCAATGGCCTGCCCGCGCCCGCCGACATAACAGCTTACCTGCACCAGCGGGTAGCGGTCAACAAAGCCGGCGATCAGGCGCGGCAGCACATAGCGCCCGGCGGTGGTGCTGCACGCGATGCGCAGCGTCCCGCTGACCGTCCCCTGCAGCGCCGTGATCGTTTCCTGCACCTGGATCGCCTGGTTGACCAGTTGGCGCGCCATCGGCACGAGCGCCTGCCCGGCCTCCGTCAGGCTGATGTGCCGGCCCGCCCGGTGAAACAGCGGAATGTCCAGGCGCTTCTCCAGCGACCGAATCTGCATGCTCACGGCGGGCTGGGAAAGCTGCAGGCGGCGGCCTGCCTCGGAAAAGCTGCCGGTCTCCGCCGCCGCCAGGAAAATCTGCATTTCGTGTATGTCGAGCATCGCCGCCGGCCCTCGTCCTACTTGTGAATATTGTAACAAGCTTTGGATTAATGAATCAATATAGTGCGTACACCTCATCATTCGGTTTCATTATGCAGAACCATAAGCATGTCATATAATTAAATCGAATACAACTGCTTGGTTGTATAAGAATTGGATGCTATAATTTGTGAAGCATCGCACAACCAGGCCTGAATGGCTGTATGCCAAAGGACGCCACGCTCATGAACCCTTCGTCTCGCCTCGTTTCCGGCCTGTGGGCGGCTGCCGGGCTGCTGCTGGTGGGCTGCGCGGCGCAGGTCGCGCCGACAGCGACGGCTGTCTTTGTGCCCCCCGCCCCCCCCGCTGCCCCGACACAGGAGGCCGCCAGCCGCGACAGCACGCTGTCGCTGGTGGCGCAGCTTCCCACCCCCTTCGCAGAGCCTGACACCGGCTGCCTGGAGTGCCACACCGACGCGGCGCTGCTCCAGGAACTGGCCGAGGAGGAGGTGGTCGTCAAACTCTCCGAAGGCACTGGCTGAGGGGGTTCTGTGCCTCCGTTGGAGGTATGGGAAAAAGTTCTGATCAACGCGGAGACCTTCCAGCAGGACGTTCACAGCTACATCCCCTGCACGACCTGTCACCAGGGGCAGAACGTCAGCGGCAGCACGATGGAAACCAAGTACGCCGCCCACGAGGGCCTGGTCACGGACCCGTCTGACGACCCGCAGGCCGCGGCCTGCGCCGAATGTCACACAGATATCGCGCCTTACCAGCAGTACAGCCTGCATTTCAACCTGGCCGGGTACGACACGGTGCTGCAAACGCGCAGCGTGCCGGAAAACCACCCGACTATCGAGGAAGGCCAGTCGTACCACTGCAATAGCTGCCACGCCACCTGCGGCCAGTGCCATGTCAGCCAGCCCGCCAGCGTGGGCGGCGGCCTGGTCAGCGGCCACGTCTTTGAGCAGGTCCCGTCCATGAGCCGCCAGTGCACCGCCTGCCACGGCAGCCGCGTCAAGAACGAGTACACCGGCGCCAACGAGGGCCTGCCGGCGGACGTGCACCTGCGCCAGGCGCGCATGGTCTGCACCGACTGCCACACCAGCGGCGACATGCACGGCACCGACCACATCACCGCCGACGGCACCGGCCGCGCGCACCGTTACGACGGCCCACAGTCACCGTCCTGCCTGGACTGTCACGCTGAGGTGACCGGCATCGGCAGCGGCAACGAATACCACGAGGCGCACGGCACCGAAGTGCTGTCGTGCCAGGTGTGCCATTCCGTGTCCTACATCAACTGCTACAGCTGCCATTTGCAGCAAACTGACGAAGGCCAGCCGTTCTATCAACTGGGGCACGAGGAAATCACCTTCGCCATCGGGCGCAACCCGCGCCGCGACACCTACCGGCCCTACCGCTATGTTCCGCTGCGGCACGTGCCGACCTTCCCGGAGCTGTTCGAACTCTACGGCGAGGACGTGCTGCCGAACTTCAACGCGCTGCCCACCTGGACCTACGCCACGCCGCACAACATCCAACTGCGCACGCCGCAGACCGAAAGCTGCGAAAGCTGCCACGGCAACAACGCCGTTTTCCTCACGCCGGACAAGGTGGCCGACGACATGCTGGAGGCGAACATCAGCGTGATCGTGCCGTTCGCGCCGCCGATCCCCGAACTCTACCGCCCGTATGTGCCGGGCGAGGAAACCGCGCCGGCTGCGCCGCCGTCCGACCCGATGGACGCCGCCGCCCCGTCTGACCCGATGGACGCCGCCGCACCGTCCGACCCGATGGACGCCGCCGCGCCGTCCGACCCGATGGACGCGCCGGCCGCCCCGTCTGACCCGATGGACGCGCCGGCCGCCCCGTCCGACCCGATGGACGCACCGTCCGGCTCATAAACTAACCGCCCGCGACGCCAGGGATGCGCTGCCTGCATCCCTGGCCCGCCTGCCGCCAGCAAAGGAATTGATGACATTTTGCCCGCCGCGTTTGTGACAATAATCACAATATCCGTGTAGCCGCATATGCTAATGTACGGTGGGATGCGGGCATCCTGCCAGAGATCTGCCGGGCCGCCGGCCCGTGAAAACTGCGATCTGCTGTCTGCATGTTTGAGGAGAGCGTCAAAGTGAAGCTGAAAAGATTTATCATCCTGCTGGGCGTCCTCAGCCTGCTGCTGGGCGGCGTGCTGCTGCCCGCGCTGGCGCAGGTCAGCTCTGAGCGCGTAGACGCCGTGCTGGCGAACCAGCCCCAGGGCTGGGGCTTCGTCAGCGCCGCCGATCTGGCGGTCGAGCTGCTGGAGAATCAACCCTTCCTGCTCGACGTGCGCGAGCCGGGCGAGCTTGAGGAGATCGGCCCCATCGAAGGCGCGGTGCACATCCCGCTGCGCACGCTGGCGCAGAACCTCACGCTGCTGCCCGCTGACCTGGACGCGCCAATTGTCGTCTACTGCAAGAGCGGGCATCGCGGCACCATCGCCATGATCGCGCTCCAGGTGCTGGGCTACACCAACGTCCGCAACATGGCCGGCGGCATCACCGGCTGGGTGGACGGCGGCAACCCGGTGGCCGAAGCGCCGTTCGTGCCGGAAGCCGGCGCCGGCCCGGCCGTTGACGCCGAGCTGGTCGCCCAGGTGGACGACTACCTGACCAACGGCCTGCCGCAGGGCTGGGGCGTCGTGCAGGCGGCCGACGTGGCGACCGAGCTGCTGGAAAACCCGCCCTTCCTGCTCGACGTGCGCGAACAGGCGGAGTGGGACGAAATCGGCCACATCGAAGGCGCGGTGCTGGTCCCGGTGCGCGAAGTGCCGGCCAACATCAGCAAGCTGCCCGCCGACCTGAACGCGCCGATTGTCGTCTACTGCAAGGCGGGTTCGCGCGGCGCGATCGTCATGACCGCGCTGCAGATGATGGGCTACACCAACGTCCGCAACATGGCCGGCGGCATCACCGGCTGGATCGGCGCGGGCTTTGCGGTTGAGGGCGGCGAAGCGCCGGAGGCGGCCCCCGCCGCCGAACTCGACCTGGCCGCTGTGCTGGACAACTACCTCAACAACGTCCTGCCCTCCAACTACGGCCAGATCAAGCCGGAGGACCTCTCCGCCGAGCTGCTGGAGAACCCGCCCTTCCTGCTCGACGTGCGCGAAGCCAGCGAGGTTGAGGCTGACGGCTACATCGAAGGCGCGGTTCACATCCCCGTGCGCGAGCTGGCCGCCAACCTGGACCTGCTGCCCGCGCTGGACGCGCCGATCGTCATCTACTGCAAGAGCGGCCACCGCGGCACGATCGGCATGGTCGCGCTCCAGACGCTCGGTTACACCAACGTCCGCAACATGGCCGGCGGCATCACGGCCTGGATCAACGGCGAGTTCCCGGTGGTCACCGACCCGCTGCCAGAGCCAGTGCGCGGCGCCGCCCCTGACATTGACCCGGCGCTGGTCGCAGCCGTTGACGACTACCTGACCAACGGCCTGCCGCAGGGCTGGGGCGTCGTGCAGCCGGCGGATGTCTCCACCGAACTGCTGGAAAACCCGCCCTTCCTGCTCGACGTGCGCGAAGTGAGCGAGTGGGAAACCGACGGCTACATCGAGGGCGCGGTGAACGTCCCGCTGCGGACGATCGCCACCAGCCTTGACCTGCTGCCGGCGGACAAGGGCGCGCCGATCGTCATCTACTGCAAGGCGGGCACGCGCGGCGCGATCGCCATGGCCGCCGTGCAGATGCTCGGCTACACCAACGTCCGCAACATGGCCGGCGGCATCACCGGCTGGCTCAACGCGGGCTTCCCGGTGGTGGGCGGCGCGGCGGCGGTGGAAGCCCCGGCGGCCCCGGTTGAGGTGGCGCTGCCCAGCGGCACGCCGCTGCCTGTCGAGGCGCTCCAGCCGATTGTCGTGGACGCGCTGGCGGCGATCCCGCAGGGCTTCGCCAGCATCCCCGCCGAGACGCTGCTGGCAAACCCCGGCGGCTACTTCATCCTCGACGTGCGCGGGCTTGACGAGTACGAGGCCGGCCACATCGCCGGCGCGGTCAACATCCCGCTGCGCACCCTGGCGCAGAACCTGCACCTGCTGCCCGCGCAGGACGCGCCAATCGTCGTCTACTGCGCCATCGGCCACCGCGGCGGCATCGCCACGCTGGCGCTCAACCTGCTCGGCTACAGCAACGCCGTCAGCCTGCGCAGCGGCATCAGCGGCTGGACCGCCGCCGGCGGCCAGACCGTCCTGGAGTCGACGCCGGCGGTCGCTGGCGGGGCCTTCCCGGAAGTGGACGCCGACCTGTGGGCGACAGTGGACGCCTACCTGACCAACCTGCCTGACGGCTTCAGCCTGATCAGCGTGGAGGACCTGAACATCGCCCTGGCCGAGGCCACGCCGCCCGCTATTGTGGACGTGCGCGAGGCCAGCGAGTTCGCCCAGGGGCACATCGAAGGCGCGGTCAACATCCCGCTGCGCACACTGGGCGCCAGCCTGGACCAGCTTCCGGCCAAAGACGCGCCGATCGTGGTCTACGACCACATCGGCCACCGCGGCGTGTTCGCAATGGCCGCGCTGCAAATGCTGGGCTACGAGAACGTGCGCAGCCTGAAAAATGGCTCCAACGCCTGGGTCGCGGCGGGGCTGCCCCTTGTGACCGAGTAAACGTCCGGCTCTGCCCGGCAAAGCCCCCCGTTCTGTGCAGAGCGGGGGGTTTTTATTCGCTGCCCGCCGCGCCCAGCGCCCGCGCCGCCGCCGCCGCCAGGATCAGCGCGTACAGGCTTTTCTCCGGCGTGAGGAACTTGACCGTTGTCATGCGCAGCGCGGTGTACAGCAGGCAGATGAGGTAGGCGCGCGCGTCCGGCTCCATGTGCCGGCGCGCCAGCTCGCGGACGACCCCCACCGCCGCGTGCGCCCGCGCCAGCGGCAGCAGCGCCGCCAGGCGCGCCGGCAGCGGCGGCAGCGGCTGGCCGGGGCTGGCGGTCAGCAGCAGCGCCCACTCATAGAACGGCTCCCAGCCGGCGCTCTCGTCGGCCATTTCGACCAGCAGCGACACCTCAAAGGTGGCGTAGTCCTGGATCAGCGGGCCTTCGTCGGCGTTGGCAAAGTCAATCAGCCAGGTGTCGCCGCGCTCGTCCAGCAGCACATTGTGCACGTGCAGGTCGCCGTGAATGGTGGCGACACGGTAATCGGTGGGCAGCGCGTCGCCCAGCGCGAACGCCACCGGGTCCGGCAGGCGCGCGCGCAGGCCCAGGCGCAGGCTGCGCGGGTCGGCGCTGGAGCGCGTCAGCGCGCTGTGCCCGGCGACCAGCGCGTCGAGCGCGGCGTGCAGCTCGTCGTCGTCCAGGCGCAGCAGCGCCGTCAGGAAGCGGCGCGGGTTCGGGTCGGTGCGGACAAAGCCGGTCAGGCCGTGCAGCGGCAGCAGCGTGGACTGAAACAGGCTGCGAATCGCGCTGGCAATGGCCGCGTCGCCGCCGCTGCGGTAGACCTGGGCGAAGTCGCGCACGCCGCCGCCCAGCCCGACGAACGTGTAGACGACGCCGCCCAGCGCGCGCGTGCGCACCACCGGCTCAAGCGCGCGGGCGCTGCGCGCGACCGTCATATGCACGCGGCTGCGGTGGCGGCTCACCTCCTTTTCGATCAGCGTGTGCTCGGCCACCTTGACCACGCACACCTCGCCCCCGCGCCCGCCCGGCTGCTGCGGCAGCGCGACGAACACCAGCGCGCGGCTGTAGCCGCGCCGGTCGGTCGCAATCGGCTGGATGCGCACCATGTCCCAGTCAGCGAACAGCTTCTGCATCAGCGCGCGCATCTCCACGGCCAGCCCCTCCGGGCCGGGCGGCTCAAGGTCAACAAAGCGCAGCTTGTGCGCCAGGTCGCGCAGCACGCCTTCCTGGTCAATAATTTCCAGCTCAAGGTTGGCGTGCACCAGCGCGTCGAACGCCTGCCACACAGACTGCGGAAGCTGTAACAGGTCGGTGTCGGTCTTGAGCAGGAAATCGTAGGCGCCGCGCGGCGGCAGCGCGAACACCGAGCGCGCCGGCGGCGTGGGCCGCAGCACCTCGCGCACCAGGTCAACTGAGGGGTTGTCGTGCAGCAGGATCACCGGGACGGTGGGGGCCAGCCAGCGCATGTCCGCCATCAGCGCCACGCCGTCGCGGTTTTCGGCGCTGCCGAACGCCAGGCACACGTCAATGACGGCCACGTGCACATATTCGGTCCGCAGCAGGGCCAGCGCGCTGGCGCGGCCAGCGGCCGTGACCACGTCGAAACCGCCGTCGCGCAGCAAACGCTCAATATGGTGCAGGTCAGAGGGCGAGTCGTCAACCACCAGCACCCGGCATCGGCCGTCCACGCTCACCCCCCGCCCGCTGCTGTGCTACCGATACTGCTGCGGGTCGAGCGCGTCGCGCAGGCCGTCGCCGATGAAGTTGAAGCCCAGCACGGTCAGCATGATCGCCAGGCCGGGGAAGATGGCGTACCACCAGGCGGAGATAAAATAGTTGCGCCCGATGTCAATCATCGTGCCCCAACTGGGGTTCGGTATCTGCACACCCAGGCCGAGGAAGCTGAGCGTCGATTCGACCAGGATCGCCCCGGCGACGCCCAGCGACGCCAGCACAATCGAGGGCGCGACGGCGTTCGGCAGCAGGTGCAGCACCATAATGCGCGGCGTCCCCGCCCCCACCGCCTGCGCCGCCACCACATATTCCAGCTTCTTGATCGCCAGCACCTGGCTGCGCATCATCCGCGCGTCGCTGGTCCAGCCGATCAGCCCCAGGCCGACGAAGATCGTCACCGGGCTGGGGTTCAGGATGGCGACCCAGACGATGAGGAACATCAGGCCGGGGATGGCGAAGAAGGCGTCGGTGATGCGCATAATCAGGTCGTCCACCCAGCCGCCGAACCAGCCGGACACCAGCCCCAGCGTGATGCCGATGGAGATGGCGACCGTCTGGGCGATGAACGCGATCACCAGCGAGATGCGCGCGCCAAACACCAGCCGGCTGAAGATGTCGCGCCCCAGCTCGTCGGTGCCCAGCAGGAACTGCGCGCTGGGCGGGTGGAGGCGGTCGGTGTAGTGCGGCTCGATCGGGTTGTGGGGCGCGACAATGTCGGCGAACAGCGCCAGCGAGATCATGATGCAGACGATGATCAGCCCCAGCATGGCGATGCGGTTGCGGCGGAAAGCGCGCCAGAAACGGCTGCGGTTCGAGGCAGGTTTCCTGCCGCCGGCCAGTTGGGCGATGTCGCCCGACGCCGGTGTCGGTGTCTGAACAGTAGAAGTAGTCACAGCGGCTCGCCCCTAATTCGTGCCGTAGCGAATGCGCGGGTTGACCAGCGCGTACATCACGTCGGTAATCAGGTTGATGACGATGAACATCAGCGCGCCAAATATCAGGATGCCCATAATCACCGGCGTGTCGCGGCTCTGGATGGCGGGCACGATCGCCCGGCCCATGCCTGGCCAGTTGAAGATCGTCTCTGTCACCAGCGAGCCGGTGAGCAGCCCGGCGACCTGCAGGCCGATGACCGTGATCACCGGGATGAGCGCGTTGCGCAGGTGGTGTGTGAACAGCACGCGGCGCTCGCGCAGGCCCTTGGCGCGCGCCGTTTTGAGGTAATCCTGCCCGCGCACCTCCAGCATGGACGAGCGCGTCACGCGCGCCAGCACCGCCGAGAGGTTCGTGCCCAGCACCAGCGACGGCAGCACCAGGTAGATCAGCTTGCCGTCGCCATAGCCCGCCACCGGGAACAGCGCAACGCCGAATTTCTCCTGCGTTAAAAGCAGTTGGAGCAAAAGGCCCTGCCAGAAAACCGGCATGGACAGGCCGATCAGCGCCACCAGCATCAGCGCGTGGTCCATCCAGGAATACTGCTTCAGCGCGGAAACAATCCCCGCCGGAATGCCGATCAGCAGCGCGACGAACATGCCGCCGGCCATCAACTGAAGCGTGTGCGGCAGGCGGTAGCCGATGATATTAATCACGTTCTCTTTCAACACAAACGACTTGCCCAGGTCAAGGCGCAGCATGCGCCCCAGGAAGTCAAGATACTGTTCAATAAAGGTGCGGTTCAGGCCCAGCTCTTCTTTCATGCGCGCCAGCGTGTCTGGGTCCACCCGGTTGTACTCCTCGCCCAGCACGGTGCGCAGCGGGTCGCCGGGCATCAGGTACGACAGCACAAACAGGATGGTGAAAATCACCAGCAGGGTTGGGATCACCTGCGCCAGGCGGCGGGCTATATACATGGTCATTGCGAAACTCCCTACAGGCTGTCAGCCGTCACTCAGCAAAGCCGCCCAACCGGGCGGGCTGAATATTTATTCACAGGGGCAGCCTGCCGGTCGCCCCTGTGAATAAGACGATGCAGCGGTTACAACCGCCCTAACGGACTATTTCCACCATCCACAGCGGCGCGGTGTAGGTGCCGCCGCCGCCGGGGTTGAAGTTCTCGATCCACGGCTGCTGCAGCCAGGTGACCTTGCTGTAAGCAGAGGCCACCACCGGCGCGTCGGCCATAATCAGGTCGTGCGCCTGCTGGTAAAGCGCCGTGCGCGCTTCCTCGTCGTACTCAACGCGGGCCGCCTCCAGCAGCGCGTCAACTTCGGGGTTGTCGTATTCGGTGTTGTCAATCCCCTTGTAGAACAGGAAGTCCATCGTGTCCGACGGGTCAATCAGGCCGGCAGACCAGCCGGAGATGAACAGAATCACGTCGTCTTCCTCGATGTGATCCCAGTAGGTCGCGCCTTCCTCAACCTCGATCGTCATGGTGATGCCCAGCTTGCGCAGGTCTTCCTGCCACACCGGGATGGCAAGCTGGTTCTGCAGCGACGCCAGCACCTGCATGTTGATCTCCGGGAAGCCCTCGCGGCCCTTCGACCAGTCGTTGGGGTCCAGCGGCGGGAAGCCGGCCTCGGTCAGCAGCTCGTTGGCGCGCTCCAGGTCATACGGGTAGGTGATCGAGGGCGTCGAGGCGGGCATGGACGGCGGCAGCACGCCCAGGTTGGCCGGGTAGCGCGCGCCCTCTTCCAGCTCGTTCCAGATCAGGTCGCGGTTCAGCGCGTGGTTGAACGCCTTGCGCACCAGCGGGTTCTCGAAGAAGAAGCCCTGCGTCATGTCGAAGCCGAAGTAGCGCAGGTGCAGGCCCGGCTTTTCGTGGTACAGGTCGCTGAATTCCTCGATGATGGCGGCGCGCTGGCCGGTCGGGAAGGCGAACAGGAAGTCCAGCTCGCCGGCGCGGAAGTCAAGCAGCGCGGTGTTGGCGTCGCCGTAGTTGATGAAGCGGATGCCGTCCACCTTCGGGAAGCCCTCGCGCCAGTAGTCGGGGTTGCGCTCCAGCACGATGCGATCCTGGCGCAGCCACTCCACAAACTGGAACGGCCCTGTGCCCACCGGCGTGTTGTTGAACGCCTCGCCGAGCTGCTCGTAAGCCGCCTGCGACGTGACGCTCAGGTTGCCCCAGCCGTAGAGGAACAGGCGGTCCGGCACCGTCAGCGTGATTTCCAGCGTGTAGGGGTCAACGACCTTGATGCCCGCGACCGTCTCGGCCTCGCCGTTGGTGAACTCGACCGCGCCGGCGATGTTGGTCAGGCCCTCGGCCTGGCTGGAAATGTTGGTGTCGGCGTTGAGCGCGATCTCGTAGTTCCACAGAATGTCGTCGGCGGTCACTTCGCGCTCGCCCTCGGCGTACTCGACACCGGCGATCTGGTGGAACAGCACGCCCTGGCGCAGGTTGAACGTGTAGGTCATCTTGTCGTCAGAGATCGTCCAGCTTTCGGCCAGCGCTGGCTCCAGTTCCCCGGTCTGCGGGTTGTACCAGGTCAGGCCCTCGAAAATGTTGCGCGTGACGGTGCCGATGGCGATGGTGTTGGCGGTGAACGGGTTAAGGTGTTCCGGTTCGACGGTGATCGGGTAGCGCAGCACGTTGTCCGCGGGCTGGGCGCTGAGGGCCGCCGGGGCCAGCAGCGCGACCAGCACCAGCGCCGCGATCAAAACTAAAAACTTCTTCTGCATACCTTTTCTCCTTTAACAATTCACAGCGTTTTGTTTCACGCCCCTGCACAGGCGGCGGACGGTAAAGCGATTATAGAGAATCATCAGGGGCCAGCCAAATTTTGGGTAATTTCGGCAGCGGGGAAGGCTGGCTTCCGTGCCCCCTTCCCCCTTAAGAAATGGGAGAAGGGGGCATGGCATGAGGGCCAGCACTTACGGCAGGAAGCCCCTAGCGCGTAATCTCCACCATCCACAGCGGCGCGGTGTAGGTGCCGCCGCCGCCGGGGTAGAAGCCGCTGATCCAGGGCTGCTGCAGCCAGGTGACCTTGCTGTACGCCAGCGGCACCACCGGCGCGTCGTCCATAATCAGGTCGTGCGCCTGCAGGTAGAGCGCCGTGCGCGCTTCCTCGTCGTACTCAACGCGGGCCGCCTCCAGCAGCGCGTCAACTTCGGGGTTGTCGTATTCGGTGTTGTCAATCCCCTTGTAGAACAGGAAGTCCATCGTGTCCGACGGGTCAATCAGGCCGGCAGACCAGCCGGAGATGAACAGAATCACGTCGTCTTCCTCGATGTGATCCCAGTAGGTCGCGCCTTCCTCAACCTCGATCGTCATGGTGATGCCCAGCTTGCGCAGGTCTTCCTGCCACACCGGGATGGCAAGCTGGTTCTGCAGCGACGCCAGCACCTGCATGTTGATCTCCGGGAAGCCCTCGCGGCCCTTCGACCAGTCGTTGGGGTCCAGCGGCGGGAAGCCGGCCTCGGTCAGCAGCTCGTTGGCGCGCTCCAGGTCATACGGGTAGGTGATCGAGGGCGTCGAGGCGGGCATGGACGGCGGCAGCACGCCCAGGTTGGCCGGGTAGCGCGCGCCCTCTTCCAGCTCGTTCCAGATCAGGTCGCGGTTCAGCGCGTGGTTGAACGCCTTGCGCACCAGCGGGTTCTCGAAGAACAGGCCCTGCGTCATGTCGAAGCCGAAGTAGAGCAGGTTCAGGCCCGGTTCCTCGCTGTACAGGTCGCTGAATTCCTCGATAACCGCCGCGCGCTGGCCGGTCGGGAACGAGAACAGGAAGTCCAGTTCGCCGGCGCGGAAGTCAAGCAGCGCGGTGTTGGCGTCAGCGTAGTTGATGAAGCGCACGCCGTCCACTTTCGGGAAGCCCTCGCGCCAGTAGTCGGGGTTGCGCTCGACCACGATGCGATCCTGGCGCAGCCACTCCACAAACTGGAACGGCCCCGTGCCCACCGGCGTGTTGTTGACGTTCTCGCCGAGCTGTTTGTAGGCCGCCGGCGACACGATGCTCAGGTTGCCCCAGCCGTAGAGGAACAGGCGGTCCGGCACCGTCAGCGTGATTTCCAGCGTGTAGGGGTCAACGACCTTGATGCCCGCGACCGTCTCGGCCTCGCCGTTGGTGAACTCGACCGCGCCGGCGATGTTGGTCAGGCCCTCGGCCTGGCTGGAAATGTTGGTGTCGGCGTTGAGCGCGATCTCGTAGTTCCACAGAATGTCGTCGGCGGTCACTTCGCGCTCGCCCTCGGCGTACTCGACACCGGCGATCTGGTGGAACAGCACGCCCTGGCGCAGGTTGAACGTGTAGGTCATCTTGTCGTCAGAGATCGTCCAGCTTTCGGCCAGCGCTGGCTCCAGTTCCCCGGTCTGCGGGTTGTACCAGGTCAGGCCCTCGTACACGTTGCGCAGCACGGTGCCGATGGCGATGGTGTTGGCGGTAAACGCATTGAGGTGTTCCGGCTCAACGGTGATCGGGTAGCGCAGCACGTTGTCTGCGGGCTGGGCGCTGAGGGCCGCCGGGGCCAGCAGCGCGACCAGCATCAGTGCCGCTATCAGAACCAGGGCTTTTTTCTGCATCACATCTCTCCTTTTAGCCGTTCAATAAGGCAGCACACAGCGGCTTAGCTGTGTGCAGTGCGGCTGATTATAGAAAGTTGTGCGGTGTCAAACAAACTCTGTGCGCAATCCCGCCCCTGAGAATCAAACGGGCGGCCCGCAGGCCGCCCGTCAGGTGTCGCTCAATGCCTCAGTTCACGTTCTCGAACAGGCCCGCCGCGCCCATGCCGCCGCCGATGCACATCGTCACCATGCCGTAGCGGCTGCCGCGCCGCCGCATCTCGCTGATGATCTGCACCGTCAGCTTGGCCCCGGTGCAGCCCAGCGGGTGGCCCAGCGCGATCGCGCCGCCGTTCACGTTGACCTTCG
This sequence comes from uncultured Anaerolineaceae bacterium, assembly GCA_964508745.1. Taxonomy (GTDB): domain Bacteria; phylum Chloroflexota; class Anaerolineae; order Aggregatilineales; family Phototrophicaceae; genus DAOTWC01. Next base: position 8,809 of record CAZDVL010000016.1, on the reverse strand, counting down.
CCGGGTCCAGTTCCAGCTCGCGGATGACGGCCAGCGCCTGCGCCGCGAACGCCTCGTTCAGCTCGATCAGGTCAATGTCGTCCTGCCGGACGCCGGCGCGCTTCAGCAGCCGGGGCACGGCGGCAATCGGCCCGACGCCCATCACCTCCGGGCGCACCCCGGCCACGTTGAAGCCGGCAAAGCGCGCCAGCGGCTTCAGGCCCAACTGCGCCGCCCGGCCCGCCTCCATCACAATCACGCCGGCGGCGCCGTCACTTAACGGGCTGGAGTTGCCCGCCGTCACGCGCCCGCCCTCGCGAAAGACCGGCTTGAGCTTCGCCAGCCCCTCGACCGTCGTCTCGCGGCGCAGGTGCTCGTCGGTGTCGAAGATGATCGTCTCCGTCACCAGCGCGCCGTCCGGCCCGACGTACTTTTCCTCGATCTCGAACGGCACGATCTCCGGCTTAAACAGCCCGGCGTCGGTCGCCCGCGCCGCCTTCAGGTGGCTCTCGCAGGCGAACTGGTCCATGTCCTCGCGGCTGACGCCCCACTCATCGGCCACGCGCTCGGCGGTGTGGCCCATGCTCATGTACACCTGCCAGTCGTTGGCGGCCAGCGCCGCGTTCGGGCTGATGCGGAAGCCGGTCATCGGCACCTGCGACATCGACTCCGCGCCGCCGGCGATGATGATGTCGGCGCCGTCGGCGATGATGCGCTCGGCGGCCATGGCGATCGTTTGCAGCCCGCTGGAGCAGAAGCGGTTGACCGTCTGCGCCGGGACTTCCACCGGCAGCCCGGCGCGCAGGCTGATGGCGCGGGCGAAGTTGAGGCCCTGCCCGCCCTCCGGCATGGCGCAGCCGATAATCACATCGTCAATTTCCAGCGGGTCCAGCTTGCCCGCCGTCTCTGCCAGCAGGCGCTGGATCACCGCCGCCGCCATGTCGTCTGACCGGGCGCTGCGGGTGACTCCGCGCCTGCTCTTGCCGACCGCTGTCCGCGCACCGGCCACAATCACTGCTTCACGCATGAGTTCCTCTCAGTCTCTAGTCTTTAGTCTCTGGTCTATAGCCTCTGGCTTTTAGTCGGTGACGCCAGTCTCTGGCCGCGCTTTGACTCAGCGACTGACGACCAGAGACTAGCGACTAATGACTAGCGACTAATTCCTCAGCGGCCGGTTGGTTTGCAGCATGTGCGTGATGCGCGCCAGCGTCTTTTCTTCCTGCAGCAGGCTCATGAACGCCTCGCGCTCCAGCTCGAAGATCAGCTCTGGCTGCACCCACGCCGGCTCGCTGATCGCGCCGCCGGTGAGCACATACGCCAGCTTGCGCGCGATGTGCGCGTCGTACTCGCTGGCGATGCCCTGCTCAACGAAGCCTTCGATCGCCACCAGCAGCGCGGCGTAGGCGTCGCGCCCGGCGGCGTAGACCGGCTCGCGCTGCGCCGGCGTGTAGCCGTCCGCCAGGTAGAGCGCGGTGCGCTTGGCCTCGCCCAGCAGGTGCGACCGGTTCATCACGATGCGGTCGCACGGCCCCAGGAAGCCCATCTCGCGCGCCAGCTTCGCGCCCTGCTCGCTCACCTGCGCGGTGGCGATCTGCTGGAACACCTTCTGCAGGTGCGGCAGCGGGTCGGCGTTGGGGTGCGAGCGCATCACCGGGTTGACGACGCGCCGCAGCAGCTCCTTGCAGCCGCCGCCCGCCGGGATCAGGCCGACGCCCGCCTCGACCAGCCCGGCATAGTACTCGATGTGCGCCACCTGCGCCGCCCCGGCCATCGCCATCTCCAGGCCGCCGCCCAGCGCCATCTGGAACGGCGCGGTCACGACCGGGCGCGCGGCGGTGCGCAGCGCCTCCGCCAGGTCCTGCAGGCGCTTGATGCCGCGCTCAAGCTGCGCCAGCTCGCCGCCCTGCACGGCCATCACGGCGATGAACACGTTGAAGCCGATGCTGAAGCGCTCGCCGTCGTTGCCCACCACCAGCGCCGCGATGTCGCCGCGCTCAAGCAGCTCAACAGCCTTCCAGCCGATCGCGATCACGTCGTTGTCCAGCGAGTTCTGCTTGCTGTGGAACTCGAACAGCGCCACGCCGTCGCCCATGTCGAGCAGGCTGGCCCCGTCGTTCCCGGCGATCTCTTTGCCGCCGGCGCGCAGCGCCGCCACCGTGATCTCGCGCGGGTCCTTCTCCAGCGGCGCATAACCGCCGGCCTGCGGGCTGTAGTAACCGGTTTTCTGGCCGTTCTCGTCGTAGCGGTAGAACGTGGGGTGGCCGCTGGCGACCATCTCGCGCACCCACTGCGCCGCCGGGTAGCCGGCCGCGTCAAACGCCGGGATCGTCTCCGCCACGCCGACCGCGTCCCAGATCTCGAACGGGCCAAGCTCATGGCCGAAGCCCCATTTCTGCGCGTTGTCAATGTTGACAATCGTGTCGGTGATCTCTGGCACGCGGTGCGAGGCATACGCCAGGTAAAAAGCGTGCATGTGCCACAGGAAGCGCCCGGCGCGGTCGTCGGCGCTGATGAGCAGGCGGATGCGCTCGCCGGTGTCCTCGACCTTGCGGTGCGCGCTCACGCTGTCGAAGCGCGGCTTGGTCGGCGGCTCATAGTCCAGCGTCTTCAGGTTCAGCGCCCACAGTTCCTTCTCGCCGCCGGCCCCCTTGCGCATATGGTAGAAGCCCTGCCCGGTCTTGCGGCCCAGCCACTTCTTGTCGAGCAGCGCCTGGCTTAACGCCACCGCCGCCGGGTGGTTAAGCACCTCGCGCGCCGGGTCGTCGGGGATGGCGTCGTACAGGTTGCGCGCCACGTACACAGCGATGTCGAAGCCCACCAGGTCGTTGAGGTTGAAGGTGGCCGTCTTGGGCCGCCCGATCAGCGGGCCGGTGATGGCGTCCACTTCCTCAACCGTGAAGTCGTTGTCCAGCGCGTAGTTCATCGCCTGCATGCCGGACATGGACATAAAGCGGTTGCCGATGAAGTTGGGCGTGTCCTTGCACAGCACGACGCCCTTCCCCAGGCGCTCGGTGGCGAACCTGGTCATAAAGCGCACCACTTCGGGGTCGGTGTTGGCGTGCGGGATGACCTCCAGCAGGTGCAGGTAGCGCGGCGGGTTGAAGAAGTGCGTGCCTAAAAAGCGCCGCGTGAAGCCCTCGTCCAGGCCCTCGGCAATCGCTTTGATCGGCAGGCCCGATGTGTTGGTGGTGACAATCGTCTGCGGCCCCACCAGCTTCGCCAGCCGCGCCATCAGCGCCTGCTTCACGTCCAGCCGCTCGACCACCACCTCGATCACCCAATCCACGCCGCCGACCTGCTCCAGGTCGTCGTCAATGTTGCCGGTGCGGATCAGGCGCAGGTCATCCGGGTGCAGAAGCTGCGCCGGGCGCGCCTTCTGCATGGCGCTCAGGCCGCCCAGCGCGACCGCGTTGCGCTTCGCGGGCGGGTCGCCGGGCTGTGTGTCCTTCGCCGGGATATCGAGCAGCAGCACCTCGACGCCCACCCCGGCCAGCAGCGCCGCGATGCCGCCGCCCATCGTGCCAGAGCCGATCACGGCTGCCTTGCGGATGTTGTACACCATTAACGCTCTCCTTCTTAAACAACGGTGGATTAAAGCCTCGCCTCTGCCAGTTTTACGTCCCCGGCCCCGCCGCGTTCGTGGTGGGGGCCGGGGGTGAGGGGCGTCTTACGCCAGCTCGGCGCGCCCGTATTCCAGAATGCGGCGGGCGACGATCAGCGTGTTGATCTGGCCCGTGCCTTCGTAGATGTCGTTGATCTTCCCGTCGCGCATCCACTTCTCGGCCAGCCACTCGCGGCTGTAGCCCAGCGGCCCCAGGATTTCGACGGCCATCTGCGTGATCTTCGTCACGGCCTTGCCCGCCTTGACCTTCGCCATCGAGGCTTCCAGCGGGTTGCTGATCTTCTCGTCGAGCATGGCGATGCTGCGCAGCGTCAGCAGGTAGGCGGCGTGAAGCTGCGCCTCCATCTCCAGCACGTCGCGCTGGACGGCGGTCAGCTTGTGGTACGGCAGGCCGTAAGGAATCTCGATGCCTTCCGCGGCCAGCTTCTCCTTGACGAACTCGACCGCGGCGCGGCCAATGCCCAGGGCGCTGGCCGCCACCAGCGGGCGGCTGGCGTCGAAGGTCGCCATCGCGCCCTTGAAGCCCTCGCGGCCCTCGCCGCGCTGCACCTCGGCGCTGCCCAGCACGTTGTCGGCGGGGATGCGCGCGTCCTGGAACGCGATCGAGACGGTGTCGCTGGCGCGGATGCCGTGCTTGATCTCCGCCTTGACCACCTTCACGCCCGGCGTCCCGGCCTCAACCACGAACGGCTTCATGCCCGCGCGCCCGGCGGAACGGTCCACCGTCGCCCACACGATCACCAGCCCGTTAGACTCGTTGAGCGCCAGCCCGCCGCTGGTGCAGAAGATTTTCTCGCCGTTGAGCACCCACTCGTTGGTGTCGGCGTCGAAGCGCGCCGTCGTCTGGATGGCGGACGTGTCCGACCCGGCGCCCGGCTCGGTCATCGCCATCGCGCCCCAGGCCGGTTTGTCGCCCTCGGCGAAGCGGCGCAGCAGGCGCAGCTTCTGCTCTGGCGTGCCGACCGCCTCGATGGCGAAGCCGCCCAGCGCCGCGTCGGGCAGGCACAGGTAGATGCCCGCGTCGCCCCACGACAGCATCTCGACCATGTGCATCATGTTGGTGTAATAGCTGGACGGGCGGCTTTCCTTCTTGCCGCCGCCGTTGCCGCTGCCGCCGTCGGCGCCCTGAAGCTGCTTCTCGATCCTGTCCAGCATCGCCCGGCGCTGGCCGCTGAGGACCGGCCACATCTGCTCGATGAAGGCCGTCGGGCGCGCGTGTTCATCTTCGTCCAGCTCGCGCGAGTAGGGACGCATGGTGGTCTGGGCGATGAACTCGGCCATCTGCGCCATCTGTTTCACGTTGTCGGGAATTTTAAAGCTGATCGCCATACGTGTCTGTCCTTACTCTAAATCTTTACTGGCATATCCAAGACTATGTTGACATTTCATTTTTCCCTCACCCCGGCCCTGCGGGCCACCCCTCTCCCGTAAAACGGGCGAAAGGTAAACCGCTGCGACTGTTTTGCACCCCCTCAGCCCGCTCAGCGGGAGAGGGGGTCGGGGGGGGTGAGGGCAGTTGACCGCTACACGATCGCCAGGCCGTCGAACACCGGAAAGCCGCGCCCGTTGCGCAGCCAGCGCTCCGCCGGGTACTCGCGGATGAAGCCGTAGCCGCCGAGCGTCTGCACGCCGCTGTCGGTCACGAACAGCGCCGCCTTGTCGGCGTACAGCTTCGCCAGGTAAGCCTCGCGGGTGGCGTCCTGGCCCTGGTCAAGCTTCCAGGCCGCCTCCCAGGCCATCAGGCGCGCGGCGTCAATCTCAACCGCGCACTCCGCCAGCATGAAGGCGATCGCCTGGTTCTGCGCGACCGGCCGGCCGAACTGCACGCGCTCTTTGGCGTAGTCGCGGGCGTACTCGAACGCGGCGCGGGCCACGCCCACCGCCAGCGACGCCAGCGCCACGCGCTGCCGGTTGAGCAGCGCCGGGTAGTCAATGCCCACCGCGCCGCCCAGCCGGCACGCCAGGTCAACTTCCGCGCCCTCAAAGACGATGCGATAGGCTGGCAGGGCGCGCACGCCCATCAGCTTCTCGCGCTTCTCGATGCGCACGCCCGCAACGCCGTCCTCCACCAGGTAGGCTTCGACCGCGCCGGACTCGGCGCTGCGCGCGTAGACCAGCATCCACTGCGCTGTTTCGGCCAGCGGCACATAGGCTTTCACGCCGTTCAGCTTCACCTTAGTGCCGCTGACGGTGGCCGTCGTTTTCAGGTCGTGCGGGTCAAAGCTGATGCCCGGCTCCAGCAGGGCCGCCGTGGCCGGGGCAGGTTTTTCGTCCAGGAACAGCGGCAGCAGGTTCTCGCGCTGTTCGGCGCTTCCGTACAGCACCAGCGGATAGGCCAGCAGCGCCGGGCTGAGCACCGCCAGCGCCAGCGCCAGGTCGCCATAGGCCAGCTCCTCGGCGGCCAGCGCGCCGGTGATGGCGCTCAGTGGGTCGCCGAAGCCGCCCAGCTCCTCCGGGATGCTGGACGGCACCAGGCCCAGCTCCCAGCCCTTCTGCACCAGCGCCGACGGCAGCGCGCCGTTTTCGTCGGCGTCGTGCGCCGCCGGGCGCACGTCGTTGAGCGCAAAGCGCCGGATGGTGTCGATCAGCAGTTGTTGGTCGTCAGTGGGGGTAAATGAGATCATAAGTGTAAGCGTCCTTAATATATGATCCGGTTGATACTCAGGCGGGTTCGCGCCGCGCCCGCGCCCAGAAATCCCAGGCGAACAGCGGCATCCCCACCAGGAAGAACAGCCCGCGCAGCGCGATCGCGCCCGGCAGCGCCACGCCGACCACGCCCACCAGCACGAACAGCAGCATCAGCGCGGCGATCGCGCGCTCGCGCCCGCCAGCGCGCGGGTAGACCAGGCCGAAGGTGAACAGCGTGGCGAAGGCCGCCGCCCACTTGAGCGTCGTCAGCACGTAGAGCAGCGTCAGCGCGGGGTCGGCCGCGCCGGCGCCGGCGCGCTCGTGCAGCGCGTAAACGATGAACAGCGCGTTTTCGGCGGTGTCGAACAGCGCGGTCAGCACGCCCGCGCCCAGGCCAAGCGCGGCGAAGACCGGCGCGCGCGGCGCGGTCACGGTGTACAGCCCGGCGAACACCAGCGTGTAGCCGAGCACGAACAGGGTGTCGGCGGCGAAATACGGCAGCGCCGGCTCTGCCTGCACAGCCAGTTGGAAGGCCGGCGCGGCCACCCCGTAGGGCTGCGGCACGGCGCCCGGCGGGAACGAAAAGAGGATCACAAGCTGCGCCAGCGCGCCCACCAGCGCCACCAACGCCGCCAGCGCGGCGGCTTCCAGAGCAATACGACGGCTCATACGCGCGGCCCTTCAGCTAACAGCGAATGGAGAAAGGTGTCGGCCATGCGGTCGGCGATTTCCTGGCCGCTCAGCCGCCCGGCGGGGCGATACCACACGCTCACCCAGTTGTGCGCGCCCAGCATCGCCTTGACGAAGATCGGCACATCCACCGGGTGAAACGCGCCCTTTTCGACGCCCTCGGCGATGACACGCCGGTACATGTCCTCGAAATGGTCACGGCGGGCGAAGAACTGCCGGCGGCGCTCGTGATAGCCCGCGCCCTCGGCCAGCAGCGACCGAATCTCGAAGACCATTGCCGCCGCCACCGCCGTGTTCTCTGTCTGCGCCACAATGTGCACCGAGATCATGGCGCGCAGGCGGTCGGCGCAGCCCAGCCCTGACCCGACGATCGGCTCCAGCCGCCCGATGACGACATCCAGCCCGGCCTCCAGCACCGCCAGCAGCAGCTCGTCCTTGTTCTTGAAATGGTGATAGAGGCTGGCCGCCGTCAGGTTGACCTCGGCGGCGATGTCCTTCATGGTGGTCGCTTCGTAACCGGCGCGCTGAAGCACATCGGCGGCGGCGTAGAGGATGGCGTCACGGCTGACAGACTGATCGGCAGGTTTGCGGGCCAAAACACGCGCTTTCGTTACAATACATTACAGCTTAATCTAACGGTGATTCAATTATAAGCTGTCGCGGCCAGGAGTCAAGCTTCCCGCCCGCGCCGCAAAACACGCCGATGCGCCGAGCTTTCCAACCGGGCCGCCCCTCAGGTAGACTGTAAGCTGAACGCTGACAAGCGAAAGCTGGCCTATGACGCGCGATTCGGGAACCAAGGCACGCGCAGCGGCGCTGGCGGGGGCGGCGGCCCTGCTGACGGGGGCGGCGGCCCTGCTGGCGCGGCGGCGCGCCGCACAAACACCAGCGCCCCCCACAAAGCCGGCGGAGATGCCCGCCGCCGTTGATGCCCCGGCAGACACCGCGCCGGTCAGCGCGCCGCTGATCGTCCCCCCGGCGCGGCCCGTCCGCCGGTGGACGGCGCTGCGCGCGCTGGCCGGGCTGGCCGGGTTCGGCTGCCTGGCGGCGGCGCAGGCGCTGCTGCTCGGCTCGCGGCTGCCGTTGGCGCCGCTGCTGCTGTTCAGCGCCGGGGCGCTGCTGCTGCAGCCGCTGCTGGCGTCTGTGAGCGCCGCCGGCGGCGCGGACACGCCGCCCGCGCCCGACGCGGACGCGCCGCCCCGCCCGTTCAACCGGGCCGTGTTCTGGCTGGGCGGGGCGTTCTTCTTGATCCTTGCCGTCATTCTGGCGCGCCTGGAGCTGGCGGGCGGCCTGCTGCTGTTCGCCTGGGCCATGAGCGCCTTCGCCGCCGTGCTGCTCGCGCTGGACGGCGCGCCGCTGCTGGCGGCGGGCGCGCTGCGCCGCTGGCTGGCCGCCAGCCGCCGTGAGGCCGCGCTGCTGGCCGCGATCAGCGCGGCGGCGCTGCTGCTGATCGCGGCCGTGCCCGCGCCGGCGGCTGTCGTGCCCGGCCTGGACGCCGACGGCGGCCCGCTGTACCGCCTGCTGCTGTCGTTCCCGCCGGCGGCCCAGGGCAGCCTGCCGCGCCTGCAGGCCCAAAGCGCCCTGTTCGCCGCGCTGACCGTCCCGGCGGTGTGGCTGCTGGCGCGGCTGTGGGCGGGCGCGTGGACCGGCCTGGCCGCCGCCGCGCTGACAGCGGTCGCCGCGCCGACGCTGGCCCTGGCGACCGCCGGCACGCCGCACAGCGCGCTGGCGTTCTGCAGCGCGCTTTACCTGGCGGCGCTCACGCGCGCGCTGCGCACCGAACGCCGCGCCGACGCGGTCTGCGCCGGGCTGGCGCTGGGCCTGGGCACGCTGGTCGCGCCGCCGCTGCTAGCCGGCGGGCTGCTGCTGCCGCTGGCGGCGGCCTGCCGC